>NZ_QQXK01000039.1 GCF_003575975.1 Galactobacter valiniphilus | reverse complement strand
CAGTCGTGCAGGTGGTGGTCGATCGCGGTCAGGGTCGTGCTGATGAGCAGGGTGGGGGCTGCGCCTGCGGTGGTGGGCGCGTCGGCTGAGGCGGCGTGGAGGGCGAGGATGTGCGCGAGAGCGTCGAAGGAGCGTTGGGCGTGGGTGCGGCTCTCGTTCGCACCAGTGCCCGTACCCATGTCGGTGCCGTTGGTCTCGTGGTCTTGGTTGAAGAGGTTCTCAGGGCCGTGGTCTTTGGTGCGTGGAGAGAGACAGGCGTCGAGGAGGGTGCGGATCTGGGCGCCTTCGACGTCGGGGGCGAAGCCGGTGATGTCGTAGCCTCCGCCGGCCTTCTTGATGAGCCGGAACGACCGGTTTTTGCGTTGCTGTTCGTAGCGGGGCTCGGCGCCGTCTGGGTCGAGGACGAGGCCCCAGCCCTTGGATTCTTCCTTGATGCGTTCAAGGCCCACGCGGCCTCCGGCGATCGCGGAGCCGGTGCCGCGGCGGGCGGATCGCTCGTCCATGCTCGGCGGCAGCACGGGCCGGAACGGTGCCTGCGGTTCGGGCCGCTGCTGCTGGGATTGTTGCTGGCCTGGTTGCTGCTGGTAGCTCGGCGCGAAACCACCGGCACCCGGGCCCTGTGCAGGGTTCGGCGTGTGGCCGGGGTCGTCTCGGTGGCCGAACCAAGCCTGGCCCGCGCGCTCGCGCGGGTCCTGACCGGCCAAGAACCCACCGGGGTTCGAGGTGCCGGGCTGGACGGGACTTTCACCGCGTTCCCACGGGGTGCCGCCGGCCTCGCCCCAGGGCGTCATCCGCGGGTCCTGCTGCGAGGCCGGGTTCTGGGGCGGGAACTCGAAGCTGCCCTCGCCGGGACTCCTGTTGTCATTCATCCCACTCCAGCCGGGGCCCGGGTGCTGGCCGGTTCCGCCGTGGGCCGCTCCACCTGGCCAGCCGGCGTTGCCACCGGTTCCGCCAGGCCCGCCGACACCAGTGCCGGCACCGGCCAACGGCGCGGGTTCAGGGGTTGGTTTGAAGAGGTTGATGCGTCCGCCGGTGGCGTTGGCGACCATGGCTGCCTCGGCTACGGCGATGCCGCCGTCCACGGATTCGCCGGTGAGTTTGGAGAGTTGTTCGACGATGGCCTTGGCGATCTCCGCGCTGAGTTCCCCGGCCTCGATGGCCGCGGCCACGGCGGGCCGGGCCGGTGGCAGGTCCCCGGTGGAGATCCCGGTGCGCGGTTGCACGGCGGCGGCCACGTCGATCCAGGAATCGGCCACGTAGCCGTTGACACCGAAGACGTCCATGACGAGCCGGCGAGTGTTGGCGTGCCCCAGCCGGCGGGCGAGGGATTCGATGGGGGTCAGGGGTTCGGAGCGGCGGGCCACGGCCCCGGCAGCGGCGATCTTCACCGAGTCGCACGTGCGGGCCAGGTCGGCGGTCGCACCGAGTGCGGCCACGACCTCTTCTTCCGGGGCACCGTCCCAGGCACGGGGACCGGCGTTAATGAGGGAGCGCAGCGTGGCGGTGGCCTGCGTGATGGCCTCGACGTCCAACATGGTGATCCCTCCCGCCTTTGAGCGCATGCGCGCGCCACTAGAAACGAACCTCGAATCGATCGGTGATCGACCGGCATGAACTTCGGTTTCTCGGTGCTGGCGAGAGTTCAATTATAGCGCGAAACCCCGAAAATGCGCATACCTACTGGTCAGTAAGCGAACCAAATTGCAACAAATGATAAGTATCTGACAGTGGTATTCCACCAGCGTCGCTCAACCGGACGGACCCTTAACCTCCACCCCGCCACCCCGCCGCGCGACCCCGAGACCCGGGCCCCGCCCGAGCGAGCCAGCGGATGCGGCGCCCCACCCGCCGTCGAGCATCGACGCAACGGGGTTCCCCTGACCCAGGCCCATCGCGGCAAGTAGGCGCCGGAGCCCTACAAGGGCCCCGGGCCTTGAGGAAGCAGCCGGACGACGCCGTCATCACAGCCGGCCTCGACCCACTGCTCGGCGAACTCGTCACGCTCAGCGACGCGCAGGTCTCGGCCATCAATTCGTTCTCGATCGTGGCGAACGGCTGGAACCGCATCGCGATCCGCAGCCACGGCCCTGCTGCGCCAAAGCAGTGGCTCCTCGGCGGCTCAGACCTTGCCTCGATACCCCATGTCCGCTGCGATGTCTGCGGCGACGGCCTGAACCACAGGCACCAGCGCCCGCATCCGGTCGGCCGGCATGTAGGGCGCCGTCGCCGAGACGCTGATTGCTCCCGCCACTCCGCCCAGGGCATCAAGCACGGGGGCCGCCACACAGCGAATGCCCGGCTCGTTCTCCTCCATGTCATACGAGTAGCCGCCGCGCCGATAATGCTCCATCCGGGCCACAAAGTCGCCCTGCGCATCATCCCCGGCCACCCGTGCCGCGGGCGAGGCGGCCGTGGCATCAGCGGGAGACTCCTCTCGCCACAGCTCGGCCCAGCGCTCCGGCCCGGCCTGCAAGAGGAGCGCCTTGCCGATCCCCGTGCGGGTGAGGGGCATCCGCAAGCCCACCCGTGAGCGCATCTCAGCCCCGCGCTGGCCCGGAATCTTGGCCAGGTAGAGCACGGATCCCAGGTCCCGCACCGCGAGGTGCACGGTGTCCAACACCTCATCCGCCAGGCGTTGAAGGTGCGGTGCGGCCACGCTCGAGAGGGGGTTGGCGTGCAGCGAGGCGAAACCCAGCTCGATGAGTGTTGGGCCGAGCGCGAGCCCCGAGGGGGCGTCGCGCAGATACCCCTCACTCCGGAGGGCCTGGACCAGTCGATGCACCGTGGAGCGGGGCAGGCCGCTCGCGCGTTGCAGGCCAGGCAGATCTGCGACCCCGCGCTGGACCCAGCGCACCAGTCCTAGGCCGTTCAGGAGGGTTTGAGCGCCCTTCGGCGCGGACACCGACGTCTCACTCACACAACCCACTATATGGGATACGTTTGTACAATGTGGGATGCGCTTCTTACGTTCGTGACATGCAGCACGTTCCCCCGCCCTCCGACGCCGCCATCGTGGCACTCGATTGGGGCACCACATCCCTGCGCGCGTGGGCCCTCGACAGCCACGGCACGGTCCTCACCTCCCTCCGCTCCGCCTCCGGACTTCGAAGGGTCGTGACGAGCGCAGAGGCGGAAGGAGTGAGCGTTCCCGCGCGCTTCGCGCAGGCTCTCGCCGACGTCCACGCCGAGCTCGGGGTTCGCGCCGTTCCCACCATCGCGTGCGGCATGGTTGGTTCGGCTGGAGGCTGGTCGGAGGCGGCCCACCTGGGACTGCCCTTAAGCGCCTCGCCCGCCGCCCTCCCGCTGCACATCATCCCCGGCACCGGCTCTCACGAGTCCGGCCACGCGGTCTATCTCGTCCCCGGGCTGCATACGGCCACGCCCGCCGGACAAGCTCCGGATGTCCTTCGCGGCGAGGAGACCCAGGTGCTCGGAGCCCTCGAGGCGCTCGGTTCCCCCAGCGATGCGACGCTCGTCTTGCCCGGTTCCCATACCAAATGGCTCAGCGTCAGTGAGGGAGCGATCACCGACTTCTCCACCTGCATGACCGGCGAGCTGCACGCGGCGCTCCTCAGCTCAACCATCTTGGGCGACCCGGTGCAAGCCGCGGACCCGGTCGCCGCTCTCCACCCGGCCGCCGCCGAAGCCGAGGCCGCGGACGCGGCCTTTGTCCGCGGCGTCGAGCATTCCCTTGTGCACGCCCAGGATCCCTTCGGGGCCAGAATCTTCACCGCGCGAACGCAAAACCTGAGCGGCGAGGTGCCGGCTCGCTTCGTTCCCGATTACCTCTCCGGCCTGCTGATCGGCGACGAAACCTTGCGATTCCTGGCCGCAGACGGCTTCGCGGGCACGCCAGCCATCTGCGCCGAGGGCGAGCTAGGTCGCCGCTACGCCCAAGCGCTCGCGCTGCAGGGCGTTGACTCCGTCGTCCTGGAGGGCACCGCCCTCACGGGGCTGATCGCCATCGGTCGCTCGGTCGGCCTGCTCTCTGCTTAGTCACCCCACCGCTCATCCCCGCCTCACCCCGCGAAAGGCACACCATGACCTCCGAACCCACCGGCCTCATCGCCATCCTGCGCGGCCTCACCCCCGCGGAGGCTCCGGCCATCGGCGAGGCGCTCCACGGCGCCGGTTTCCGTAAGATCGAGGTGCCGCTGAACTCCCCCGAGCCGTTGGAATCGATCCGCCTGCTGCGCGCCACCCTCCCGGAGGACACGCTCGTGGGAGCCGGCACGGTCCTCAGCGTCGAGGACGTCAGCGCGGTCGCCGCTGCCGGCGGCCAGATGGTGGTCTCCCCCAACTTCAACCCCGCAGTCGTCGCCGAGACTGCGCGCCTGGGGCTCCTGTCCTACCCGGGCGTGGCCACAGCCTCCGAGGCGTTCGCCGCCCTCGAGGCCGGCGCCACCGCCCTCAAACTCTTCCCCTCCAACCAGGTGGGGATCGCCGGCATGAAGGCCTGGGCCTCCGTGCTGCCCGCCGGCACCCAAATGCTGCCCGTCGGCGGCGTGGATGACTCCACGCTCGGCGCCTGGCTCACCGCGGGCGCCCAGGGCGCCGGCGTGGGCTCGTGGCTCTACCGGGCCGGCGACACCGCCGCCGACGTCGGCGCGCGCGCGGCCTCCATCCAGGCCGTCTACGACGCCAACCACTAAGACTTCTTCCCCGCATCCCAAGCAAGAAAGGCGTGGCATCAATGAAGATCACGTCCATCACCACCTACCAGGTGCCCCCTCGCTGGTGCTTCGTCAAGGTCGAGACCGACACGGGCGTCATCGGCTGGGGTGAGCCGGTCCTCGAGGGCCGCGCAGCCACCGTCGCCGCCGCCGTCGAGGAACTTTCCGATTATCTGATCGGCAAGGACCCGCGCCTCATCGAGGACCATTGGACCGTCATGTACCGCTCGGGCTTCTACCGCGGCGGCGGCATCCACATGTCGGCGCTGGCCGGGCTCGACCAGGCGCTGTGGGACATCAAGGGCAAGGCGCTGGGCGTGCCGGTGCACGAGCTGCTCGGCGGCAAGCTGCGCGACTCCATCAAGGTCTACTCGTGGATCGGCGGGGACCGCCCGGGTGAGACGGCCGCCCAGGCCAAGGCCGCCGTCGAGCGCGGCTTCACCGCGGTGAAGATGAACGGCCCGGAGGAGCTGCAGTTCATCGACACCCGCGACAAGGTGGAGAAGGTCGTCCATAACGTCGCGGAGATCCGCGAGGCCGTCGGAGAGAACGTGGGCATCGGCGTGGACTTCCACGGCCGCGTCCACCGCCCCATGGCCCGCGTGCTGCTCAAGGCGCTGGAGCCGTACAACCTCATGTTCGTGGAGGAGCCCGTGCTCTCCGAGCACGTGGACGGTGTGGCCGATGTGCTACGCAACTCTTCCACCCCGATCGCCCTCGGCGAGCGGCTGTACTCCCGCTGGGACTTCAAGCACATCCTCGAGTCCGGCGTGGCCGACATCATCCAGCCCGACCTCTCGCATGCCGGCGGCATCACCGAGGTGCGCAAGATCGCGGCGATGGCGGAGACCTACGACGTCGCCCTGGCCCCGCATTGCCCGCTTGGCCCCATAGCCCTCGCCGCGTGCCTGGCCGTGGACGCCGTGGCCTACAACGCGGTCATCCAGGAGCAGAGCCTCGGGATCCACTACAACAAGTCCAACGATCTGCTGGACTACGTCACCGACGCCTCGGTGTTTGACTACGCCGACGGCATGGTCAAGATCCCCTCGGGCCCCGGTCTCGGCGTTGAGATCAACGAGGAGTACGTCAAGGAGCGCGCGGCCGAAGGCCACCGCTGGCGCAATCCGGTGTGGCGCCACACCGACGGCTCGTTCGCGGAGTGGTGACCGGCATGAGCACGCAAAACACCTACAGCTATGCCCAGGCCCGCGAGAAGCAGGTCTCCCGCGCAACGAAGGCCCGCATCCTCATCGCGGTCATGCTCTTCGTCTCGGTGGTCATCAACTACCTCGACCGCGCCAACCTCTCCGTGGCCCTCCCGGCCATCTCGGAGGAGTTCCACATCTCGCCCGCCCAGCAGGGCCTGCTGCTCTCCGCGTTCGGCTGGACCTACGCGGCGCTGCAGATCCCGGGCGGCTGGCTGATCGACAAGATCCCGCCGCGCATCCTGTACCCCGCGTGCCTCATCCTATGGTCGCTGGCCACCGCTTTCATGGGCATCTTCTCCGGCTTCGTCGCGCTGATCATCCTGCGCCTGCTGGTCGGCGTCTTCGAGGCTCCCGCCTACCCGATCAACAACCGCGTGGCGACGGCCTGGTTCCCGGACAAGGAACGCGGCAGCGCGATCGGGTTCTACACCTCGGGTCAGTTCATCGGCCTCGCGCTGCTGACCCCGGTCCTGACCTGGCTGCAGACCGCGTTCTCGTGGCACTGGGTGTTCATCGCTACGGGCGGCATCGGCATCCTCTGGGGCGTCGTCTGGTACCTGGTCTACCGCGAGCCGCGCAAGATGCGGCTGGCCAACCAGGCCGAGATCGATCACATCGAGGCCGGCGGCGGGCTGGTCGACCTCGAGTCCGCGCAGACGGAGCGGAAGAAGACCTCCTGGGCCGACTTCAAGGCCGTGCTGACCAACCGCAAGCTGTGGGGCGTCTACATCGGCCAGTTCTGCCTGACCTCCACGCTGTGGTTCTTCCTGACCTGGTTCCCCACGTACCTCGTCAAGTACCGCGGCATGGACTTCATCAAGTCCGGCTTCCTCATCTCGCTGCCGTACATCGCGGCACTGGTTGGCGTGCTGCTCTCGGGCTTCTTCTCGGACTGGATGGTGCGCCGCGGCGTCTCCCTCGGCGTGGCACGCAAGGGCCCGATCATCGCCGGCCTGCTGCTCTCCACCGCCATGATCGGCGCGAACTTCACTGACTCCACCGCCTGGGTCATCGCGTTCCTGTGCATCGCCTTCTTCGGCAACGGCTTCGCGTCCATCACCTGGTCGCTCGTCTCCGCGCTGGCCCCGAAGCGCCTCATCGGCACCACGGGCGGCATGTTCAACTTCATCGGCAACCTCTCCTCGATCGCCACCCCGATCGTCATCGGTTTCCTGGTCTCGGATGTCTCCTTCGCCCCGGCGTTCGTCTACATCACCGTGGTGACGGTCATCGGCATCCTGGCGTACTCCCTCCTCGTGGGGAAGGTGGAGCGCCAGCCCGATCCGGGAGAGTCGCTGCTGAACGCTTGACACTGAGTGGCCAGGCCGCGGTCAACCGCGGTGGGGGTTCAGCGTTGGGGTGTCGGTGGTTCCTCACCCCACAAGGTGCCCGACGGCGCGTGCCTGAGCACGCGGCGTCGGGCACCTTGCCCTACCCCACTGCTCCCTGAGACGGCGGTGCTCCGCCAGGTTGAGCCTCGGGTGTGCGTCCGGTCAGCGGGCCGTGGCCGCCTTGACAACGATCTTGATCTTTTTCTGGGCGGACCCCGGCTTGGCCTTGACGGTCAAGGTGGTGGTTCCCGGCTTGAGACCCGTCAGGGTCACCGAAGACCCCCGCACGGAGAGCCTGACCAACTTGGTGTTGGCCCCGGAGAAGGCGTCTTTCACGCCGGTCACGCCCGTGGGCACGGCTTTCATGTGGACCGTGAAGCGAGCACCCTTCACCAGCTTGACGCTCGGGACGCTGGTCGAGATCGACGTGACCTTGGCGGGCGTCACGGTGATCTTGATCCACGTGCTGGCCGCCCCGGGCGTCGCCCTGACCGTCAGCCACGTGGTGCCTGGGCGCAGACCGGCGACGCTCACCGTGTCACCCTTTCCCTTCAACGATGCCACCTTGGGCTGCGCCAAGCTCCAGGAGAAGGTGGTCCCAGGCACCCCGGCGGGGGTGGCCGTGGCCCGAATGCTCCGCTTGTCCCCCCACCTTCAGCTTGCGCTCCTTCACGCTCCGGCCGACCGAGGTGACCTTCGTCGGCGGCGGAACCTTGACGGTGACAGTGATCGTCGTCGATATACCGCCGGTCTGCGCCGTGACCGTGAGGCGGGTGACACCGTGGCGGTGAGCGTCTGACTCGACCCGACGGTCAGCGAAACGGCCTCCGCGTCGAGGCCGACGGAGCTCGCCTCGGTGGGCAGGCACTCCACGCGGGCGTCCGCCCCGTCTCCCCTGTCAAACCACTCTGGGCCCGGGGAGTTCTCTGCGCCGGCCGCGGGGGCCACTTCCTCCCGGAGGAACGGCCCGACTGGACGGCGGAAAACATCATCGCGTCGTTTGGGCATCCCGGCCCGCGCCCCCACTGGGCGGTGGTGCTCGACGGCGTGTGCTCCCCCACGCCGTCGGGCCGCCCCGGGCGGTGGGCTGGCGCCTCACCCGGGGCCGGCCGGCGCCGCCACGTCGATCACGCGGTCAGTGGTCCCCAGCGTGCTGGGCCGATGCGACACCAACACGACCGTGCACGGGTACCAAGCGAGCACCTCCGTGATGGCGGATTCCGCCGCCGCGTCCAGCGAGGCCGTCACCTCGTCCACGAGCAGCAGGCTCGGCTCGCCGACGATGGCCCTCGCCAGGCACACGCGGGCCCGCTGGCCGCCCGAGAGCCTGAGTCCGTCCTCGCCCAGCGGCGCCTCCAACGTCACGATTCCCTCTAGTCCCAGGCGGCCCAGGAGTCCCAGCAACTCGGCGTCCGTCGGTGCCGTTTGGCTCTCTGGCAGCCCCATCAGCAGGTTCTCCCGCACCGTGCCGCTGAACAGCGTGGCCCGCTGTCCCACGTAAGCCACGCGGGCGCGCAGTTCCCCCTCGCCTGGTTCCCCCAACGAGATCCGTCCGCCGTCCACCCCCAGCAGCTCCAGGCTCCCCGCCTGCGGCGTCAGCAACCGCGCCATAAGCCCGAGCAGCGTCGACTTGCCGGCCCCCGACGGGCCTCGCACGCCGACGTGTTCGCCAGGTTCGATCAGCACGTCCAGGTTCACACCGGGGCCGCCGAGTCGGCCGCTGGCGCCGTCCTCGTCCTCGTAGGCAAACCGCACGTCCCGCAGGCGAATCCCGAGTGGGCCAGCCGGCAGCATCGCCGCTGGCGATGCGCCCGTTGGCTTCTCGCCCTCCGGAGTTGCCGGGGCGTCCGCGATGGCGCCGGCCACGCGGGCCGCGGAAGCTTCCAGCGGCTGCAACTGCGTCAGCGTGGTGGCGGCGTCCGCCACGGCGGCGAGCCCGGCCAGCGTCACGACCAGGAGCGGTGCCAACACCGCAGCGGAGTCCCGGTCGCCGGCGGCGTGCACCACGCCCAAGAGGAGCACGCAGACCGCCACGGCACCCACGATCACTTCCCGTAGCCCGGAGGCAGCGGTGATCACGAGGGCCTTGGTCCTGTCGGCCCGGTTGTTGCGCTCCGTGAGGGCTAAGGCATCGCGCAGCACGCGCGAAACCATCGCATTGCTGAGCACCTCCCTCGTCGCGGTCACGACCTCGCTGATGCGCCCGGACAGCGCCTCGCGCGCTTCCTGCTCCGCCTCGCCGGCCCGCCGTCCAGCCCGGGCACTGAGGCGGGTGGCCGCCACCAGGGCGAGGGCGCCCACGAGCACCACGACGCCGGCTACGGGGCGCACCGCCGTCGCCGCCACGATGCAGCCAACGGCCACCACGGCCTGCGCCGCGATCTGCGCCACGGTGTGGGCGTAGAAAAACTCGAGCCGCTCCGTATCGGTGAGCAGGGTGCTCGCCTCTCGGCCACTGTGCCGCCCCCTCCGGGTGGGCCGCGCACGGGAGAAGGCGTCGAAGAGTGAGAGCCGCAGGCGGGCCAGGACGCGAAAGGCCATGACGTGGGAGACATCCATCTCCCGCCACGTCAGGACGGCACGCAGCACCACCAGGGCTGCCACGAGGGGCCACAGCCACGCGGGCGGGGCGGCATGGAGCACGACGGCGCGGCCCACGGCCCACGCCGCCAGCACCCCCAGCGCGGTGAGACACAGCGCCGAGGCCATCGACGCGGCGAAGCTGCGCAGGAGTCCCGCGCGTTCGGGCCGCAACAACGGGATGAGCCGGGCCAGGGCCGAGCTGTTCATGCGTTCTCCTCTGACGGGGCGGGCGCCGGGGCGAGGCGACCCTCGCTCAGGGCGAGCACCCTGGTGTCCAGCGGCAGCTCGCCTGGTCGGTGGGTACTCACGAGCACTACACGGTGCTCGGCAACGCGCCGCAGAGTGGAGAGCACTGAGGCGGCGGTGGCCTCGTCCAGGGCGCTGGTCGGCTCGTCCAGCAGGAGGACGGGACGCCCCGTGAGCAGCGCGCGGGCCACGGCGAGGCGTTGCAGCTGACCGCCCGAGAGGTCCCGGCCGGACTCGGCGACAGACGCCTCGAGGCCGCCCCTCGCCAGCACGTCCTCCCACACCCCAGCCGCGCGGCAGGCCTCCTCGAGCGCCGCGTCCGCGTGGCCGGTGCCGGCGGGGTCCAGGTTGTCGCGGACGGTGCCTTCAAAGAGCACAGGATGCTGCGAGACCAGCGCCACGTCGCGGGCGCGCAGAGGGGCTCCGTCCAGCCGCACGCTCCCATGCCCCGGTTCCACGAAGCCGAGGACCACGTCGAAGAGGGTGGATTTTCCGGCCCCCGACGCCCCCACGATCGCGGTGAGGCCACCGCGCTCGGCCCGCAGGTTCACGCCGTCCAGGACCGGGCGACCCTCCTCGTAGGCGAAGCGCACAGCGCTCACGCGTAGCCCCTCACCGGGGGCTTCCGTCGCGGGGTCCGCCGCCGGGGCCACCCCCGCCACCGCCCCGGCTGACGTCACCGGCGTTTCTCTCGCCGCCGCCGTCGCGCCCTGGGTCTGGCGCGTCTCCCCCGCCTCGAACGCGCCGATGTCACGGAGCCCCGCGACGGCGCCGAGGCCGAGGTAGCCGGCATGCCATTGCTTGGAGAGCTCGCGCACCGGGCGGAAGGCCTCCCCGGAGAGCATCAAGATCAGGTACGTCTGGGAGGCGACGGAACCGGGTGCCAGCGCCTCGACGACGGCGCAGGCCGCCGCCGCCGCGAGGGCTCCCTGGATGGCCAGATCGGTGAGGGCCGTCTCCGCGAGCGAGGCGCGCATGGCCCGCTCGGTCTGCTGGCGCAGCCGCTCGGACCGCGCATGGATGCGCCGCCTTGACCAGGGAACACGGCCCAACGCCCGCAGCGTCTGCATGCCGCGCAGGGCTTCGGAGAGTTCGGCTGCCAGGCCCTCATAGCTTTCCCATTGCTCCTGCGAGCGCCTGGCCATGAGCCGTGACCAGGCCTTGGGTGCAAGCAGCGCGAGCGCCACACCGACGGCCACGACGAGGGCCGCAGGCCAGGACACCCAGGCCAGCCCCAGGAGCACGGCAGGGGTCGCGATCGCCAGGGTGAGCAGGGCCGGGTAGTAGGCGGAGACGTAGGCGTCCACGCCGTCCACGCCGTCGCTCAGCGTGGCCCGCAGGGCGCCAGGGCGGCGCGCCGGGTCCCGCAGCGCTTCGGGGCGCAGCACGCCCCGAAGGCCGGCCGCGCGCACATCGAGCCGGACCCTGGCGCCGAGCTGGCTCGCGGCGGAGGCCTGGACGAGGGCCACCCCGACCCGGACCAGCGTCATGAGCGCCACGGCCCCGAGACTGAACAACGCCTCCTGGAGCCGCCCTCGGGCCGCCGCGGCGAGGGCGTGCGCCAGGGCCACCGCCTGCCCCACGTAGAGGGCGTTGACGAGCAGCGCTGGCGCAACGGCGGCGACCACCTCCCGCGGACGCCGGGCGGCCGCCCGCGTGAGTTCCTTGACAATCATCATGTTCGGATTCCTCCGTGAGTGGCGGGGCGATCTGGGCGCAGGGAGGCGAGGGCGTGGACCACCCACGTCCCCGAGGAGGCGACCAGCCCGGAGACGGGGCGGGAAGACCAGCTCCCCTCCGCGTGTTCCGCGTACAGACGGCGCCCCGCGGCCAGCGGAGCGGCCCACGCCGCTGTGAGCAGACGGGTCGGTTCGGACCCTCCCACCTCGAGCGTCCAGGTGACCACGCGCTCCGCCCCGGTGATCCATGGCTGCTGCGCGGCCACTGCCAGCCGGTCGGCCGCGCCGCCCGGCCTCCGCTGGCCGGCGAGGAAGCGGGCGTGATGCGGGCTGCGGCGCGCGCTCAGCCGCTCGGCCCTCGCGGCCAGCCAGGCGGGACGCGCGGCGGGCAAAGGCACGACGGCGAGGGGCAGCTCGGGCGCGAGGCCTCGCCTCAGCCACGCCTCGGCGTGGGCGGACCGGGGCCAGGCGAGCGCGCCGTGCAGCCCGGCCACCCCGCCCTGCAGCTCGCTGGCGAGGACCGCCGTGGTGCCGAGCAGGTGCTCGGCACCGGCGGCCGCATAGGCGGCGTCGGCCAGCCACAGCGGCCAGGCCCGGTGCCGGTAACGCGAGAACGCGCGCCCGGGCAGCACGGAAAAGACAAGGAGCGCTCGGCTAGGCGAGTCGAGGGAGGCGGCGGCAGCCCACGCGGCCGGGACCAGGAACTCGGTCTCCGGGTGGCGCAAGGTGAGCGTGCCCAGCTCCGGGTCGTAGGCCCACCTGCGCCAGTCGCCCTCGACCGCCGGCTCCAGCAGGTGGGCCCGCACTCCGTAGCTTGCCCCTGCCGAGGGGACGGCGCGACGCTGGATGGACGTGGCGGAGCCGTCCTCCGTGAGGTGCAGTCCGCGCGGGGCGAGCAGTGCCTCGAGGACCTCGAGGGCCAGTTCGGCGGCAGGCGACGTGGCCCCGGCCGAGGTGGCGGCGGTCCCGGCCCCGAGCGCGGACCAAGCATTGCCCCGGGGTCCCGGATGCACCGGGTCCCCCGGCGTCAGGGGGCCGTAGGCCTGATGGAGCAGAAGGCCAGGAAGGGCGGTGAGTGTCACGGGCAGCGCCTCACATGTGCGGGGGCGGAACGAGCGTGAAGCACTCCGGCCCGTCGCCGGGAACGGGCCAGCCGCGCTCGCGGGCGGCGGAGGCAAAGCGGTCCATGCCGAGATAGGCGAAGGCGGCCGGGGCGTTGGGGACCAGGCCGGTCACGAGTGTGCGCACCACGCGCAGCGGCGTCATCGCCACGTCGCGCGTGGTCAGGTCGCGATAAATCTCCCGGTGGCCGCCCGCGGCGAGCCGTGCGCGCACTTGCCCGAGCGTCGGGCTCTCGAGTGCCTCCACGCCCACGGTCCCGAGCGCTGGCTCGCGGAAGCGGGCGGCGAGCGCGTGCACGCTGGGATCGAGCCAGACCTGCACGTGGGCGCCAAGGTCGATGACGTTCTCGAACTGCGCGCCGGCCTGCGCCTCGTAGTCCCGCTCCGGCCGGTGTTCGAGATAGAGCCCCCTGGCCATGAGCCCCCGCTCGACGGCGCGGTAGACCCAGCCGTCGGACTCGAGCGTGCCCTGCGTGTAGATCCAGGTGTGGACGGCCTCCAGCACCGCCTTGCGCGCTGCCCTGGCCGGGTCTAGCGCGCAGGAGAAGCCCGCAGCGTAGATCCCGCGCGCGGCGTCGTACGTGAGTGCTGCCACGCAGGGTGCAAATTCGCTCGGCATCTGCACTAGCCAGACCTCGAGCTCGCAGCCCTCCAGGTATTCGCGCAGGCCGGGCACCGAGTCCACGTCGATCCCGCGCGCCGGCCCGTCCAGGTGCCACCAGAGTTCCAAGGCGTCCCGCTCGATGACCTCGAGCAGCCCCCTGTCCCTCGCGTCCTGTACGCCCTGGCCCGTGGCGATCCCCGCGTAGTTGAGGTGGTGGGTGCGGGGCAGGTGCCGGAAGCGGGCCTGCCGCCAGTTCAGGTGCACCAACGCGTCCGGCACCCACACCTCGTTCCCGACCTCATCGCTGCAACGTACCCACAGCGCGGGGGTGTTCTCTCTCATGGTCGTGTAGGGGAAGCCCGGCCGCCCCACCTGCCACACGGCATGCGTTGGCAGCTCGTGGGTCTCCAGCGCCGGGCGTCCGGACGCGACGAGCTCCTCGTGCGTGCCCGTGAAGTAGTCCTGGGGCGGCAGCGGGTCGGGAAGGAAGTTGCCGCAGTAGCGCTCGGCGCCCTCGGCGATGGCAGCGATCCGCGCCGCGGCGGCGTCCCCGAACGAGGTTCCGAGCGAGACCCGGTCCGCCGGCCACTCCCCCAGCATCCTGGCGTCGGCCACGGAGGCCGTCAGGGCGAGGTACGCGGCCGGGGCGCCGGGTGGGTGCGGGACCTCCCTGACGGAGCGGATGACGCCGGTGAAGGGATCGACGAGGTCCTCCGGCGTGAGCGGTGCCGGGGCGGTGGAGGGTCGCTCGGGCCCGGGGGCTCCGAGCGCCGCGGTCGGCGAGTCCGCGCTGACCGTCGGCGCCGGCTGCGGCAGGGTGTCGGTGGGGATCGGGTTCACGGTCGGGGCCTCTCTGCTGTGGTGGTGTGTGTCCAGCTACGGGCGGCGGGGCGCAGCTCGGAGACGAGTCGGTATGCCCCGCGGGGCGGCGCGGGGACGGTGTTGCGCCGAACGCGGGCGTCCGGGACGGTGCTGGCCAGCCAGCCGTCCAGCACGGCGCCCGGCCCGCCGGCCGCGACCACGTCGCCGCGGGCGTGCCCCGGGGCCAGGTCCGCGAGCAGCCCGTGGCCCCAGGGCCCCTCGGCGTGCTGAGACGGGCCGCCCCAGCCCCGCGCGATCGCCGCCGCCTCGCGCCGGAAGGGGTCGTGGCGGCCGCCGATGACGAGGAGCGGGGATCGCATTCCTCCCCACCGCAGCGCCGGGTCCACGCGGGGCGAGGACCACAGCTCGTGCCAGGCCCGCCGCGTGGCCGAAGGCCAGCCCCACGCCTCCGCGACGCCGACGCCGCGGGCGCGGACCGCATTGACGCGACGTTGGGCCTCCGCGGCGTCCAGCGGGTTCCTGGAGCGCGGCCCGAAACCGTGTTCGTGCCACCACCCCACCCGTTCGGAAATGAGCGGCCGCCCGTGGCGGTCCCAGGCGGTCTCGCCGGGGCCGAGAACGGGCACCGAGACGGCGACGCCGTCCGCGGGCGTGGCGCCTTCAAGGTGCAGCGCCCGCGCGGTCTCCAGGGCGGTGTGCGCGGCGTAGGAAGCGCCATGCAGCAGCAGCGGCCCCCCGGACCCGTGCTCCCGCGCCCAGGCGGCGGCCTCCACGCCGTCCTCGGCCACGTGGCGGTACGGAATCCAGGCCCCGCCACTCGCGTAGCGCCCGCGCACATCGAGCACCCAGCATTCGATGCCGCGCGCCGCCCAGGAGCGCGCCATGGGCTCCTGGGCGGCAGCTCCGTACGGGGTCTGCACCAGCACGGTGGCCACGGGGTGTTGGGGTAGAGCCCGCACCCCCCGCAGCACGGTGCCGTCCGGCAAGGGGACACGCGCCGCGCCCACCGTCGTGGAGCTCATTCCACAGCGCCGGCGCTCAGGGCGGTGGCCGGCGTGGGGTCGAAGGCGAGGACCCGGTGGTGACTCAACCGGGCCGCCGCGGCGTCGTAGCGCTGCAGGAGGCTCGTTTCGTCGACTCCGGCCGTGCCGCGCGCCCACGCGGCGGAGAGTGCCAGGATGCGTGAGAGCTGGTGGGCCTGCGCCGCCGGGTCGGCGAGACCGGGCGGCGCCGCGGCGGCCGTCGTCGCGTTGCGCCAGGCCTGCCAGGCCTGCGGCGCGTTGCTCGCTGCGCGCCTCCTGGCCAGGACCTGCGCCGCGGTGGGACCACGATCCCCCACGGCGAGCGGGTCAACGAGGTAGAGACCGTCCTCGCGGTAGGCACGGATCCAGCCGGCACCGCGCCGCGCCGCGTCATCGAGCCGGTCCCAGCCGGCGCGCCCGGCCGGGGCCTCGGCCACGCCGATCACCAAGGTGTACGCGTCGGCGCGTTCGGCCGCCTCGGCCGCGCCGAGGCGTGCGACGGGGGCGCCCCAGGCGGCGAGCGCCGTCTGCACGTCCGCTGCCAGGGCGGCGTCGCCGAGCAAGATCACATGCCGGGGCTCCGGCCACCTCGCGCGCCGGATCTTCAGCGCATCCTGTGCCCGCTCGGCGGCGAGCCGGAACATGAACGACTCCGCTTGCTCATCGGTGCGTTCCCCCCCGGGCGAGCCCCTCCGGATACCCGGACAATCCGAGAAAGGCACCCCCGGCCGTGCGCAACGCCGCCCCGTGTTCACCCCACGCCACGATCGTGTCAGCCGTCCCTTCGACGGGGACGATGCTGGTCTCGGCGCGCACGGCGGCTCCTTGCTTCGAGGGGCGCGGCGGCCAGGGCTACGCCGCGTGAATAGTTTTTTGGGGGCCGGGCCGTCGACGACGGCCCGGCCCCGGCGTCACGCCGAGCTACGGCGCAACGGAATCACTCAGTCGAAGGGGTTCTCGACGAGCGCGTTGGAGTGGGTGGCCGAAAGATGGGCCAGCTGCTCGGTCTCTTCGATTTCCTGGGCGATGCGCTCCATGGCGATCTCCTTCTGTGGTGAATTTTCTCCGGATATCCAGGGGTGTTCGGGTTCGAACACCCTCACCGTATTGAGAATCATTCTCAATAGCAAGTAGCCTGGCGGTGTGAATGTCCCTCCTCTCTACCTCGCAGATCACCGCGCCGGCGTCCTCTACCGGCTCCACCGCAACGCCCTCACGACCGTCGATGCCGGCGTGTTGTCCGAGCACGCCGGCGTGGCTCAGGCGAGCTGCGAGCTGGCCCTGTGGATCGATGAGGCGGCCGGTGAGGCTGTGCTGGACACCCCGTCGGGGAGCACGCGCATCTCCGTGGCGGTGCCGGCGGAGCACGTGGCCGTGGACCCCACCGGCCGGCTGGCGCTCGTCACCCCCGGCCTCGGCCTCGACCTGGATCCGTGGAACCCGGTCGCGAGCTTCGTTGACCTGGAATCTGGCGTCGCGGCGCGCTTCCGCACCCGGCCCGGCGAACCGGGCGCCGGATGGGTGAGGGACGCGACCACCGGGGAGCCGGTCGCCGTGCTGCGCCACCGAGAGCCGGGCGCCATCGAGGCCATCGGCCTCGACGAACTCCTAGCCCTCGGCCCGCACGTCCCAGCGCTGAGCGGGCAGCTGTGCGAAGAGCTCGCTCCGGACGGGCACGGCGACGTGGCCTCCGGCGAGGTGTTTGCCACGGCCACCTCCCGCGGCCTCGAGCGCTTCCGCGTGCGCCACGGCCGGCCGGAAGCGGCCGGGATCGTGCGCTGGCCCTCCCCCGGCCGCGCGCACTACCTCCGGCTCGATCCCGCGACCGGCCACGCCCTTGGCGTCCTCCGCTCCGGACCGGCAGACCCACAGCGCTGGGCCGAGTGGAACAACGCCATGGCCTGGATCGACCTGCACAGCGGCCGGGCACGATCGCTCGAGCTCCCGCCTGGGCTTGCCTTCCGTTTCGGCCTGGGCGGAGACACCGCTGCCGTCGCCACGATTCACCCCGACGGCGACCACCTGAGCGTGCTGCGCCGCGACGCCAGCGGCTGGAGGCTGGCCGAGACCCGCGCCCTGCCTGCGCTGTCCGGTTCCCCCCGCCCCGGGCACGTCCCGTGGGAGGGGATCGCTGGCGCCCCGGCCCAGCGCCGGAGCGTGGCGGTCAGTGCCGATGGGCGATGGATCGCCGTCACCCGCGGCGGGGACTCCCAGATGCACGTGCTGAACGCCGCGCGTCACGGTTCCCCCCTGCGCGCCGTGGCCGTGCCCACCTCGCTCGACGAGGGAGGCATCGCCTTCTTCCGGGAGGACACCGTGGGCGCAGCACCCGCGCACGCCGACGGGGTGGGGCGTTGAGCGCCGAGTGGGAGGCGGCCATCGCCGCAGAGGAGGCGGCCATCGTCGGCCTGCCGCAGCGCGGCCTCGTCCTCCTGCGCGCGGCCGGTGCGGAGCACGCCGCGCTGTGTCGCTACCCCTCCGGGGTGCCGCTGTGGCAACCCGCCGGCGCGCCGACCTCCCTGGCCGTCGGCGACAACGGCCTGTGGGCCGCCGTCATGGTGTCGACTTCGGACGAGGCCTCGCGCCTCTGGCTCGTACACACCCGCGAGCGGCGGGCCACGCGGATTGCCGCGGCCGCCTTCCGTCACGACGCCCCCCGTCTACGACCCCGTGAGCGGCGACTTCCTAGTGGTCTCCACACCGGAGGCGCGGCTGTACCGGGTGACGCCGGGCCGTCGACCGCGCGGCGTCTGCCCCGTCCCCCCCGGTGAGCGCTGGCGCCTCTTCGAGGGGCCGAGGGGGCCGCTGTTGGCCATCAGCGTTCCGGGCGAGCCTACCCGCCTGCGCCCGGCGCCCCGCCCAGCTTTGGCCCCGCGCCGGTCGCCGGTCCCCTCGTCCTGGGAGCTCAGCCTGCCGAGCGTGCGCGGCGTATCAGCCCTGCGCAACCACGCCGTGGTGCGCTCCGCGCGCGCCGCCCGCGGCTTCGACCCGCTGACCGGCCGGGTGCTGTGGGAACACTCGGCCGGTGACGGGCGCGTCATCGATGCCCTCGCCACCCCCGCTGGGGTGACGATCGCGGAGCAACGCGAGGGACGCCCCTCCCTGCTCCGGCTCGACGGCGCCGGCGTCACCGACGCGCGCGCCGTCGAGCTTCCGGCGTGGGTGGAAGGCGGCGTGGTCAGCGGGCTCGCCCTGCACCGCGGCGAGGAGGTGCTGCGCTGGGAGAGCGCCCTCGAACCGCCCCGGCTCTACCGCCTCGACGCTCTCGAGGCCTCGCCCCCAGCCCCCTCCGACCTGGGGCACACCCTGCGGCACGGCGTCATGGCGGAGGACGGCGCGATCATCGACGTGGTACTGAGCCTCCCCCCGGGGCCGGCCACCCGGCGCCCCGTGCTGCTCAGCTGCTACGGCGGCTTCGGCGAGCCGCACCTGCCCGTCTATGAGCCGAGCCACGCCGCGTGGGTTCGGGCCGGAGGCGTGGTCGCCCATGCGCAGATCCGCGGCGGCGACGAACGCGGCCGGTCCTGGTGGGAGCAGGCCAAGGGCTCGCTCAAGGTGCGCGCCGTGTGGGACCTGAGCCGCGTCGTCGAGCAGCTGAGCCTGCCTGGCCTGCCCGGCGTCCCGCCGGCACCCGTGGTGCTGGCCGGCGGTTCGCTCGGCGGGGTGGTCGCCGCCGCGAGCGCCTTCGACGGGCGCCGACTCTGCGCCGGTCTCATCACCACGGCGGCTCCGCTCGACCTCGAACGCCTGGACGAGCACCCGCTCGGGAGCCTGTGGCTCAACGAGTTTCCGTCCAGCGAGACGCCGGAGGGACGCGCCGCCCTGCGCGAGCTCTCGCCGCTGCGCCGCGCCGCCACCCTCCCGCCCGGACGCTGCCCGCCCTACCTCGGCGTGGTGATGGCCAACGACGCGCGCGTGGGCTCGCGGGACACCGTGGACCTCGTGCGCCTGTTGCGCTCGCGCGGGCATCGCGCGCGGCTGCACGTGGTTCCGTGCGCCGGCCACGCCGCGAATCCCCTCTCCGCCCTGCGCCGCCTCGGCGCCGCCTGCCTCTCCTTCGCCGCGGCGGCGACGGGTGGCGTGGTGCGCCCGACTCTCGCACCCGAAAGGACCCCTTCGTGACCCCACCCTCCCTCGCTTCACCCGGCGCCACCGCTGCGGTGCGCCCCGTTCTCCCCGGCCGCCGCGCCGCCCGCCTCCTCATCCCCCTGCTCGCGATCGCGCTCGTGGCCCTGCTCATCGTCTCCGTGGCCGTCGGCACCGTCCAGGTCTCGCTCCTGGACGCCGCGCGTCTCATCCTCGGACACCTAGTGCCAGGCATGCCGTGGATGAGCGATGGCAGCTACACCGTGCTGCAAGACACAGCGGTGTGGCAATTCCGCCTGCCGCGCGCGCTCCTGGCTGCCGTGGTCGGCGCGTGCCTCGCGCTGGCGGGTGCACTGCTGCAGGTGGTGGTGCGCAACCCGCTGGCTGAGCCGTACATCCTCGGGGTCTCCGCCGGGGCCGGCCTCGGCGCGGCCTCCTCGATTGTGTTGGGCTTCGCAGCGGCCACGTGGGTGCTGGGCACCTCGGCCTTCCTCGGTGCCCTCGTGGCCACCATCGCGGTGTATTTCCTCTCGCGGCGGCGCGGGCGGATCACGCCAGAGCGGCTGATCCTGGCCGGCGTGGCGCTGGGCGCGCTGTTCAGCGCTCTGACCAGCTACCTCACCATCACCACCGAGGCGCAAAACGTCTACGGCATCCTCTTCTTCCTGCTCGGTTCGGTCTCCGCCGCGACGCTCTCCAGCGTCATCCTGCCCGCGGCCGCCCTCCTGGTGGCCGTCGTGTTCACGGCGGCGCGCACCCGCCCGCTCAACGCCCTGCTCGCGGGAGACGCGGTGGCGGCCGGCCTCGGCGTGGACGTGCAGCGCGTGCGCACCCAGACCCTCGTGGTCGCGGCGCTCGTGACGGGAGCCGCGGTGTCCGTCGCCGGCGGCGTGGGCTTCGTTGGCCTCGTGGTGCCGCACATCGCTCGCCTGCTCGTGGGACCGGATCACCGGCGTCTCGTGCCAGTGGCCCTGCTCGGCGGCGCGGTCTTCCTCGTGGCGGCCGACCTCCTCTCCCGCACCGTGGCCCAGCCAACCGAGGTGCCGCTCGGCATCCTCACGGCCGTGACCGGCGCCCCGTTCTTCCTCTGGTTGCTGCGCCGCCAAGGGGGTGTCAAGTGAGGCTGACGGTGAACGACCTCGGTGTGCGCCGCGGCTCAAAGCAGGTGCTGCGCAACGTCTCGCTCGACGTGCCGGACGGCGCCGTCCTCGGCGTGCTGGGCGGCAACGGCGGCGGCAAGTCCACGCTCCTCGGCGCCCTGTCCCGCCTGCTCCCCATCACCGGCTCCGTGCGCGTGGGCGAGACCGAGCTCTCCGCCATGCGGCGCGAGGAGGTGGCGCGGACCGTGGCCCACATGGCGCAGGAGTTCAGCGCCGACTTCGAGATGCTCGTGTACGACGTGGTGATGCTGGGGCGCACCCCGCACGCGGCGTGGGGCACCTCGGATCGCGACCACGCCGTGGTGATGGCCTGCCTGGAGCGCGTGGGCGCGCTCGGTCTGGCCATGCATTCCTTCGCCGACCTCTCCGGCGGCGAGCGCCAGCGCGTCACGTTCGCGCGGATCCTGGCCCAGGACGCCCCGGTGCTGGTGCTGGACGAGCCCACCAATCACCTGGACATCGCCCACCAGTTCGAGCTGCTTCGCTTGGTGCGCGCTACGGGCCGCACCAGCGTGATTGCCCTGCATGACCTGGACCTCGCTGCCCGCAGTTGCGACCTGGTGGCCGTGCTGCACCAGGGCACCCGGTACGCGTACGGCACACCCTCTGAGGTGCTCACCGAGCAGACCATCCGCACGGTCTTCGGCGTGCATGCCACCGCCGTGCCTGCCCCGAGCGGCGCCGGGACGCGCCTGCTCCTCGACCCGCTTCCCCGGACGGACTCCGGCGAAGAACCAACACCACCGCATCAGAAGGAAACCACCGCATGAACGTTCTCTCCCGCAACACTCTGTCCTCGCGTCTGGCGCTCGTGGGCGCCGCCGGCGCCTTCCTGTTGGCGTTGAGCGCCTGCGGCCAGTCCGTCACGGCCCCGCCGCCCGCGGGCGAAGGCTCTGGAGCGGCAAGCTCCGGAACCGCGGGGGCCATCGGCGGCTCCGCCACGGCGAGCGGCCCGGTCAGCATCACGAACTGCGGCACCGAGCTCACGTTTGCCGAGGCGCCGCAGCGCGCTGTGGGACTCAGCCCCGCCCAGACGGAACTACTCCTGCGCCTCGGCGTGGGCGAGACGCTGGTGGGTCAGGCGCAGACAGGCCTGCAGGCACTGCCGGCCGACGTGGCGAGCCAGGCGGAGCAGGTCAAGGTACTCAGCAAGGGCGAGCCGCCGGCCCGCGAGGAGCTGCTCTCGGTCAACCCGGATCTGGTGCTCTCCCCCACCAGCTACGAGTTCACGGCCGAGCAGGGCTACGCGAGCGTGGAGCAGCTGAAGAAGGCCGGTGCCCAGGCGTACATCGCCACGGGCGGCTGCGCGGATCGCCGCGCTAGCGCTGTGGTGACTGACCTCGTCACGGATATCGAGAATCTCGGCTCCCTCTTCCGCAAGCCGGAGCAGGCGGCGCAACTGAGCAAGCAGGTCAAGGATCGTCTCGCTGCCGTAAGCCAGGCCAACGCCTCGGCCACCGCGCCCACGGTGGCGCAGCTGTTCGTGGACGGCAAGAGCCTCTCGGCGATCGGCGCCGGGATCGAGGCGGACATCATCAAGCAGGCCGGCGGCAAGAACGTGTTCAGCCCGGACGACAAGCTCTTCGAGAGCTTCTTCGCCGCCGCCGTCTCCCCCGAGCAGGTCGCGAGCCTGAACCCGGACGCCATCGTCTTTGCCACGACGAGTGACACCCAGACCGCCTCGATCGAGGCGTACCTGCGCGAGACCTTCCCGCAGGTCACCGCGGTCCAAGAGAACCGCCTCGTGGCCGTCCCCTCGGCGAATCTCCTGCCCGGCACGCTGGGCAATGTGGATGCCGTGGAGCTGATCTCCCAGAAGATCCACGACCGCTGACGCCCGGCGGAGCCGGGCGTCAGGAGAGCCGCCCGCTCAGCTGCCAGGTGCCCGACGGCGCGACGCACGTTCGCGCCGTCGGGCGCCTCCTGGGGCGGCAGCGCAGGCGGGCGACAGCCCGGGGCACGGCGCGGCCAGGTTAGGGCACAAAGAGGAGTGGCACGAGGCCGACGACACCGAGGCTGAACGCGGAGTGGACAGCCCACGCCGCCGCGAGGCGACCTGTCCGGTTGTAGACCGCCTGGCAGACGACGCCGAGGATCGGCGCGGCCAGCACGAGGACGGCGTTTCCGGTGAAGAGCGTCGAGACGGTGTAGGCCAGCAGCGACCACGCCTGCCCTCGCCGCCCCCAGGCCCGTGGCAAGCCCCCTCGGAAAAAGGTCTCCTCACCCCAGCCCGTCACCAGCGCCACGATCACCGTCAGCCACAGCGGCGTCCAGGAGGCCGAGACGACAGCCGTCTCGACGAAAGCGGCCGTCAGCGGGATCTGGCTCAGAACCCACGTTCCTGCGAGGAAGAACAGGACCGTTCCCGCGGCCGCGAGTGCCACCCATCCCCACCCCGCCCGTTGACGTCCATGGCGATGCCCGCCCCGAGAAGCCAAGCTCGGCTGATCAAGCGCGGCGTCACCAAGGCCAGCGTGCCTCATCAAGACGAAGCCGCCGGCGAACCAGGTGGCGGCCACGAGCACCGAGCTCAGAACAAAGAGCGGCGGAGTGTTCGCCCAGACGAAGGCGAGTCCCAAGAGCGCGCTACCCAGGCAGAGGAAGATCCACGGACGCGCGGGACTTGGAAGCGAAAGCAGCGGCATCTGCTTGAGTCTGGCAGTCCAGATCGCCAGATCCAACCCCCAACGCACGGGGAGGCTTTGCCAAGGGACTTCCCTTTCGCGCATGCGACGAACAGACTGTCACCTGGAGCGAAAGGACGACGATGCAGATGGACAAGCACGATGATCCCCAGGAACAGGCTCCCGCGCCGCCGCGCCGAGTGCTCGTGACGGGGGCCTCCGGTTACGTGGGATCCCGACTCATCCCCCGCCTGCTTGACCGCGGCTACGACGTGATCGCCGCGGTGCGGTCGCCGAACAAGCTGGAGGCCCTCGAGTGGGGCGCCCGTGTCACGGCGGTGCCGATGGACGCCGCCGATCCGGAGCAGGTTGAGACCGCCGTGCAGGGTGTGGACGCCGCATACTACCTGCTGCATTCCATGGACGGCTCCGGCTTTGCCGAGCAGGACGTGGCCTTGGCGCAGGACTTTGGCAGAGCGTGCGCGCAGGCGGGAGTCCAACGCCTCGTGTACCTGGGGGGCCTCGTTCCGCGCGGCGACCGGCTCTCCCCTCACCTCGCCTCGCGCCTGGAGGTCGAGGAGACGTTGCGCGACAGTGGCGTCCCCGTGGTCGTCGCCCTGCGGGCCGGCATTTTGATCGGGGGCGGCTCCACGTCCTTTGAGCTCATCCGTCGGCTCGTGGAGCGCATGCCCCTCATCCCCTTGCCGGGCTTCATGCGGGCCAGTATCCAGCCGGTGGCGATCACCGACGCACTGAACGCTCTGGTGGCGGCCCTAGAGGCCCCTCTCCCCACCACCTCAATCGACGTGGTGGGACCCGACGTCATGAGTTATCGCGAATTGGTGCGCACCTACGCCGACGTGGCGGGAATCAAGCGCCGGTTCGTCAACATGGTGCGCGTTCCTTATCTCCTGGTCTCGGTTCCGGCCACGTGGATCACCGGGCTGCCCGGTCCCACCGTGAGGGCCCTCGTTCCCAGCCTCGGCGAGGACCTGCGGGGGCGAGCGGGCAAGACCCAGCGGCAGCTACTACCTAGCATCCATGACGAGCCACTGCACGTGACCGAGGCGTACCGCGCGTCCCTTCTTCCGGAGGGCTCCGGAGAGCAGGCCCTGTCCCCGGCGGACCCGGAGTGGGCAGGCGGCGACATCGTCCTCAAGCGCGGGCGGCGGGTGAGGACGGGGTCCGGCTGGTGGACACGGCTCCTCGGAACGCATCATTCAATCTCGGCGCAGCGCGCCCCTATCGCACCACCAGCGAACCATGCCACGAAAGCGTGAATCCACGAGGGTGTTCCGTACGGAAAGGGTGCTTGAGGTACCGCACCCACATCCCGTTGCCGTCCGGTAGGGGCCGGCCTGTTCCAAAGTGAACAAACTGTGGAATGAGGAAGCGGCAACGTGGTTCGGAGGAAGCAACGACGAGCCGAGGCTGGGCCTCCTGCGCTTCAACGCATCATGGCTCTTCCTACTTGCGGTGGGGGTGAGCGGCGCGCCGGTGTGAGTTGGGCTGCGGGGTGAGGGACGTCGAGGCCCT
>NZ_QQXK01000038.1 GCF_003575975.1 Galactobacter valiniphilus | reverse complement strand
GGGGCATGAAGACCTCCGTGGTGAGAGCTGGATCCTAGATAGCTCCACACCTCACCCGGAGGTCTTCCTCATGTCACGCCGCCCCGCCGAAGACGTACCTAACCTGCCGGGGCAATACACCTAGCCTGGACCACGAACCGAACGCGATGCTGGGGGGCAAGCATGGGATCACGCAACGGCGCGGCGGGGGATCTGTGGATCCGGCTCGGCCTCTTCGCGGCGGGCTACATCGGGCTCAGCCTCGTGCTGATGCTGGCCTACCGCGGGCTCTCGGGCGACACGCTCCTCGGCGGAGGCTCGTGGCCGGTCTCCGTGTTCTCGGTCCTCTCGGGCGTTCCCCTGCTCGGCGCCGCGGCGCTCGCGTGGTTCCTGCCGCGCACCGCCGTCAGCGCCGCCACGGGAGCTGTGCGGCCGCTGTCCCGGATCTTCGTCCTCTCCGGCGTGGCCCTGGGCCTCATGGTCCTGCTGTCCTTCGCCTTCTCCGGCATCTCCTCGTGGAGCACTTCGTCCGGGCTGGCCGGCACCGTCACCGCTCCGCTGAGCCGGGTCTCCTCCGGCTTCGTGGGCTCACTCGTCACGTGTGTCGCCGTGTTCGGAGTGCTGGTGCCCCTGTGGCGGCGCATCCTCTCCCCCGCCTGGTCGGGGATGGCTTCGGCGCTCACGGTCCAGGCGCCCTTGCTCCTCGCGACCCTGATCGGCGCCGCGTTCGCGGTCTCCTCCGCGCCCGGGCTCGTGGGCATGGCTTTCCTGGAGCTGCTCGTCAAGGCAGCCGTGTGGGGCGTGCTGTACGCCGGCCTCGCGCGCCTCGTGGACGGACGCCCCTGGTGGCAGGCCGTTCTCCTGGCGGGCTTGGCCCTGGCCTGCGTGTCCGCCGCAGCGCGCTCCCTAGACACGGCCCTGCAGCTCCTCTCACGCGGCGAGATCGGGGCCGTGGGCTTCGCGGGCCTCGGCTGGAGCGAGCTGGCCCTCTACCTCGTCTTCGGCTGGCTCGCGCTGTCCATGGGGCGCGACGCCGCGCGACGCCCCTCGGGCGGCGCGCAGCGCTCGGCGCCCGCGCCCTCGCCCGGCCCCGCCGAGTAGGCGGGGCAACTCGTGAGGCCCCGCGCGCCGTCGTGCGGCTCGGCGCACGGGTTCCGGCTTGGCAACGGTTGCGGCACCGCCTTGGCCGCGGGGTGCCCCCGCGCCTAGCCTGAACGGAAGGCATTCACCCATTCCAGGAGGGCGCCATGAGCGGTTCCGGCACACTGAGCGTCGGGGCCGTGTGGCTGCGCATCGGGATCTTCACGGTCGCGTCTGTCGCGCTGAGCTGGGCGCTGGCCCCGCTTCTGGAGCCGATCCTGCGGGGCATCACCGAAGGCGGCGCCTCCACCTGGGGCCTCGCCCTCCTCCCCGCGGTCGCCACCTTGCCCACGCTCGGTGCGGCGGTGCTCGCGTGGCTCCTGCCGCGCCCCCTCCCCCTGCGCACGGCCGGCGCCACCCGCCCGTGGTTCTGGTGTCTGGTGCTCTTCCTGGTCGGCGCCGGCGTCCACCTCGCGTTGGCGCTCGGGTCCTCGAGCATGAACGGCTGGAGCGACTCGGTGTCGGTGTTCGAGGCCGCCAAGAAAGTGTGGATCGCGCTCTGGGTGGGCCTGCCCTCGACCGCCGTGAAGGCGCTCATCACCATGGTGCTGCTGTGGGGCATCGCCAGGCGCGCCATGTCGGCCGCCCGTGCCGGCGTGGTGGTGGCCGTCGCGGGGGCCCTGCCCGGACTGCTCTCGCTCCTCCTCGCCTCGGCGCTGGGTGGCGGATTCGCCGGCGGCACCGGAGGCGTCCCGTCCGGTGCCGCGGAGGCGGGAATCCTGGTGAGTTCGGTGGTCCAGGTCGCCGCCTGGGCCGTGCTCTACTCGGGGCTCGGCCGCCTCGTGGACGGGCGCGGCCCCGGGGCGCGCTGGGCGCTGTCGGCCATGGCCCTGCTGCCGCTCCACGTGACCCCAAGGTCCGGGCTGCCGTTCGTCTCCTCCGTGGAGCTCGACGGTTCGTTGGGGAGCGCCATCGCGAGCACGCTCGCCTCGATGACGATGGTCCTCGCGCTGGGCGCGCTCGCCTGGCTCCTCTCCGCCGCCCGGCCCTCCCGTGCGAGCCCCCGCTCGGCCGCGACGGCCGACGCCGGCGCGTAGGCCCGCGTGAAGAGCGACGACATCGACTACGGCTGGTTCGAGGAGACCCTCGCGGATCTGGGCTCGCACGTTGAGCGCTGGCCCTTGCTGGCGTTCTCCGCCCGTATCGCCACGGAGCTCGAAGACGGGGAGCTCGAGCTCGAGCTGGCCAGGCGCGCGGGCCGCGACATCGGGATCGACGCCGACCTGGCGGCCACCTCCACGCGGCGGGTGCTCCCGCTCATCGCCCCGGCCCCCCCCCCGAGCGAGCGGACGCCTGGCTGCGCGACGCCTCCAGCGTGGACGGCGTCGGCGCGGCGGCGGAGCGCCTCGTGCTCAGCGTCGCGGAAGCCGCCGGCACCCCGGCGGTAGAGGGCACCCGTGCGCTCCACCGCCTGCACGCCGCGGAGGCCGCCGCCTCGAACGCCACCCAGCGCGTGATCGGCGCGCCGGAGGACGAAAGCCTCGACATCAAGACGGCCCTCGAGGAACTGGCGGCGGCCCAGGTCGAGACCGGCTTCGCGCTCAAGGAACTGCTCGAGAAAATCCTGCTCCCCGCCGCGAACCCGCAGCGCCGGCGCGGCCTCCGCGGGCTCTTTGGCTCCACCCCCGCGCCGGAGCGCGGAACCGAGCTGATGCGCGCGCACCTGGACGGCGGCGCTCCCCACCACGCGGCGGCCGACTTCGTGTCGCCGCGGCTCAACCGGGACGCCGCCTGGGACGGCGTGGACCTGTTGTGGCCGCACCTCGAGCGTTGGTGGGCCGGGGTGCTGGCCCGCCGGCACTGAACGGATCCCGCTCGGGGTGACCCCACGCCGTCGGGCAGGGAACTACAGGGCCACCGGCCCCTTGCCGAGCGCCAGCCCGGCGAGCGCCTCGACGGCGCGCGGCAACACCGCGTCGTCGAACACCGCCAGCGGCGAATGGTTCGTGGGTGCCGTGTGCGGGTCCTGCCCCGGCGGGACGGCGCCGAGCAGGATGTACGCGCCGGGCACGCGCAGGAGCACCTCGGAGAAGTCCTCGCTGCCGGGCTCGGGGGCGGGCAGCTCCTCGTAGGCCTCGCTGCCAAAGAGCCCCTCGATGACGCCGCGCGCGTAGTCCACCTCGGCCGGATCGTTGACGGTCACGGGGAACTCGCAATCGGGGCGCACGTCCACGCCCAGGCCGTGCGCGTCGGCGATGCCGCGCACCAGGCGCTCCACGGCCGGGATGAGCCGTGCGCGGGAACCCGCAGAGAAGGTGCGCAGCGTGATCGAGAGCGTCGCTGTGTCGGGAACGATGTTTGACGCCGTGCCCGCGGTGAGGTGTCCAACGGTCGCCACGACGGGGTCGAAGGCGTCGAACTGCCGCGTGACGAGGCTCTGCAGGCCAAGCACCATCTCGGCCGCCACGGGAACGGGGTCCTGGGAGAGGTGCGGGACGGAGCCGTGGCCGCCGCGCCCGCGAACGGTGACGATGAGGTCGTCGCAGCCGGCCTGGATGCTGCCGGGGCGGGAGACGAAGCGCCCGTGCTCGTACTTGGCCGAGTAGACGTGCAGGGCGAAGGCGGCGTCCGCGCGCGGGCCCGCCGCCTCGAGCAGCCCCTGCTCGATCATGCGCAGCGCCCCGCCGTCGGTCTCCTCGGCGGGCTGGAACATGCCGATGACGTCGGCGACGAGCTCCCCGCGGCGCTGACCCAGGTACGCGAGCGCCCCGTACAGCCCGGCCGTGTGCAGATCGTGGCCGCACGCGTGCATGGTCCCGGCGGGGTCCGGGGCGTACGGCAGGCCGGTCTCCTCGGTGACGGGCAGGCCGTCCATGTCGCCGCGCAGCAGCACCACGGGGCGGCGCGTTCCCTCTGGCAGCGGCGCCTCGCCGCGCAGCACGGCCACCACGGAGCTCATGCCCTCGCCCGTGCTGACCTCAAGCCCCTCGATCCCGGCCAACCGCCCGAGCACCGCGGCCTGCGTCTGGGGCAGCTCCAGGTCCAGCTCCGGGTGAGCGTGCAGCTCGCGCCGGAACGCGATGACGTCGGCGGCGAGCTCGGCGGGGATGGACACGTGACCTCCGGGAGAGAGCGGTGCGAATCCGGCTGTGGCGGCGCCGGTGGCTCGAGCCTACCCAAGCCACGGCCCGCGCGGCCTGCCCGGCGCTTCCCGCCGTTTCTCCCGGGCCGCGCGGGGCCGCGGACGTACCGTGGGACGAGCACCCCAGGAGGCCGTCATGACTTTCCCCCTCGACGCGTCGGCGCCGCCGCGCGGCTCGCTCGCACCCGTCCGCTCGCTCATCTTCGTTGCCGTAGCCCTTGCCGCGTCCTTCGGGCTCGCGTGGCTCGTCGGCACCGACACCCTTCCGTGGGCCGGTGCGCTGGAGGCCGCCAGGAATCCGCGGCTTGAACAGATGCACGACGCCGCCCTTCCGTTCCTCCCAGCGCTGCTCGCCGGCCTGGCGGCCTGGCTTCTGCCGCGCCCGCTGGGCCGCACCGAGGCCCGCCCCGGGCGCCGCTCCCCCGCCGCCCTGTGGGCCCTGGGGCTCGCGTGGCTGCTCACGCTGGCCGTGATCCTCGTGAGCTGGCCCTGGGATCCCGTGACCATCTTTGGGCAATCGCTCAACCCGCCCTCGCCCGCCGGGGCCGGGTTGCGCTGCCTCGCCGCCGGGATCTTCCTTGGCCTGGCCGCGCTTCCCCTATTCAGCGCGTGGCGCGCCGCCCCGCGCGCGGCGGCCTCGATCGTCGTCGCCCTCTGCCTGGGGATCGTGACCTTCGCCGGTCAGCTGACCGTGTCCACCCCGGAGGCCTTTGGTCTGCCCCGCGATCCGGGCGCCACGGGCGCGCGCTGGCAGGCGGAGGATTGGGGCACGCCCAGCACCCTCGCGGCGGCGGTGGCGCTCGTGGCCTTCGGCGCCCACGTGGCGGTCTCCCGACGGGGAGGCTTCCTGCGCTGGGCGGTTCCCGCCGCGTTCTTCACCCTGGTGCTGATGCCACACATCGGCACCTCGTTTGTGGTCTTCGGCGCCTCCTACGAGCCGCTCGCCGGGACCGAGGTCTCCCTGGGCGGATCGGTGCGAGACTGGTGGGACCCGTTGCAGCTACTCACCACCCTGTCCGTCCCGCTCGTGGCCTGCCTGCTCTTGCTCCTGACGACCCTGTCCGGCGGCACCGCGAGCGGCGAGCCGGCCGACCTGAGCTTCCTCGAGGAAAGCGAGCCTCCGGCGCCCGGGCGCTTCAGCGACGCGCAGACGCGGGCCCTGCCCGTGGTGGCCGCCCCGGTATCACAGACCGGCCGAAACGAGCGGGACGTCACGGACTTTTAATGTCCTTAGGACAGTATTAGACTACGGACCACCCCACCGCTTCAACGGATCGAGACCACCATGATCTTCACGAACAAGACCGCACTCGTCACCGGTTCCGGTGCCGGCATCGGCCGAGCCATCGCCGAGCGACTCGCCGCCGAGGGTGCCAATGTGGTCGTCTCCGACGTCAACGACGAAGCCGGCGCCGAGGTCGTCGAGGCCATCACCGCCGCCGGCGGCCGCGCCGTCTACCAGCACACCGCCGTGGGCGACGCGGCGGAGGTCAAGGCCCTCATCCAGCGCGCCGTCGCCGAGTTCGGCGGCCTGGACTTCGCCGTCAACAACGCCGGTGTGGGCGCCCAGCCCAAGCCCGTGCAGTACCTGAGCGACGCCGAGTGGGCCCGCACCATCGACATCACCCTGACCGGCACCTTCCAGAGCCTGCGCGAGGAGATCGGCCACATGGTCGCCAACGGCGGCGGCGCCATCGTCAACGTCTCCTCGATCGCCTCGCTGCAGCCCACGCCGAACCTCTCGCCCTACGGCGCGGCCAAGCACGGCGTGCTCTCCCTGACCCAGTCGGTCGCCTCCGAGTACGCCGCCCGCGGCATCCGCGTCAACGCCGTGGCCCCGGGCCCCATCGCGACCGCGGCGCTGGCCTCGCTACCGCAGGAGGCCCAGGACGAGTACGCCTCCGAGGTGCCCATGAAGCGCCTCGGCCAGCCCGGGGACATCGCCAACGCCGTGGTGTTCCTGCTCTCCGATCAGGCCTCGTTCATCACGGGCCAGACCCTCGCCGTGGATGGGGGGTCGCTGATCCGATGAGCCCCACCGATCGCCAGCAGTCAATCGACCTGCTCGACTCACTCAAGCGGGTCCTCGCCAAGTGGACCAACCCCCGTTTCCTGGAGCGCATGGGCCGCGAGGCCGGGCTGGACCTGGATGCCTCCGCCGTCACCGTGCTCACGCTGGCTTGGCGCCACGGTCCCTTGCGCCCCTCGGCCATCGCCGAGTCCATGGCCACGGGCGCGTCGAACGTCTCCAAGATCCTGGCCCGCCTCGAGGCCCAGGACCTGGTCCGCCGCGACCGCGACCCCGAGGACGCCCGCGCCACGCTCGTCAAGGTCACGGAGAACGGCCGCGCCGCCGCGACGCGCCTCGACGACGCCGGCGTCCTGACCATGGAGCACATGCTCAGCAAGTGGACGGCGCGCCAGCGCACCGAGTTCCTCGTGTCGCTGCAGCGCTTCGAGGCGACGACCATCGACATGGTCAACGAGCCGCCCAAGGAGGGCTGAGCCCGTCGCCGAACACGAAGGAGGGGTGGGGAGCACCAAGCTCCCCACCCCTCCTTCGCGTTCGCCCGGTTCAGGCGCGCGGCACGCCGCTCGCCGAGGTCCACTGGGCGGCGTCGAGCTCGATGATCTCCGCGTTGCGCGGGCTCGAGTGGAAGCGCTGCCAGTCATCCAGGGCATCAAGCGTGAGCCGAATGATGGTGCCGTGGGCCACCACGATCACGCGCTCGCCCGGATGGGCGGCCACGATGCGGCGCACCGCGGCGAGGCCGCGCTCGCCCGTCTCCCTGGAATGCTCGACGCCGGGGAGCAGTCCCAGCCGATAGCCCACCGCCTCGATGGGGCCCGGATCGCCGTCGTGGCCGGGATGGAGCACACGCCGCGTCTCCGCCGGAAGCTCGGCGTCCACGGCACCCTCGAGCTCGCCGTAGCCGCGCTCGATCAGGCCCTCGTCCGTCTCCGGCGCGGGCAGGCCCAGGTGCTCCGCGATGATCGTGGCGGTCTCGAGCGCGCGGCCGAGCGGGGAGGCGACGACGGCGTCCCAACCGCCGCCCTCAAACTGCACGGCGGCCTCGCGGGCCTGCTCGCGCCCGGTGTCGTTCAGGGGGATGTCCACCTGCCCCTGCAGGCGGCCGGCCGCGTTCCAATCGGTCTGACCGTGGCGGACGAAGGCGAGCGGGGAGGAAAAATCGGTGCTGACAGGCATGCCGTTAACGGTACGTCTCGTAGCTGGGAGGGCGCTTGACCCTTGTTCGGACCCCCGCCGCAAAATAGACTTGTCCCACGCGTGACCGTGGGGGCCGCGCGAGAACACCCTGTCTAAGAAGGCGCAGCACCCGTGGAATCTCTCGCCACCATCGGCCAGCGCGCCGGCGAACCCCGTTCGTCGCTCCCCTGAGCCGCGCCCGCCGGGCACACCTCAGTAGCCACCTCGCGGCGAGCCCCTGCGCGCCCTCGGGCGCATCCCGTGCCCTCAGCCGGTCACCCCCGCCCCGGCGACCGCCCCGGGAACTCACTGCTCGCGGCGGCGGCACCCCTGCCGACTCCCATCGGTCGGGGCGTCGCCGCCGCCGTGAGGAGCGAGTCATGTTCCACGCCCCGGATCCGGTATCTTTCGCAGGGTCGACCGCGCACGCCCCCGACGCGCGGCACCCCCCCAAGGATCCCTGCCATGGAATGCCTCCCCCAGACCGGCCTGAGTGCCGGGACGACCGTCGCCATCGTGGCGATCGCCCTCGCGCTCATCGCCGTTGCGATCGTGCTCATCGTGAAGTCGCGCCGCGCCCGCACCGGCGCCCTCATGGCCATCGGCCTCGTGGGGCTCCTCGGCGCTCTGCCGCTCGCCGGCGCCCCGAACGCCGCTGCCGGCACCGATTGCAACGGCGCCAACGCCGTCTACATCACCTCCACGGCGACGGAGACGGCCGCCGGCCCCACCGTGAGCGCCACGACTACCGAGACGGTGACCGCCGACGCCGCGACCGTGACCCACACCGCCGCCGGCGCCACCGTCACCGAGACGGCGGTCTCCACGGTCACCGAGACCGCGCCCGGCCCGACCACGATGGTCACCTCCACCGCGCTGCGCGAGTGCACCACACCTCCGGCCTGGCTCACGGCGTACACCACGCAGGGCGGCTGGTTGCAGGGCGAGTCCTACGTGGTGCAGGCGGACGAGGACACCACAGGTGCCGGCGGCGGCGATGCGTTAGCTCGGATCGAGGAGATCCTGACGCGCGGCACGGTGGACGGACAGGCGCTCTGCGACCTGAAGATCACCTGGGTCCAGGCCATCACGCAGAGCACCGAGCCTGACAACACCATGGGCCGCACCCTCACGTACACCGGCTGGAATCACGCGTCGAACGGCCCGCTGCACCTCGCCTTCGACGCGGGCGAGTGGGGCCAGCAGCCCTGGTTCTAGTGGAACAACCTCACCACCACCATCACGGCACAGCTCAGCTTCACCCAGACGGGCGGCGGCACCGGCAGCTCCGAGATCACGCTGAGCGGTCCGTTCCAGGTGGCCATGCCGTAGCGCCGGCTGGCACCGGAGCGCAGCGGCGCCCGCCTTCGAAGGATCTTCGGGGCGGGCGCCGCTTTGCGCCGTATGACGGAACATGATTTCGCGTGCCACCCCTGCCGCTGACAGACTGAAAGGCGACCATCTAGAGCGGTTCAGGGACCCGGCCCGTCGAGACCGCAGCAACCAGCCCCCTCAAGGCGACCACGCGTCGTCGTGCAAGGAAAGCCAGGTGCTACCGCCGGGAGTCGATGGAAGGAGTCTCATGCCCTCGACCACGCCCGAACACCGCTTCGGCTTCCGCACGCGTGCACTGCACGCCGGCGGGACGCCGGACTCCGAGCACGGAGCCCGCGCCGTGCCGATCTACCAGACCAGCTCGTTCGTCTTCCAAGACGCGAACGACGCCGCCAACCTCTTTGCGCTGCAGAAGTACGGCAACATCTACAGCCGTATCGGTAACCCCACGGTGGCGGCCTTCGAGGAGCGCATCGCCTCGCTCGAGGGAGGCATCGGCGCCGTGGCCACGTCCTCCGGCATGGCCGCCGAGTTCATCACCTTCGCCGCGCTGACGCAGGCCGGGGACCACATCGTGGCCTCCTCTCGCCTGTACGGCGGCACCATCACGCAGCTCGACGTGACCCTGCGCCGCTTCGGCGTGGAGACCACCTTCGTTGACTCCACCGAGGCCGCCGACTTCGAGGCCGCCATCCAGGAGAACACCAAGGCGATCTACACCGAGGTCGTCGCGAACCCCTCGGGTTCCATCGTTGACCTGGACGGGCTGGGAGAGGTGGCGCACCGCCATGGCATCCCGCTCGTCGTGGACTCCACGCTCACCACCCCGTACCTCCTGCGCCCGCTGGAACACGGAGCGGACATCGTCATCCACTCGGCCACCAAGTTCATCGGCGGCCACGGCACCACCCTCGGCGGCGTGGTCGTCGAGTCCGGCCGCTTCAACTGGGGCAACGGCAAGTTCCCGTCCATGACCGAGCCCGTCGCCTCCTACGGCAACGTCTCCTGGTGGGGGAACTTCGGCGAGTACGGCTTCCTGACCAAGCTGCGCTCGGAGCAGCTGCGCGACATCGGCCCCTCGCTGGCGCCGCAGTCGGCGTTCAACCTGCTGCTCGGCGTGGAGACCCTGCCGCAGCGCATGGACGAGCACGTCAAGAACGCCAACGCCGTGGCCGCGTGGCTGGACGAGCACCCGCTCGTCACCTACGTGAACCATGCCTCCCTGGCCTCCCACCCCGAGCACGAACGCGCCAAGGCGCTCCTGCCGGGCGGCGTGGGCTCGGTCTTCAGCTTCGGCGTGAAGGGCGGCCGCGAGGCGGGCGCCCGCTTCATCGAGAACCTGCAGCTCGCGAGCCACCTCGCCAACATCGGCGACGCCAAGACCCTCGTGCTGCACCCGGCCTCCACCACGCACCAGCAGCTCACGCCCGAGCAGCTCGTGGCCGGCGGCATCCCCGACGACCTCATCCGCATTTCGGTGGGCCTCGAGGACCTCGTGGACATCCTGTGGGACCTGGACCAGGCTCTCACGGCGTCGCAGTCCGCGCCGGAGGCCGTCGAAGAGTTCGCCGCCCCCGAGTACGAGGCCTGCTCGATCCCCGTGGGAGGCGCCAAGTGAGCACCGCGACCCCCGAGCGCAGCTGGGTCGGCCCGTCGGCCGGCGAGCGCCTGAACCTCCTGAGCAAGGCCAAGTCCATCGCCATCGTCGGCGCCTCGGACAAGCCCTCGCGCGCCTCGTACTTCGTGGCGACCTATCTGCTCTCCTCCTCGCCGTACAAGGTCTACTTCGTGAACCCCGTGGCGACGGAGATCCTGGGCCAGCCGGTCTACAAGTCCCTCGCGGACCTGCCGGAGGCCCCGGACCTGGTTGACGTCTTCCGCAAGCACGACGACCTGCCGGGCGTGGCCCAGGAGGCCATCGACGCCGGCGCCAAGACCCTCTGGCTGCAGCTGGGCTCCTGGAACGAGGAGGCGGCGGCGATCGCCGAGGCCGCCAGCCTCTCCGTGGTCATGGACCGCTGCGTCAAGATCGAGCACGCCCGCTTCCACGGCGGCCTGCACCTGGCCGGCTTCGACACCGGCGTCATCTCCTCCAAGCGGCAGGTCCGCGCCTAGCTTTCTCGGCCAGGCACCCAACAGGGCCCGACTCGCTAACGCCGTCAGAGAAAAATCGCTCTTTGCGGGGAGATTTGCCCCACCCGGGACTCTTCACTACTGGAAGGTCCGCGCAGGAAGCGGCTTTCCACGCGGTCTCCGGCGGAGCGGGCCACCCCCTAGTGGGCCCGTTCAGCCGGTCCGGGACCCTCTCCCCAAAGCGCTCCCGGGTGGAGGCGGTCGTCGCTGCTTCACCCCTGGAAGGGGCGATGCACCTCCTCCGCACCGTCGGCTTGGCCCCACCTGGGGGGAGGGGCCAAGCCGACACCCGCCGCCCGCGCGGTGGAGAAGCTCGGTCGGCTCGCCGCGCCTCGTGGGTACCTTGGGGGGACCCAGGGGGCGCGGCGCCGCCGAGCACGGTACGACGGCGGGTGGTGACCACCCGCCGTCGTGCCGTGTTTTGCTATTGACAGTTTACTGTCAATCAGCCCTGCTGGGACATTAGCGTGTCCATGAACTGCGCGGACTGACCGGCCAGCGAGCCGCCGTCCACGACATGCTCCTCGCCCGTGATGTAGGTGGACTCATCGGAGGCCAGGAAGGCGACGAGCGGGGCGATGTCGGCGGGCGTGCCGATGCGGTTCATGGCGGCCAGCGGGAACGGGGCGTCCAGATCGCGCAGGTTGGCCATGGTCATGGGCGTGGCGATGGTGCCCGGGTGCACCGAGTTCACGCGGATGCCGTAGCGGCCCAGCTCCAGGGCGGCGGACTTGGTCAGGCCGCGCACGGCGTACTTGGAGGCCGAGTAGGCGGTGGCGTAGGGCTGGCCCTGCATGCCGGCCAGGGACGAGATGTTCACGATGGAACCACCCTTGGTCTTCAGCGTGGGCAGCACGGCCTTGATGCCCAGGAAGGCGCCGCGGACGTTGACGGCCATGATGCGGTCGAAACCGGCGGCGTCGATCTCCTCGATGGGGGCCATCTTCAGGATGCCGGCGTTGTTGACCAGGATGTCGATGGTGCCGAAGGCCTCGATGGCCTTCTCCACCACGGCGGCCCAGTCCTCCTCGGAGGAGACATCGTGGTGGGCGAAGAGGGCGTTCTCGCCGAGCTCCGCGGCGGTCTTCTCGCCCAGCTCGTCGTTGAAGTCGGTGATGAGGACCTTGGCACCGCGCTCCACAAAGAGCTTGGCCTCCGCCGCGCCCTGACCGCCGGCCGCACCGGTGATGATCGCGACCTTGCCCGCAAGCTGCTCAGACATGTTCTTCCTCTACTGCTGGTGCCGGTGGGGATTCTCCGGCGTGGCCCGCCGCCTGCGGCAAATTACTGTCGCGGCGACATGATGCCTTCAGAGTAGACCCCTCCGGGGCGCGCGCCAACGTCCCGTTCGCCACACGGGAACGGGGTGGTCAGGGGGCGCGAGGGACGCTACGCGTGCGTCCTCGATGGCGGCCGCCCCGGCGATGCATGCACTTTGTGCGTGCGGTCAATGCGCCTCAGCAGGCCCAGTCGAGGACGTCGGTCTCCAGGTCCACCTGCAGCGTGCCGTTGCCGCCAAAGTTGAGGTGGTTGAACTCGTCGATCTCCAGATACCAGGGCGAGAGCCCCCTCGGCAGGCCCTGCACGTTGAACACCGTGCCGCCGAGGTGGCACCACTGGCTGAGGTTCTCAGCCCACGGCTTCCCGCCACCCTCGCCGTACCGTCTCTCATACTGTTCCCCGTCCCCCGGGTACTCCACGGGGGTGATCCCGGCATTCGGATCCTCGCGCGGGATCAGCCAGATGCGCGTGGTGGGCGAGACGCTGTCCCACGCGTTCTCACCGTCGCCGTACTCGATCTGCCCGCGGGCCTCCTCCGGGCGCAGGTCGGGGCGCGGCGGGGTGGGACCGGCCGCGATCTGCTCGGCCGTGAGCCACATGAGCGCCCAGGGGCCCTCGAGCGCGTCCACTCGGTACGAGGTCGCAGCGTTCTCCACGACGGCGGCCAGGTCAGTGTTGAAGGCCTCCCACTCGGGGCCATCGTGGGTCTCCTCGCCGCCCTCGCCGCCAGCGGCGAAGAAGGCAATGCCCACGTACTCCGGTCCCTTGCGGCGATACTCCTCCGGCAGGAACAGCGTGAGCAGGTGCATGAGCGGCAGGCCGAGCCCCTTGTGGCGGCGCCAGTTCTCCCACGGGATGTTTGGGCCGTCGGTGCCGGCCCAGCCGGAGGGGGCGTAGTCGGGAACGGGAGCCAGGACCTCGGCCTGGGGTCCGGGATGAGCCACGAGCCCGCCCTCCACCTCGAAACCGAGGTTCCATGCGGAGGCCCTGTCAGAGCACCTCGGAGAGCGTGTAGCGATCCAGCACGACGCCGCGCGTGAGGCTCGAGCGCGACACCACCGTCACGGCACCCGTCCCGTCCAATGTGCGGATACCGCCCTTGCGATCAATGACCAGCTCGTGAGCGCGGCCCGACTTGATGTCCTCAAACTGCGCCCGCGCCTCGGCCTCCGCGAGCGGGCCGGCGTAGGCGTACTTTCCGCCCTGGCTCGCGCCCTTCAAGTCCGTCTCGGCCACGATCAGAAACTGGGCCACGAGCCCTCCTCGATTTCGGGCGGCTCCCCCTCGGCGCCGCGTGGCCCCACACTGTCACGAAACCCGAGCGGGCGTCGAGAAGCCGGCCCCGCCGCGTCGTCGGGCAGGGCCGGCCCCGGCCGGATCAGCCGCGCAGGTACACCGTGGTGGTGTGCGTGAAGAACTCGCGCGCCGCGAGGCCCTGCTCCTTGGGGCCGTAGCCGGAGCGCTTGGCACCGCCGAAGGGCACGTGCGGGTCGGCGCCGGCCGACTCGGAGTTCACGTGCAGCATGCCCACGTCGATGCCGTCCACGGCGGAGAGGGCCGTGGCGATGTCGCGCGTGAAGACGGCGCAGGAGAGGCCGAGATCTCCGTGGTTGGCGACCTCGAAGGCCTCGCGCACGCCGGAGACGCGGCGGATGGAGAGCACGGGCCCGAAGAACTCCTCGTTCCAGGCCAGGTTCTCTTCGCCCGCGGCGCCGGCGGGCATCTCCAGGAGGGTCGGCGCGAGGAACGCGCCCTCGGGGGCCTCGCCGCCGAGCACCACGCGCGCGCCGCCCTCGACGGCCTGCATGACGGAGGCGGCGATGTCGGACGCCGCGCGTTCGGAGACCACGGGGCCCATGTCGGAGGCCGGGGAGGACGGGTCCCCCACGCGCCAGTTCTTCAGGAGCGCGCGCAGGCGATCGAGGAAGTCCTCAGCGATCGCCTCGTCCAGCACCAGGCGCGAGGTGGCGGTGCACTTCTGCCCCGTGGAGCGGAAGGCGCCGAAGAGCACCTGCTCGGCGGCCAGGTCCAGGTCGGCGTCGGCGAGCACCACGGAGGCGTTCTTGCCGCCCATCTCGGCCTGCATCGGCACGCCGCGCGCGGCGACGCGGCCGGCCAGGGAGCGGCCCACACCCGTGGAGCCAGTAAAGGTCAGCCCGTCCAGCTCGGCGTGGTCCACGATCGCGTCGCCCAGGGCCGAACCGCCCAGGACGAGGTTGAGCACGCCGGCGGGCAGGCCGGCGTCGTGCAGGGCGGAGGCCAGGCGGTAGGCCAGCAACGGCACGGCCGAGGCCGGCTTCCACACGACGGTGTTGCCGTAGACGAGCGCGGGCGCGATCTTCCATGCCGGGATGGCGATGGGGAAGTTGAAGGGCGTCACGACGCCCACCACGCCGAGCGGCTTGTGGGTCACGAGGATCTGCTCGCCCGCGCGCGGGGAGGCAAACACCGAGCCCTGCTCGCGGTTCCCGGCCTCGGCCTGGTAGCGCAGCACGGCGGCCGCGCGGCGCACCTCGCCGATGCCCTCGGCGAGCGTCTTGCCCTCCTCGGCAGTCAGCTCGGCGCCCCACGCCTCGGCGTTCGCGTCGATGATCGCGGCGGCGCGGGCGAGCACCTCGCCGCGCGCGTGCAGCGGGGTGGCGGCCCAGGCGGGGGCCGCGGCGCGGGCCGCGGCAAAGGCGTCGTCGACGTCCGCGGGCAGCACGGCGCGGCCACGCGCCACGACCTCGCCCGGGCGGGCGGGGTTCGTTGACTCGATGGCCGCGCCGGCGCCCTCGCGCCAGTCCCCGCCGATCAGGCTCTTCAACTCGACAGCATCGCTCATGGTGGTCCTCCTGGTGAGGCGCGGGCTGTTGGTGTCTCAAGGCCCGACGGCGGGTTCAACGGTGGGGTGCCTCGCGGCACCGGTGGGTGGTGGGTCGGCGTTCGCGGCGCCGCTCCCGATGAGTTTGCGTGCCTTGTGCCGTGAAAGCGAGGCGCTTCACGGCACAAGGCACGCAAACTCGCAGGCGGGACGGCGGCGGGGCCGGGCGCCCGGCCAGACGCGCGCGAGCGGCGGCCGGGCGCGCGAGGCCCCGGCCGCCGCAAGGCATCAGCGGTACGCGGCGATGCCGGTGAGCTGCTGGCCCAGGATGAGGGTGTGCACCTCGTCCGTGCCCTCGTAGGTGCGCACCGACTCGAGGTTGGCTGCGTGGCGCATGGCCGGGTGCTCGGCGGAGATGCCGTTGCCGCCCAGGATGGTGCGGGCCTCGCGGCAGATCTCGATGGCCTCGCGGACGTTGTTGAGCTTGCCCACGCTGATCTGGTGCAGCTTGAGCGTGCCGGCGTCCTTCTTGCGGCCCACGTGCAGCGCGAGCAGGAAGCCCTTGTTGATCTCCAGCGCCATGTCCACGAGCTTCTTCTGCGTGAGCTGGAAGGCGGCGATGGGCTTGTCGAACTGGATGCGCTCCTGCGAGTAGGCCAGGGCGTCCTCGAAGGCGTCCCGGGCCGCGCCCATGGCGCCCCACAGGATGCCGTAGCGGGCCTCGTTGAGGCAGGAGAAGGGGCCCTTCAGTCCGCGGACCTCGGGGAGGACGGCCGAACCGGGCAGGCGCACGTCGGTCAGCTCGATGTCGCACTGCACGGAGGCGCGCATGGACATCTTCGGGGCGATCGGCGTGGCCTTGAAGCCGGGGGTGTCGGTGGGGACCACGAAGCCGCGGATGCCCTCGTCGGTCTGGGCCCAGATGACGCCGACCTTGGCCAGGGAGGCCAGGCCGATCCAGCGCTTGGAGCCGTTCAGGACCCAGTCGTCGCCGTCGCGGCGGGCGAAGGTCTTCATGGAGGCCGGGTCGGAGCCGGCGGTGGGCTCGGTCAGGCCGAAGAAGCCGATGGCCTCGCCCGTGGCCATCTGCGGCAGCCACTCCTGCTTGTGCTCCTCGGAACCGTGCTTGTAGATCGCCGACATGGCCAGCGAGCCCTGCACGGAGACGAAGGTGCGCAGGCCGGAGTCGCCGGCCTCGAGCTCGGCGCCGGCGAGGCCGTACTCCACGGCGGAGCGGCCGGCGCAGCCGTAGCCCTTCAGGTGCATGCCGAGCAGGCCCATGCGGCCGAGCTCCGGGATGATCTCCACGGGGAAGCGCGCCTCGTCGTACCAGCCGGCGATGTTCGACTTGATCGTCTCGTTGACGAAGTTCCGCACCGTGGCGCGCGTCTGCAGCTCCTCCGGCGTCAGCAGCTCGTCGAAGTCGATGAGGTCTGCGGGGCTGGGGCCGTTCAGCGTCATGGCGTTGACTCCTGGTTCGGATGATCTGGTTCGTGAGGCGGCGCGCTCGTCGCCTGCTCACACGCTAGGCGTGGGTGTGAGCCTCGTCATTGGACGAATCATCCAATGGCGGGCGATGATCCTTCCTGTGATCACGCTCGAACAGCTCATCAGCGCCTCCGCCGGGGCGCTGCGCCTCGCCCCCGGCCAGGGCGCGGGACACGGCCCCGCCGCCGCGCCCATTACGGGCGTGCACGTCTCCGAGCTCGAGGACCCCACGCCCTACCTCGAGGGCGGCGAGTTGCTCCTGACCACGGGCATGCCGTGGGTCCGTGGCGGCGCGCAGGCGTACGTGGCCGGGCTCGCCTCGCGCGGCGTCGCGGCCCTCGGCGTGGGCCTGGGCCCGTGGGCGCGGGCCGTCCCCGAGGCCGTCACCGAGGCCTGCCGCGAGCACGGCCTGGCCCTCGCCGTGGTGCCGGACGGCGTCCCGTTCCAGAACGTCTCGCGCGCCTACTGGCGCCTGGCCCTGCGCGACGACACCGCCGGACTGCGCCAGGCCATGGGCGTGCAGGCCCAGCTCGTCCGCTCCGCCACTCGCCCCCACGCCGTGACCGAGCTCGTCCGTTCCGTGGCCCAGGCGCTGGGCGGCTGGGCCGCCTACCTTCCCTCCTCGCCGCTCGACGGCGCGGGGTCGCCGCCCAGCGCGGGCGCGGGCGCCAGCGGCGCCGGGTCCGGTACCGGTGCCAGCGGCGCCGAGGCGGGCGCCACGCTCTGGCCGCCCACCGCCGGCCCGTCCCTGCGTGTCCTGCGCCCCGACCTCGCGCGCCTGGGGCGCAGCGGCACCCCCGCGGCGGGGACCTTCGAGGTGAACGGCCAGGCCGTCGTCGCGCATCCCATCGCCGGCGCTGGGCCCGCTCGCGGCTTCCTCGTGGTGGGCGCTGGGCGCAGCCTCAGCGCGCCCGACCGCGACCTCATCGCCACGGCCTGCACACTGCTCTCCCTGCGCGTGCGCCAGCGCGAGACGCTCGCGAGCGCCGCGGCAAGCCTCGGTTCGGCCGTGGTCCTCCTGCTGCTCTCCGGCTTCGGCGAGGCCGCCCGGCTCGCCGCCGACGACGCGGGGCTGGGCCCCCTCCCCGAGCGCGTGCGCTGGCTGTGCCTGCGCACGGGGCCGGAGCTCGACGCCGCGGCGGCCCTCGCGCTGGCGCCGCAGCTGATGTGGGAGGACGGGCGGGTGCCCAGCGCCGCCGGCTTCCCGCACCGGGTCGACGACGAGGGGCTGGCCTGGGTGCCGCTGCCCGTCGCTGCGTTCGCGGAGTCCGGGGCGGCGGCGCCGGTCAGCGGGTCCGCCGAGGACCCGGGCACCGGGGCCCCCGCGGCTCCCCCCGCACCGGAGCTGCCCGCCTGGGCTGGCGGGGCGGTCGGCCCGGCCCAACCGCTCGGTCCCCCGCCGCCGGGTCTGCGCGAGGCGGCCCTCGACGCACGCCATGGTTCCCTCGCCGGCCCCAGCGAGGGCCGCGGGGGCGAGGCGGAGGCCTGGGTCGCCGCCCTGGCCGGCTTCGAGCGCGCGGATCTGCTCGGAACCGCCCGCTCCTATCTGCGCCACCGCGGGCGCTGGGAGGACGTGGCGCGCGAGCTCGGGGTGCACCGCAACACCGTGCGCCACCGCCTGGGCCTCGTGGCCCAGGTGCTCAGCGTGGACATCGACGACCCGGACGTGGGGGCGCGCCTGTGGCTCGCCCTGAGAGCGCACGACGGCGCGGGGTCCGCTTCTTGACGTCCCTCACCGGACGCGACGAGGGGGCGGGTTGCCCCGCCCCCTCGTGGTGCGTTGATGCTCCGCGGCTGCGGGCTCAGGCCCTCTTGCGCTCGTTGATGAACGCGAAGACCGACGCGGCGGCGATCACGAGCGAGCAGATGAGGAAGAGAATCAGGCCGAAGCCGGCCGAGGCGCTGCCGAGACCGCCCATCTTGTTCGCAGCGTCGCCCACCGAAGCAAAGGCCAGGATGCTCAGGAGCACGCCGAGGCCGCCGGCGACCATACCGATGATCGCGAGCAGCTTCCCGAACTGGGCCTTCCGCGTCGCGAAGACATAGGCCCCGAAGCCCGCCAGCCCCAACAACACGATGGCCATGAGGGTGGCGATGAAGCCGTTGAGCATCTGGAAGCCGTTGACGCTCTGCGACGCGCTCTGCCCCAGGAAGGACACCTTGACGCCAGCGAACGGCAGCAGGAGGGAGATGAAGCCGAGCAGCGCGAAGACCGGGAGCGCGAGCGGCAGCCAGGCCTTCAAATCCTTCTGGTTCACAACTTCCTGCGTGCGCGCGGCGAAGTCGCGGCCGAAGGCCTGCGCCGCATCCGCGCCCTGCTGGACCGCGCGGTCGAAGCCGTTCTCGTCCTGGGCCCCCTGGCCGCCCTGCGGGGCCTGGGCGTTCGGGGCGGCCGCGCCAGGCGGCGTCTGCGCCGGCGCACCCCATGCGGCAGCCGGCTGCTCGGGGGCGGGCGGCGGGGCCTGGCCCCACGCGGGCTCGGCGGCCGGGGCGGCGGGTGCCTCGGGGGCGGCCGGAGCGGCAGGAGCCGCGGGTGCCTCGGCGGCGGGCGGCGCACCCCACGCTGGGGCGGCGGGCTCGGCTGCCGGAGCTGCGGGAGCCGCAGTCTCAGCCGCAGCGGCGGGAGCGGCCGGGGTGTCGGGCTGCGCCACGATCCACTGGGCCAGCTCGGGCGAGGTGTTGGGGTGCGCGAGCACCGCGTGGCGCAGATCGGGCCGGTACGTGGCGACCTGCCCCAGGGCCTCGGCGTCGAGCTCGGCGGCGGCGAGATCCGCGGCCGTCAGGGTGTTCGGGTCTGGGAACAGCATGCTTCCTCGTTTCAACGGGTGATGACGAATCCTGCACAAACTCGATGGCGCGCGATCGCCGAAGCATTCCCCCTGCGGCGGACCGTTCGCCTTGGCGGCGAAACTAGCACACCGTCAGCCTCCGGCCACGGATTCCGACCCAACCCGGCGCGCAAGGGCCGGCCAACCCAAGGGGGCCGGGGCACCCGGCCGGCCGCGCGTCGTCGGGCACCGGGTCCACGAACAGCGCGGGAGCGCTCAGTCGCCCACGGCCGTGCGGCCGCGTTGGATGATGAGCGGATCGGGGGAGCCGATGCGCTCGGGGTCCTTGCCCTCGTACTCCACCGAGGAGAGGAAGTGGCGCATGGCGTTGAGGCGGGCGCGCTTCTTGTCGTTGGACTTGATGGTGATCCACGGCGCCCACTCGGTATCGGTGCGGCGGAACATCTCCTCCTTGGCCTCCGTGTAGGCGTCCCAGCGGTCGAGCGATTCGAGGTCCATGGGGCTGAGCTTCCATTGCCGCACGGGGTCGATCTGCCGGATGATGAAGCGCGTGCGCTGTTCGGACTGCGTGACCGAGAACCAGAACTTGGTCAGGTGCACGCCGGACTCCACGAGCATGCGCTCCAGGAGCGGGGCGTCCCGCATGAACTCGCGGTAGTCGCGGTCCGAGCAGAAACCCATGACGCGCTCCACGCCGGCGCGGTTGTACCAAGAGCGATCGAAGAGGACCAGCTCGCCCGCCGCGGGAAGGTGTTTCACGTAGCGCTGGAAGTACCACTGCGTGAGCTCGCGGTCGCTGGGCTTGGAGAGCGCCACGGTGCGGGCGTAGCGCGGGTTCAGGTGCTCGGTGAAGCGCTTGATGGTGCCACCCTTGCCCGCTGCATCGCGCCCCTCGAAGAGGATGACGTGGCGATGGCCCGTGGCCTGCTGCCAGGCCTGGAACTTGAGCAGCTCCACCTGCAGGTCGTACTTGGCGGTTTCGTACTCCTCGCGGCTCATCCGCTCGTCGTACGGGTAGTTTTCGCGCCAGGTGTCAACGGCCAGGCCCGTGGGGTCGATCAGCTCCGGGTCGTCGTCGAAGTCCTCTCCGAGGGAGTAGCCCTCGGTCTGGAGGCGGTCGATGTAGGCGCGCACGTCGTCGAACATGGGGCCAAGTTAGGCCGGGCGGGTGAACCGCCGGTGAACGGCGGCTCACCACGGCCCGACGGCGCGTGGTCGCCTTGGCCGCGCCGGGTCGCCGCCGGGCCGCCGCCCGGCCCCGCACCCCTCCTGCGCCGCCCCTCATCGGCCCCGACCTCCCCCGATCGGAGTGCCAAATGTCGTCAAAACGGCCGTTTTGGCGACATTTGGCACTCCGATCAGGGGGGTGCTGGGGCGGGGTGTGGGCCGGGCTACATCCACTTCTTCTTGCGGAAGACCACCCACAGGCCCACGGCGAGCGCCGCCATCGCGCCGACCGCGAGCGGGTACCCGAAGCTCCAATGCAGCTCGGGCATCTCGTCGAAGTTCATGCCGTAGACCGCGCCGATGAGCGTGGGCGCAAAGAGGATGGCCGCCCAGCCGGAGATCTTCTTCATGTCCTCGTTCTGCCGCTGCGTCACGAGGGTCGAATTGACCTGGAGGATCTGGTTGAGCGAGTCGCGCAGCTCGGCCACGGTGGTGTTCACGCGGGAGAGGTGATCGCTCACGTCCTGCAGGTAGGTGCGCAGATCGTCGCCCGTGCCGTACTTGCCGAAGCCCGAGCGCAGTCCGGCGAGCACCGCCGCGAGCGGCGAGACCGCGTGCTGCAGGTCGATGACCTCCTGGCTCAGGCGGTAGATGCGCTCCGTCACCGCAGCGTCGCCGCCGAACACCTGGCGCTCGATCTGCTCCTTGTCGATGTCCAGCCCGCGCAGCACGGGAAAGTACCCATCCACGAGGGAGTCGAGGAAGGCGTAGACCATGGCCTCCGGGCCCAGCTTGAGCAGCTCGGCGTCGCGGGGGACACGGGCGCCGTCCCACGGCACCTCGGCCTGGCGCTCCTGGCACAGGACCACCACCACGTTCCCGCGGCAGAGCACGTGGAACTCGGAGAAGGCGACCTCCTCCTCCGCATCCAGGTAGGTCGCTGCGCGAGTGACGACGAAGAGCACGTCGTCGTAGCGCTCCAGCTTGGGGCGCTGGCCGGCCTTCAGGAGGTCCTCGACGAGCAGGGGGTGCAGGTCCCACACCGAGGCAAGCTCGGCGATCTGCTCGGCCTGCGGGAGGTCGATGCCGACCACCACGAGGCGCTCGGGGGTGGACGCCTCCCCGTCCGCGACAGCCTCCACGCCGGTCCCCACGGGGGCGCCGGCCAGGGCGTCCTGCAGTTCCTCCGCCGCGGCGGCCCAGCGCAGTGCAGAGTCGAGCGCCGACCGCGTCTTGGACGCCGGGTACTGCTGCGCCTGCTGGGCCTCGCCGTCCTCGAGCAGCGAGACGGTGAGGGCCCCGCGGGCGATCCGGTGGCCGCCAGGATAGGGATTGCGCCGCCCCAGGATGTCGACGAAGCGGTGGGCGTTGGCGGCGGCGGTGGGGGTGCGGCGGGCGGGGTTGGTCATGGCGGGGCCTCCTGAGGGCTGGCGCCCGCGCACGCTCTCACCGCCCACGGGAGGGCGGGGGAAAGCGGCGCCGGGCGGCGCGGAACAAGCTGAAGGCGCCTGGCTCAGGGGTTGCGGGGCAACCGGGAGCGGCGCGGGGTCAATGTTCGATGAGGACTGTCACTCATCTCGTCCCCACCTCCCCTCGCTCGGTCCCGGCCTCGCGGCGGGCACGGCCGCGGGCACTGGGAGGAACACTAGCCCCGCTGTGTGGCCCGGCGCCAGGCGGCGTGGGCCTCCTCACACCTTGCCTGCGCCGCGGGCGCGGCCGCCTGGGCGGTGCCCGACGGCGCGGGGTCGAGTTCCGCGCCCGGTGCCCGACGGCGGGCGGCCGGGTTCGGCGCGGGCCTCACCACGCGCGGGCTCGCCTCAGGCTCCCCCGGCGCTCTGGAGGGCGGGAGCGCGCACAGCGAGGGCCGCCTCGCGTTCGGCGCGGCGGGCCGGGAGGTAGAAGAGCGCGCCGAGCGTGCTGAGCACCCCGAGCCCCACGAGCGCGGGTCCGGTCCCCCAGTCCTGCGCGGCCGGCAGCACCACGAGCAGGGCAACGGAGTAGGTGCCGGAGGCGATCATGGAGTTCAGCGAGAGCACCACGGAGCGGTTCTCGGAGCTCGCGCAGCGGTGCAGGAGCGTGCTGTGCAGCGGCCCCGCCCCGCCGTGGCTCAGATAGGCCAGGCCATAGGCGGCGAGCAGTCCGACCACCCCGGCGTTGAGGGCCATAAGGGCAACAAAAACGCCGTTGACGACGCGCGCGATCATGGCGCCCGTGGCTACACCCCAGCGCGCACCGGCCAGCCCGGCGAGCCACGAACCCACGGCAAAGAGCGCCCACGCGGCACCCGAGGCCGGGGCGAAGAGCGCGGCGGCCGCCGCCTCCGAACCCAGAAGGTCGCTGAGCCGCAGCGGCGCGAGGGTCTCGAAGCCGATCATGGCCAGCGCCCAGAACACCTCCACGAGCACGAGCCCGCGCAGGACCTTCGAGCCGCGCAGCAGGCCGAGCCCGCTCGCGGTGGTGCGCAGCAGCGCCCGCCAGCCGGTGGGCGCGGGGGCGACGCTTCCGCCGGCCCTGCCATCGCCCGCCGCGCCCCCGCCCGCTCCGTCGCCCTCCCGACCCGGCGCGGCCCCGCCGCCCGGGCCGGAACTCAGCCCCGCGCCGTCGGGCACGTCCCCGCTAGCACCGGCCCGGGAGCCGCGCCGCGGCTCCCGCACCAGCGCGGCGGTGAGCGCCGTGTGCAGCGCGATGAGCGCGGCTGACACCACGAACGGCAACACGAGCGCCGAAACGTGGCCCACGGGGTCCCAGGCCACCAGGCTTCCGCCCACCACGGCGCCGCCCGCGATGGCGCAGCCGAGCACGGTCCCGGCGCGGGACAGCGTGCGCTCGATCGCCACGCCCGGCGCGGCGGCCTGCGCCGTGTCGACGTACCAGGACTCGAGCGGGCCGGAGTCGAGCGCGCGGTAGACGCCCTGCAGCGCGGAGGCGAGGGCGAAGAGCCACAACGAGCTGGCCACCACAAAGAGCACGGTCGCGGCGAGCGCGATGGTCCCGGCCACGACGAGCAGCGGACGCCGCCCCCAGGTGTCCGCCACGGAGCCCGTGGGGACCTCGAGCAACAGCGTCACGACGCCCTGCGCCGCAAGGATGAGGCCGAGCTCGCCGAGGGGGATGCCGCGCTCGGCCGGCAGGAGGACCGTCATGCCGAAGGTCAGCCCCACGGGGAGCCAGCGCGTGGCGGTGAGCAGGAGGAAGCGGCGGGCCGTGGCGTCCGCGCCGAGCGGGGCGCCCGCGCTCACGGCGCGTCCTGGCGTCCGGGCGCACCCGGGACGGCGAAGGGATCCAGCGGGGCGAGGTGAACATGGACCTGGCTGCGCACGGCGCGCGGGTCACCCGCGTCGGCCTCGCGGTAGCGCGCCAGGACGGCGTCGAGTTCGGCGTGCAGCTCGCGCGCCTGCTCCGGGGTCACGATGACGAAGCTGTCGCTGAGCCCGAAAACGTCGACCCACTGGTCGCCCCAGGCGTCCTTGGCCTCGTTCCAGCGCTGCATCTGCTCCGCGAACTGATGCGCGTAGTGCTGGCCGAGCCAGTTCAGCGCGGCGCGCGCGTCGGGGGTGTCCCGCAGCTCGGAATCGTTCCAGGAGTGCGAGGAGGTCGCGGCGGCCCACTCGCGCCGGCGCCCCTGCCCCTCTCCCGTGTCCTTCACGAGGCCCACGCCCTCGAGCTCGCGCAGGTGATAACTCGTGGCGCCCGAGTTGGTGCCGAGCGCCGCGGCAAGCTCCGTGGCGGTGGCCGGGCCGTTGACGCGCAGTTGGCTCAGCAGGCGCGAGCGCAGCGGGTGCGCGAGCACCTTGAGGGCGCGGGCATCGAGGTGCAGGGAGTCCTGGGGCGTGCTCATGGGGACGAGCCTGGCAGACTTCCGCGCTATGCACAAGTTTTATGCATAGAAATTGTGCACACGCTCAACGCGAAGGGCGCCCCGCTCCGGCGGGGCGCCCTTGTTGCACAGCACGACGGCGCACGGGCGGCTTAGGCGCCTGCCTCCAGCCAGGCGCGCACCGCATCCGAGTGTGCGCCGAGCGCGGGCGGCGCCGCCGCGGGTGCCTCGAACGCCGGGACCCACGTGGCGGGGTGACGGAACTGGCGCCCCACGGGCGCCCCCGCGTCGTCGTGCACCACGAGCTCCGGCTCCAGGCCCAACTCGCGCGCGTACTCGACGCCCTCCGCGATCGTCGCGACCTTGCCGGCCGGGACCCCCACGGCGGTGAGCCGCTCCTGCCAGCAGGCCGCGGTGTCGGAGGCCAGGCCGCCCTCGAGCAGCACCTCCAGCTCCTCGCGGTGGCGCACGCGCGCCGGGTTCGTGGCGAAGCGCTCGTCCGCCTCCAGCCCGGCCAGACCGAGCTCGGCGCAGAGCCGCTTGAACTGGCCGTCGTTGCCGCACGCCACGGCGAGCGGCGCGTCGGCGCAACGCAGCGATTGGTACGGCGCGATGGACGGGTGCACGTTCCCCTTGCGCGTCGGCAGCACGCCGGCCCCCAGGTACGCCTGCCCCTGGTTCACGAGCGCGCCCTGCAGCGAGGAGAGCAGATTGACCTTCACGTGACTGCCGCGCCCCGTGGACTCGCGGGCGCGCAGGGCCGCGAGGATCGCGATCGTCGCGTCCTTGGCCGTCAGCACGTCCACGAGCGCGACGCCGGACTTCATGGCCTCGCCGCCGGCCTCGCCCGTGACGTCCATGAGGCCGCCCAGAGCCTGGACCACAAAGTCGTAGCCGGCCAGGGAGGCTCCCTCGCGGTCGCCGAAGCCGGAGATCGAGGCGTAGACCAGCCCCGGGTGCGCTGCTGAGAGCTCCTCGTAGCCCAGGCCCAGCTTGTCGAGGCCGCCCACCTTGAAGTTTTCGACGAGCACATCGGCGCGCAGCGCGAGGGCGCGGGCCACCTCGCGGTCCGCCGGATCCGCGAGGTCCAGCTCGAGCGATTCCTTGTTGCGGTTCACCGACTCGAAGTACGTGGCCTGACCGGCCTCGGAGAACGGCGGCCCCCAGCTGCGGGTGTCATCGCCGGCACCCGGGCGCTCCACCTTGATGACGCGCGCGCCGAGGTCGGCGAGGGTCATGGTGGCCAGCGGGCCGGCCAGGATGCGGGAGAAGTCGGCCACGATGAGCCCCTCGAGGGGCCGGTGCTGCGAGGCGGGAGCGGGGAGGGGCACGACACAGGCCTTTCGTCTCTCGTCCCGGGCCGCCGGAGGGCCGGCGCGGGTGTGATCCACACTACTTTCGCCGGGGTGCCGCACGTTGTGCACTTGATCCAACGAGCACCGGGGCACAGCGCGACGCCGCCGACCCACGCAAGGCGGGCCAGCGGCGTCGTGCAGTGAAAGGCGGCGCGCCGCTCAGGCGCGGGCGGCCGCCGGGATCGCGTCGCCGGCCGGGGCGTTGCCCTTGAGGTACGGCTTGGCGATGACCATGTAGACCAGGCCGATCGCCACCACGGCCAGCGCCGAGAGCAGCGTGATCCAGTCGGTCACCCACACGCCCGTGGGCGAGTGCGGCACCACCATGTTGATCATGCCGAGGATGCCCCACGCGAGCGCGAGGATGTTCACGGGCAGGCCCCACGCGCCCATCGCGAACTTGCCCGCCGGCTTCCAGCCCTTGAGCCGGGCCCGCAGCGCCGCCAGCACCACCATGTGGAAGCCCATGTACATGCCGAGGGCCGCGAAGGAAATGATGTAGGTCAGGGCGTCGGCCGAGGCCAGGGAGAGCAGCACCACGAGGATCGGCACCACGCCGGCCACGAGCAGCGCCACCACCGGAACGTGGCGCACCGAGGAGATGCGCGCAAGCGCCGCGGAACCGGGCAGGATGCCGTCGCGGGCCATGGAGTAGGCCAGGCGCGAGGCTGCCGCCTGCAGGCTCAGCACGCACGAGACGAAGGAAATCAGCACCACGATGAGCACGATCTTGTAGCCAACGGGGCCGAAGCCGGCGGAGAGGATCTCCGAGACCGGGTCGGCCACCTCACCGCGCACCACCGCGCCGATGTCCGGCGTGGCCATGAGGAGCGAGAGCGTGATGAAGAAGCCGGCCGCGCCGCCGATGTAGATGGTCATGCGCATGGCCTTGGGCACGCGCACACCCGGGTTCTTGATCTCCTCCGCCACGTCACCGCAGGCCTCGAAGCCGTAGTACATGTAGATGCCGATGAGGGCCGCCGCGGCAAACGCGAAGAAGTACGGCTTGCCCTCGCCCGCGCCGAAGCTGTTGAACAGGATCGAGAGGTCGTGGTGGCGCGAGAAGATCAGCAGCCAGACGCCCACCACGATCGCCCCGCCGAGCTCGGCGAGCAGGCCAATCATGGCGACGACGCTCAGCAGCTTGGTGCCACGCAGATTCAGGAGCGTGGCGAGGATGATGAGCGCGATGGCGCACGTGACCGTGATGCCTGGCGTGGCCTCGAGCCCGAGCAGCGGCGCGATGTACGTGCCGGCGCCGTAGGACACCGACGCGATCGTCACGAGCAGCGCCACGAGGTAGATCCAGCCGTTCATCCACCCCCACTTGCGGCCCCACAGCCGCCGCGACCACGGGTACACGCCGCCGGCCACCGGATAGTTGGAGACCACCTCGCCGAACACGCAGGCCACGAGCCACTGCCCAAAGCCCACGATGACGAGCGCCCAGATCATGGGCGGCCCACCGTAGCCGAGCGACATCGCGAAGAGCGAGTAGATGCCCACGACGGGCGAGAGGTAGGTGAATCCGAGGGAGACGTTCCCCCAGAAGGTCATCTCGCGCTTGAACGCGGGATCGTAGTCGTAACCGAGCGAGGCGAGATGCGCCGCGTCGTCGTCTTCGTGCACCTGCTGTGCACCGTTTTCCTGTGCAGACACCAAGGCTCCTCCGGGGGAAGGGCGCGCGGCACGTGACGCGCGTCACTCGAATGATGCGACGACCATAGCCCCGCGTCACGGGAGTGGGGCGCCTTGGCGGCGCGGCGCGCCGGTCGCTTCCGGTGCACGACGGCGCGTGGCGAGGCGGGCGGGGCGCGGACTAGGGCGTGTCTCCCATATGTCGGGTGAGGCTCGCGGGATGCTGATGAGATGAAGTCGACGGGTTCGCGGTATCGG
>NZ_QQXK01000037.1 GCF_003575975.1 Galactobacter valiniphilus | reverse complement strand
GGGGCATGAAGACCTCCGTGGTGAGAGCTGGTTCCTAGATAGCTCCACACCTCACCCGGAGGTCTTCCTCATGTCACGCCGCCCCGCCGAAGACGTACCTAACCTGCCGGGGCAATACAACTAGAGGGCCTGGCACCCGCCCGACGGCGCCCCCTCACCCGCGGCGCGGGCCTCACCTTGGCCGCCCCACCGGGAACGGCCGGCACCCCAGGCGCCACCGGGGCGAGCGGCACGGACGGCGCCACCCCTGTCCTCCAACGCCACGGCGGGCGGTCACCGCAAGGTGACCGCCCGCCGTCGTGCCCCCTTCCCGCACGGAAGGGGCACTAGCCATGAGGAATCAGGCGCCGAAGTTCAGGCCCGTCCAGATGTCGTCGCCGCGCAGCGTGGAGTCGGCGCCGCCGTCGATGTAGATGGTCTGGCCCGTGACGTGGGTGTTCTCCTCGGAGGACAGCCAGGCCAGGAGGCGGGCGATTACCACGGCGTCGGAGTGGTAGTTGAGCGGCATCGGGACGTTGGCGTCCACCATGTCGCGCCCCTCCTGCGTGGAGAGCAGCTCCTTGGTCATGTTGGTGATGACCGTGCCGGGGGCCACGGCGTTGAGCGGGATGCCGTTGCCGGCGTAGCGCTCGGTGATGCCGGCCTTGCGGATCCAGCGCGAAACGGCGCGCTTGGAGGAGGGGTAGTTCAGGTAACCCATGGCCGGGCCCTGCTCCTCGAGACCGCGGGCGATCTCCAGCGCCTTGGCCTCGTCGCCCGAGAGGCAGGCTTCGACGAGCTCGGGGGAGTTGGGCTGCAGCGAGGCCATGGAGGAGACCACGGCGACGCGCGGGGCGTCGGACTTGGCCAGGGTCGGGACGAGCGCGTCCACGAACTCGGTCACGCCGAAGTAGTTCACCGAGACGGTGAAGGCCTTGGGGGCGGAGACGCCGGCGCAGGCGACGATGGCGTCAACCTGACCGTCGGTGGCCGCGAGGACGTCCTCGACGGCCTTGAGGCGGCCCTCATGGTTGGAGAGATCGGCGGTGATGTCGGCGCCCTTGAGGTCGACACCCACCACCTTGTAGCCGCGCTCGGAAAGCAGAGCAGCGGTCGCCTGGCCAATTCCGGATCCGGCTCCGGTCACCACGTATGTACGAGTCATGACCCTCACGGTACTCCCCTTTTGCTGTCTTGACGACAGCAAAAAGGTGAGCTTGGGACTAGCCAGAACCTGGGTCGTCTGCTATTCGCTACAGTGGGCGCACGGGCCCCGAGGCGGGGCCGCACGAGGAGGAACGAAACATGAGCGAGACCCCCACCCCGGTCACCGCGGACTCGGTGTACAAGGCCGAGCTGGAGGCCCCCGAACACGAGAACGCCATCGCCAAGGCCGGACGCTTCGTGGCCGAGGTCGCCTCACGCGCCTTCGGCGACGATTCGAGCGCCTTCACGGGCGTGGCCGTGGTCGTGCGCCGCCTGGACGACGGCGCCGAGGTGCGCCGCATCGACGCCGGCAACTACGAGAGCGACGAGACGGTGCTCGCCATGGTCCGCGAGGACCTTGCCTCCCTCTCCCCCGAGGACTTCCTCGAGACGTGGGGCGAAGGCACGGAGGGCTAAGGCCCGCCACCGCCTTCCCTGCCCGACGACGCGGGCACGGCAAAGCGAGAGGCTCACCCCAGGTGGGGTGAGCCTCTCGCTGTCTTCGTGGAAGGAATCCCTGCGGCCGTGGGCCCGGGTTTCTGGCGTCAGGCCTTGGCCTGCTCCTCGCCCTGAGTCTCGGCGGCCTGGGGCTTGTCCGCAGTGTCCGCGGCGGCGACGTCCGGCGCCTGGGCCGAGCCGGCGGCGTCGTCGAGCGCTTCAGCAGAGGCCGCCGCGGGGTCCGCGACCGGCTCGGGCTGACCCTCGCCGCGCTCGGCGGCCTCGAGGCGCTCGAGGTCCTCGTCGCTGCGCTCGGAGGAGCGCTGCACGCCGGAGCCGCGGCCGAGCTCGCTCGGGTTCTCCTTGACGACCATCATGAGCAGCGAGATCACGAGCAGGCCCACCACAAAGGCGATGAGGAACGCGATGCCGCCCAGCTGCAGGTTCAGGCCGTTGCGGGTGCCACCCACGGAGGCCACGCTGACCACCACCCCAGCCACCACGCCCATGATGAGCGAAATGATGAGGGCGGGGCGGATGCTTTGCTGCCAGCCTCGCTGCGGCGTGTTCTGCTGAGCCACTCTCGTCGGCCTTCCTTGAATGTGAACGGAACTTCTAGTCTAGGCCGCGCCCGCGGCCTCGCGTGCATCGTGCCGGTAGCCCAGGCCCGCGATGATGAGGTGCGCGCCGAGCAGGGCAACGATCATGGCAAGCGTGCCGAAGATGCTGTGAACGTCGATCTTGTTCCCCATGCCCAGGGCCACCCACACGAGGATGATGGCGCCGAGGACGCCGATGCCGCCGGAGATGATCATGTCGCGCGTGGGGCGGCCGATGACGCGGTGCTTGATCCCGGGGATCAGCTCGCACAGGCCCCCGAGGCCCAGGCCAAACGCGCCCATGACGGCGAGCCCCGCGGGATCGCGCAGGAAGAGCGCGGCGACGCCGGCCACGGCCCACGCGAGCACTGCCCCGGTCACGCCGGTGCGCATCGCGGAGGGCAGCCCGGCCAGACGGGCCACCGGCCACATGAAGAGAGCGGTGAGCAGCATCCAGAGACCCAGCGAGAGCGAGAGCGCCACCGCCGGGGTCCCCTGGACGTAGAAGATGCCCACGAGTGCGAACAGGATGGCGACCACGCCTCGATACAGCGTGGGCTTGGCCAGCACGCGGGCGAGATCGGTCGAAGACACGGTGTGAGAAGACACGCGCTCCAGTCTATCGGCACCCGCGGAACTCCCTGGCGCAGGCCCCGAGCCGGAGGTATTCTTTTGCAGGGGCATTGTGATACTCACCTTGGGGGATGAGACATGGCTACATCTTTGGCCGAACGCTTAACGGCCACCCTGCGCGATCGCGTGATCACCGGAATCCTGGCACCAGGCACGGTGGTGATTGAACCTGCCCTCGCGCAGGAGTTTCAGGTCTCCAAGACGCCCGTGCGCGAGGCGCTGCAGAGGCTAACCCACGAGGGACTCTTCGAGGTCCTGCCAAAACGCGGCTACCTCGTGCGCGCCATGACGCAGGCGGACCTGCACGACGTCGTCGAGCTGCGCGAGCTGCTCGAGCCCGTAACGGCGGCCCAGGTGGCCACGGTGGTGCACCGCCGCGACGCCACGGCGGAGGCCATCGTGGACGCGCTGTGCCAGGCCCTACAGGCCCAAAGCGCGGCCACCCGCCCGGACGAGCGCGTGGCCGCGGCACTGCGCTTCCACCGCACGCTGGCCGACCTCACCCCGAACGCCCGCATCCGCATCCCGCTCGCCCGCGCACTCGACGAGACCACCCGCGCGCTCTACGTCCTCCCCGCCGCCTTCGACGAGCGCCGCGAAGACGAGGGCCTGAGCGAACACGAGGAACTGTTCGCGGCGATCGAGAGCGGTGACGCCAAGGCCGCGGAGGCCGCCGCAACGCACCACTTCGCCCGCCTGCGCCCCACCGCGGACGGCGTGCGCCCTGAGCCGTTCCCCTCGCCCCACTCTCCCCGTCGGCCCGTGCGATGAAGCTCACGCACGGGCCGACTTGGCTCAACTAAATGACACGTGTAAATTTCTTACACGTGACAGAGACTTCACTTCAAGATCCGCGGGCCGCCCGCAGCCGCGACGCGTTGCTCGGCGCCGCCGCCGAGCTCTTGCGCGAGCGCGAGGCCTCCGCGATCACCGCCACCGACGTGGTGCGCCAGGCCCAGGTCTCCCGCCCCACGCTCTACCAGCATTTCGGCGACCTCCCCACGCTCTTCGTGGCGGCCACTACGGCGCACCTGCACTCGCTCTTCGACGACGCACTCCCGCAGGACCACCTCAACAGCTACGAGGCGGGCCTCGCGAGCATCGAGCACCTGCTCGAACACCTGCGCGCCGACGCCTCGCTCTTTCGTCACGCCATCCGCGGCCCGGGCGGCTTCGCCGTGCTGCGTGCCCTCACCGACACGCTGACGCAACGCCTGCGCACCCACTCCCCCCTGCGCACCGCCCTCGACTCACCCCAGGCCCCGGCTCAGGTTGACGAGTTCCTCGCCCACGGCACGGTGGGCCTCGTGGCCACGTGGCTCGAATCCGACTTCGGCGGGGCCGATTCGGTCGCCGCCATGACCGATCGGATCGTCTCGCTCCTCGCGTTCCACCTGGCCGCCTCGACCGGCGCGCCCTTGGCCCCGCCCGCCGTCGAGCAGGCCCCCACCCCGGGCGCGCGGGACGCGCGTCACCACCGCAGCACCACCGACGCGGAGGCCCTCGCGTGAAGAAGATCCTGATCTGGCTCAAAAGCCACCTGCGCCTGCTCGTCTCGCTGACGGGCGTGGCGCTCATCCCCCTCATCTATGCGGGCGTGCTCATCGCCGCGAACTCCGACCCCACGGGGCGCCTGTACAACGTGCCGGCGCTCGTGGTCAACCTGGACACGACCGCCAAGACCTCCACGGGCGAGAGCATCGACCTGGGCCCTGACATCGTCAAGGAGCTGCAGGACTCCACGGAGGCCTCAAACCTCCAGTGGAGGGAGGCCTCCGAAGCAGACGCCAACGCGGCGCTTGCCGAGGGCAAGGCCCTGGCCGTTCTCACCGTTCCCAAGGGTTTCTCCGCCGCTGTGGCCTCCGCTGGCGACGACGACCCCCAGGCGGCGACCGCCACGGCGCTCCAGGTCCGCACGAACGACGCCTCCAACTACCTCATGGGCACCATCGCCAAGGCGGTGGGCAACGAGGTCACGAACTCCGTCCGCACCCAGGTCTCCGAGGAGTACCTCAAGAACGTCTACGTCGGCTTCACCGATCTGCACGGCAGCCTGGCCGACGCCGCCGACGGTGCCTCCCAGCTCAAGGACGGCTCGGCCGATGCCCAGGATGGAGCGGGCCAGCTCGTGGTGGGCCTGAAGAAGCTCGCCGACGGCACCGTGACCCTCGATGCCGGCGCCGTGAAGCTTGCTTCGGGCACCTCCACCCTCTCCTCCGGCGCTTCGACCCTCGCCGACGGCCTGGGCCAGCTCAAGGACAAGACGGCCTCCCTGCCCTCGCAGGCCACGGCCCTCAACAATGGCGCGCGCCAGATCGCGGACGGCACGGCGGCCGTGGACGACGCCGCGGGCAAGCTTAAGACCGGCGCGGCCTCCGCCGCCTCCGGCGCAGCCAAGCTCAGCGACGGCGCCACCGCCGTGAACGAGGCGGCCGGCAAGCTCGCCAAGGGCTCCGCGGCCGTCGCCGCCGGTACCCAGCAACTCAGCGACACCGCCGCCGAGGTGGCCAAGCACGTGGGCTCCATCAGCGCCGGCACGCAGGAGACGCTCGGCGCACTGGGAACCCTACTGGAGGACACCACGGGCCTCAGCTCCGCCACCAAGGTGGACGTGGCAGGCACCGCCGCGGACGCGCAGAAGCAGCTCGAGGCGATCCTCAAGGACCCCGCCGTCAAGCAGCTCATCAAGGACAACCCGAGCGTGGCCCAGAAGCTGGGGGCCCTGCAGAAGGATCTCCCGGCCGTGGCGCAGGGCGCCTCGAAGACGCAGCAGGCCATCGCCGCCGCCGAGAAATCCGCCGGCATCGTCAAGGACCAGCAGGGCACCAGCATCGACGATCTCATCGCCTCGGCGAAGAAGGTCGACGCCGCCGCGGGCACCCTGAAGACCAAGGTCGGCCAGCTCAACGACGGCGCGCAGCAGGTCGCCGGCGGCAACGCCCAGCTGGCCGAGTCCACCCCCGCCCTGGCGCGGGGCGCCAAGGATCTCGCGGACGGCAATCAGCAGCTGGCCGACGGCACGGCCAAGCTGGCCGAGTCCACCCCGAAGCTCAAGGACGGCGCCGCCACCCTGGCCGACGGGACCGGCGCGCTGGCCAAGGCCGTCCCGACCCTGACGGGCGCCATATCGGACGCCGCGACGGGCGGAGCCAAGCTCGCCGCCGGCGCCTCCGAGCTCAACACCGGGGCGCACTCCCTCGCGGACGGCACGGGCTCGCTCGTCACGGGCGCGGACCAGGCCTCCACCGGCTCGCGGGATCTGGACGCCGGCCTAGGCAAGCTCAAGGACGGCTCCGCCGAGCTCAGCGACGGCCTCGCGGACGGCGTGGACGAGGTCCCGAACTACTCGGCCTCCGACCGCGATCACCTCTCCTCGGTCACGAGCGACCCGGTGCGGCTGGACAAGGCGAGCTCCAACTCGATGGCCAACTACGGCACCGGCCTGAGCCCGTACTTCCTCTCCCTGGCCCTGTGGATCGGCGGCATCGCGTTCTTCATGCTTATGGCTCCGCTACCCGCCAAGCTCCTGGCCCGCCGCCTGCCCGCCCCGCTCACCGCTGCCCGCGCGCTCATCCCCTCCGGAATCATGGCCGTGGTCCAGGCCTCCATCGCGGTGGCCGTGGTCCTCTTCGGCCTGCGCCTCGACGTGGCCCACCCGTGGCAGCTCTACGGGCTCGCGGTCTTCGCCTCGCTGGCCTTCGTCTGGCTCAACCAGGGCCTCGTGGCCATGTTTGGCGCGCCCGGCCGCTTCCTCTCCCTGATCATGGTGGTGCTGCAGGTGGGCACCTCGGGTGGCACCTACCCTTGGCAGACCCTGCCCGATCCGCTGCAGGGCGTGCACCCGCTGCTGCCGATGAGCTACACCGTGGCGAGCTTCCGCTCGCTCGTGGCCGGCGGCGAGCCGATCGGCCTGGGATCCGCCTACGGCATCCTGGCGCTCTACCTCGTGATCGGCCTGCTGCTCCTCGTGGCCGCTGCTTTCCTGGCCCCGCGCCGCGCGCGGGTCTACGACACCGCGACCCTGGCCCCCGGCCTGCCCGGCGGCGGGCGCAGCCAGGGCGAGTACTCCTTTGAGGACGCGCGCTTCGTGGGCACCGACGCTTCGGCGCACGACGACGCCCACTCGCCTCGCGAGGCAAAGGTCTTGGTGGGTGCCGGCGCACCGGCCGCGGCCTCCGCGCGGGCCGCCGCCACAGCGGCCAACGCTACCGGTGCTACGCCGAGCGACGAGGACGCGACGACGAGCGGGCTCGACGAACTCATGGAGTCAGCCCGCGCGGAGACCGAGGATGTGACGACTTCCGAAAACGCAGCGGAGATCGACCGCGGGGGCCGACACGTAGCGTCGGCGAAGTTGTCGGCCGAGGATAACCCACCGCATCCGGACTCGATCCCTGCCGCGCCCGCCGAGGCCCCGCTCGGCAGCTCTTCAGAGGAGGACAGCCAGGGTCCCGACGCCTCGGCACCGGCCGACGCGCCCCACCAGTTCGGCGGAGCAGACGAGATGGCCCAGACTCCGCAGGCCACTGCAGAGCAATCAACCGACGCCCCTCAGCCGGCCGATCTGCACGAGCGCTCCGACGGCGCCGAGCGCCCGGGCGAAGAGCCGGAGGGCACCGATGCTTCGCACACCGAGCGCGACGAGGACTGAGGACGAGGCGCGACGGACGGGCGAGGTGAGCGGGGGTGCCCGCCCGTCTGACGCCGCGGCGTCCTGCTGAGCCTCAGCGCCCCGGCGGTGAGGGGTTCCCAGGCGCTGGACGCGCCCGACCGAGCGTGTGGCGGAGGGCCGACTCAAGATCGGTAAAGCGAAACTCGTGTGCCCGCGCCCGCAAAGCGGCGTCGTCCACTCGCTGGCTCGCCAGCACCAATTCCCTGGCGCCGTCGGAACCGAAAATGATCTCCGGTCCCCACGCCGGTGTCGGAAACACTCCGGGGCGGTGGAGCACCGACGCCAGCGTGCGGGCGTAGTCGCGCTGGCGCACGGGGTGCGGAGCCACAGCATTGACGGGCCCCACGAGAGACTCGTCCCAAAGGGCCCTGTGGTAGACCTCCACGAGGTCGTCCGCAGAGATCCACGACTGCCACTGGGTTCCCGGGCCAAGTGGCCCAGCCAGCCCCAGGGTCCCCAACCGCCGAATCAGAGCCAGGCCACCGCCCGCGGCCGACTGCACGAGCCCCGTGCGAACGTTGACGACGCGCATCTGCCCACCCGCGTTGGCAGCGGCCGCTTCCCATTCCCGGACGATACCCGCCAAGAGCTCCCGGGGAGCGCTCGGCGAGGTGGCGTCCTCGGCAAGGAGCTCGTCGCCCCGATCAGCGCCGTAGAAACCGATAGCGGATGCACACACGAACGTGCTGACGCCTGCGCGTTCCGCCGCTCTCGCCAGGGCACGGGTCGGTTCGACGCGACTCTCGCGCACGCGCCGCACGTGCTCGTGCGTGAAGCGCCCGGCGATGCCCTCCCCCGCCAGATGCACCACAGCCTCCACCCCCTCCAAGGTACGGGGGTCTGGTTGATGGGGATCCCACTCGATCTCGTCCGGGCGCGTGGCCTGGCGTCGCACCAGGCGGAGCACCCGGTGCCCACCCGTACTCAGGAATGCGCTGAGCGCGGTGCCAACGAGCCCGGAAGCCCCGGTCACCGCGATGGTCCGCGACTCCCAACCGGCCCTCCGGGCCCGCGCGTGGGCCCGGAGGTCGTCGTCTAATTGGCGGTGGCGGTAGTCGAACATGTCCCGCAGTGCCACCGCGGGGATCGGCGTCGTCACGCGATCACTGACCACACAACCTCCGGCGCCGTCATCCATGACCTCGTGGATGTGCTCCCAGGGCAGCAACGACAGGGGCCACGAACGCGGGCCAGCCGCCGCTGGGCGATCCTCGAAGCGTTCACCGGCCCGAAACCCCTCGGGGCGGTGCCTGGCCACCCACCGCAGACCCAAGGGCATCCGCAGCACGGCCTCTCCATCCCGGAGCGAGGCCGCCTCGCTCAGAATGTGGACCGGCTGCCAGGGCGGCGCTAAGCGCTCGAAGGCTCCCGGCCTGCTGAACCAGTCAAAGACGTCGGTGGCCGGAAAGGGGAGGTGCTGTTGGGTTGAGATGGACATCTGGTAGCTCCTGAACTTGCTGCTTGCCACGCCGCTCGAGGCTGCTGGGCGCGAGGCGGGCGATCAACCCGGCTGCCCTCCCGCGACCCGCTACGGCATCTGGTCCGGCGCCTCAACGGCGGATCGCGTCGATCAACTCCGCCTTGCGTAATCCTGAGTAGCCCCTCAGCCCGAGCTCTTTGGCTCGGCGACGCAGCTCAGGGACGGTGCGCTCCTCCAGGTTCTCCGATGCACCGCCGCGCCTGCCTACAGCGGCACGCCCTTCGCGTGCTGCAGCGTTGGAGATGCGCGCGGCTTTGGCCTCGCTGGCTCCGTCCCGTCTGAGGGCGTCGTAGAGATCGGGGTCCTTGAGCGATGGACGTTTCGGATCCGGACTGGACTCTTGCTTGCCGCGTGGAACCATCGTGACCTCCTTAGGGTCGCCGCACATCGGGTTGAGCGTCCGCCCACGCTAAGGTGTCCTCTCCGGGCCTTCAAGGCCGCGGGTGTGCACGCGGGAGATCACCAACCGACGCACGAGCGGCAAGGTGAGGTCGGCGCGCGCGGCGGCGTCGCCCCAGCTCACGAGCGACTGTGAATTGAGGCCGTCCACGAGGCCCATGAGGTGCCACGCTGCCACCGACGCATCCGGGCAGACGAAGACCCCGGCCGCCACCCGGGCGTCAATGAAGCCGGCCAGGAGTTCCTGCCACGCATCCGAGGAGGCGCGCACGGCCTCGGCGAGCGGCTCGTTGCGCCGACCGAGCGAGAAGGCGTCGACCCACACGCGCGTGACGGCGGCCCGCCCGCCGTCGAGCAGGGAGAGCACAAACTTCTCGAAACCCTCCGCCGTGGCGTCCGCGCCGTGCTCGGCGCGGATCTCCTCGAGCTCGGCGCCCACGATCCGGGAAAACACCTCAGCCACGAGGTGCTCCATGGACTCGGCATAGTGCGCCACAAGCGCCCCCGTGACCCCCGCACGCGCGGCGACGGCGCGCTGGGTGAGGCCGATCAGCCCCTCCTCGAGGGCGAGCGAGCGGGCGGCGCCGGCGATCTGCACGCGGCGCTCCTCGGGACTGAGGCGCTGGCGGGGTGTTGACACGGCTTCATGGTACCCGTCACACTCGTCTTATTGATCGTTTGATCAATTAAGAATTGTGAGCCACAGGAGAGCCACCATGGCCTGGAGCATGCCGGCAGAGACCGCCCGCCACGAGCGGATGTGGATGGCCTTCCCGCGCGAGGGCATCACGCTCGGCGAGGGAAGCGAGACGCAGGAGGCCGGCTACGCCGCCTGGGCCGCCGTCGCCAACACCATTGCCGAGTTCGAGCCCGTCTCCATGGTGGTTGACCCGAGCCAGGCCGCCCGCGCGCGCCGCATGCTCGACTCCTCGATCGAACTGCACGAGGCGCCGCTCGACGAGTTCTGGATGCGCGATGTGGGCCCCACCTTTGTGGTGGATCCCGAGCGTCCCGGCGCGCTCGGCGCCGTGGACTGGGTCTTCAACGGCTGGGGCGCGCCCGAGTGGGCCGAGTGGCAGCTTTCCGCCAAGCTCGGCGACTTCGTGGGCGAGCAGGCCAAGGCCGAGCTCATCCCCTCCGGGCTGGTCGCCGAGGGCGGCGGCCTGCACGTGGACGGCGACGGCACCGTGCTCGTCACCGAGACCGTGCAGCTGGACCCGCGCCGCAACCCCGGCGCCACGCGCGAGGAGGTCGAGGCCGAACTGGCCCGCACCCTCGGCACCACCAAGACCATCTGGCTCCCGCGCGGCCTGTGGCGCGACTACGACGCCTTCGGCACCAACGGCCACGTGGACATGGTCGCGACCTTCTCCTCCCCCGGCACCGTGCTGCTGCACCACCAGCCGGACCCGCAGCACCCCGACCACCTCGTGACGCGCGTGCTCAAGGAGCAGCTGCTCGGCGAGACCGACGCCGCGGGCCGCAGCCTGCAGGTCATCGACCTCCCGGCCCCGCCGATCCTGCGCGACCACGAGGGCTTCGTCGACTACTCCTACGTCAACCACGTGCTCGTCAACGACGGCGTCATCGCGTGCGGCTTTGGCCACGAGCAGGCCGACGCCACGGCCCGCGAGATCCTCGCCGAGGCCTACCCCGGCCGCCGCGTCGTCACCGTCAACGCGCTCGAGATCTTCGCGCGCGGCGGCGGCATCCACTGCATCACCCAGCAGCAGCCGGAGGTGAAGGCGTGATCGAGGTCCACGAGGCGAGCATCGCGCAGCTGCGGGCCGCGCTGGAGGCCGGCGAGACCACGGCCCTCGAACTGGTGCGCGCCTACCGCGCCCGCATCGCCGCCTTCGACGCGCCCGGCACGCCCACGGCGCTGAACGCCGTCGTCGTCTCCAATCCGGCCGCCGAGGAGGAGGCCCTGGCCTCCGATGAGCGCCGCGCCCGCGGCGAGACCCTCGGCCCCCTGGACGGCATCCCGTACACCGCCAAGGACTCCTACCTGGTCCGCGGGCTCACGGCGGCCTCCGGGTCCCCGGCGTTCAAGGATCTCGTGGCGCAGCGCGACGCGTTCACGATTGAGCGCCTGCGCGGCGGCGGCGCCATCTGCCTGGGCCTGACTAACATGCCGCCCATGGCCAACGGCGGCATGCAGCGCGGCGTCTACGGCCGTGCTGAGAGCCCGTACAACGCGCAGTACCTCACGAGCGCCTTCGGCTCCGGTTCCTCCAACGGCTCCGGCACCGCCACCGCGGCGTCCTTCGGCGCGTTCGGCCTGGGCGAGGAGACCTGGTCCTCCGGGCGCGCGCCGGCCTCCTGCAACGCGCTCGTGGCGTACACGCCGAGCCGCGGCGTCATCTCGACGCGCGGCAACTGGCCGCTGGTCCCCACCATGGACGTGGTGGTCCCGCACGCGCGCTCCATGTCGGATCTGCTGGAGATCCTGGACGTCATCGTGGCCGACGACGCCGAGACCCGCGGCGACTTCTGGCGCGCCCAGCCGTGGGTGAGCATCCCGGCCGCCTCGGCCCTGCGCCCGGCGTCCTACGCGGAGCTTGCAGGCGCGCTGCCCGACGACGCGGCGGGCGCGGGTGCCTCCTCTCCCCTGAGCGGGGCGCGCCTGGGCGTGCCGCGCATGTACATCAACGCGGACCCCGAGGCCGGGACCAACCCGGACGGCGGGATCGGCGGGCCCACGGGCCAGCGGGTGCGCACGCGGGACTCGGTCATGGAGCTCTGGACGGCGGCGCGCGCCGCGCTCGAGGCGGCCGGCGCCACCGTGGTTGAGGTCGACTTCCCGCTCGTGAGCAACTACGAGTCTGACCGCCCGGGCGCACCGACGCTCGCGACGCGCGGCCTCGTCTCCGCGGAGTACTTGCGGCGCGAGATCGTTGACCTTTCAGCGTGGGGCTGGGACGACTTCCTGCGCGCCAACGGCGACCCGGCCTTCCCGGGGCTGGCCGGGATCGACGGCGCGGCGATCTTCCCGCCGCCGCCCGGCGCGCTGCCGGATCGCTACACGGGCTTCGACGACGACATCGCCGAGTACCCGGCGTGGGCGGCGGCGCATCCGGGGGTCGAGCTGGCCGACATCCCCGAGCTGGAGGCGGGGCTGCGCGGGCTCGAGGAGACGCGGCGCGTGGACCTCGAGGCGTGGATGGATGCACAGGGGCTCGACGCCGTGCTCTTCCCGGCCGTGGCCGATGTGGGCCGCGCCGACGCCGACGTGAACCCGGAGTCCGCGCAGCGCGCGTGGGAGAACGGGGTGTGGGTCGCCAACGGCAACCTCGCGATCCGCCACCTCGGCGTGCCGACCGTGACCGTGCCGATGGGCACCATGGCCGACATCGGGATGCCCGTGGGGCTGACCTTTGCCGGGCGGGGCTGGGACGACACGGCGCTGCTGCGGCTCGCGGCGGCCTTCGAGGCGACGGGCGAGTACCGGACCGCACCCCCGCTCACGCCGCCGCTCGGCTGAGCCCTCCCGGAGCGGCCCGGCGCCCCGCCCGGCACGGAGTCATCCGCTTCCCGGTTTTGCACCCTTCCGGAAGGTGTGCAGAACCGGGAAGCGGGAGGCGACTCCGCGAGAGGGGGCGCAGAATCGCCCCACGCACGGCACCTCTCAGGCGAACGTCACGCGCCGGACACCCGCGCAGGCCCGGGTGAGCCTAGGGTGGGGGCACCGCCGCCGATCGTTCCAGCGGCCACCGACGTGACCGGAGGCTCCCCCATGAAGATCCGCATGCTCAGCGTGTTCGTCGACGACCAACGCCGCGCGCTGGAGTTTTACACCAACGTGCTCGGCTTCCAGGTCAAGCACAACATCCCGGTCGGCGAGGACCTCTGGCTCACCGTGGTCTCCCCCGACGAACCCGACGCCGCCGAGCTGCTCCTGGAGCCCGCGGGCCACCCCGCCGTGAAGCCGTACCGCGACGCGCTGCGCGCCGACGGCATCCCCCTGGCGCAGTTCAACGTGGAGGACCTGGGGGCCGAGGTGGCCCGACTCAAGGGCCTCGGCGTCGTCTTCACCATGGAGGTCACCGACGTGGGCGAGGCGCTCGTGGCCGTCCTGGACGACACGTGCGGCAACCTCATCCAGCTCCTGCAGGACAAGCCGGCCGCCAACACGGAGTCGCCCGGCGCCGACTGAGAGGGTCGACTACGCCCCCAGGCACCAGGCCATGACCGCCTGCTGGACGGGGAGCAGGCTCCGCTTGAAGCCGTAGCCGGCAAACGCCGGGTGCGCGATGGCCTCCGCGGAGACCTCCCTGTCCCGCACAAACGGCGGGCACGGGGCCAACACCACCCCGGCGGGTGCGGCCTCGAGGTGCCGCGCCTCGATGCGGTAAGGCTCGAGCGCCTCCGCGTGCCGGCCAGGTCCATCGGTGATGATGATGTCCGCCTCGAGCACCGCCTCGTCCAGGACGGGGTTCTGCCTCACGCCCGCCATCTCGAGCCCCGCCGGGGCGCACTGCGTGAGCCGGATTCCCGAGACAGCGGCGCCCTCCCGCCACGCTCGGCCGATATTGCCGGTGGCTCCGACGAAGAGCACGCGCAGCCCCTCGAGGGAACGCGTTGCCCGCAGGGCGTACAGATCGGAGAGCACCTCGCACGGGTGGTTCTCGTTGGTCATGGCGTTGACCACCGGCAAGGCCTCTGCAACGGCGAGGCCACGGAGCACCTCGAGGTCCGGGTGACGCACCACGGCCAGGGACGCGAACTGCGCCAGGTAGCCGACAACGTCCTCGAGCGCCTCCGGCTTGTCCAGGGTTTCTGGCGGGAAAGCGATGGGTTGCAGCCCGGCGAGTCCCGCCCCGCGCTCGAAGGAAACGCGCGTGCGCAGGCTCGAAGGCGGGAAAAACATCACCGCAGCGCCGTCGAGGGCGGGCCCGCGCCCCGTGGCGTAGGCATCGGCGAGCGCGAAGATCTCGTCGATGTCGGACGGGCTCAGGTCCTCGAGGCTCAGCAGGTGGCGCATGCACCGACCCTACCGACGCTGGCCCGGCTCAGCGCCCCTCGAGGCGGCGCTTCGTCAGGTGCGTCGCCTGGGCGCTCCACGGGTCCTCGGGCCACGGGTGCTTGGGGTATCGCCCACGCATCTCGGAGCGCACCTGCGCGTACGGGCCCGACCAGAAGCTCGCCAGGTCGCTCGTGACGGCGAGCGGCTTGCGCCCCGGCGAGAGCAGGTGGAAGAGCACCGGCGCGCGCCCGTCCGCGAGCCGCGGGGTGTCCGCCCAGCCGAAGCACTCCTGCAGCTTCACGGCCACGACCGGCTGGGAGTCCTCCCCCACGGCCGGGTACTCGATCGCCGCGGTGTTCCCCGACGGCACCGCGAGGCGCTGGGGAGCCAGCTCGTCGAGCCGAGCTGCCTCGGGCCAGGGCAGGAGCCGGCGCAGCGGATCGTGAAGGTCCACCTTGGCCGCCGGGGTCCCTGCGCCGATGCGCTCGAGCTCGGGGCCGAGCCAGTCGTCTAGTCGCGCCAGGAGCGCCGCGTCGGAGACGTCGGGCCACGGCTCGCCGAGGTGCAGGTGGAGGAAGGCGAGGCGCCGGCGCAGCGCCTCCGCGCCCTCAGTGAAGTGCAGGGTGCCGAGGCCCTGCTCGCGCAGTGCGTCGGCGACCGCGCGGGCGCCATCCTCCGGTGTGGGCTTCACGGGCGTGCTCGCGAGCTCGATCGCCCCGAGCGCGCGCACGCGCCTGGCCTGCACCCGCCCGCTCTCGAAGCGCGCCACGACCTCGTCGCGCAGCAGCGGCGCGGCGACCTCGAGCGCGGCCTCCTCATCGAGGGCAGCGGCGGCACGGATGACCGCTCCGGTTCCCGCGGCGGCGTGTCCCTCGGCACGCTGCACCTCGGCGATCGCGAGCCACTCGTGGGCCGCGAGCGGGCTGCCCTCCGGCAGTCCGGCGCGGGTCCCCGAGGCCAGCAGGTACACGCCCGGCGCGGCGCGCCTGGCCACGCGCTCGGGCCAGGCGAGCGCCACGATCTCGCCCACGCCGGGCGCGCCTGAGTGCCCGACGGCGGTGGGACGCTCAGGTGCCGAGGCGCGGCTTGCGCCGCGCTCGCCCAGGGCATCGGCCGCGAGCCGGCCGAGGCGCTTGGCCTCGCGGCGCACCGCCTCTACGCCGCGCAGGGAGCCGTTGCGGGCCTGGCCCACCGCGCGGTCGAGGTCTCCCCCGTCCGCCCGGACGTCGCCGGTCGCGACGGCCACCGCCAGAGCGACGTCGGCCAGGGCCCGCTCGCGCGCGGCGCCGTTGGGCGAGGAGGCGGCGGCCATGCGGGAGGCATCCACGAGGGCGCGACCCCAGCGCGGGTCCACGGGCATCGAGGCGAGCGCCTCGCCCGCGGGCGTCGCCCGGCCGTCTGGGCCGATGGCGCCGAGGGAGCGCAGGGTGGCCTCGGCGTCGTCCAGCGCCGGGGCCAGCGGCGCATCGGGGAGCCGAAGTCCCTCACCTCGCGGGGTTCCCCACACCGCGAGGTCGAGGGCCGCCGCGGTGAGGTCTGCCGTGAGCATCTCGGGGGTGACGTTGGCGGGGGCGGCGGCGAAGGTGCGCTCGTCGTAGCAGCGCACCACCTCGCCGGGTCCCAGGCGGGCGGCGCGACCGGCGCGCTGTTCGGCCGAGGCCCGGGAGGCGGCCACCGTCACGAGGCCGGACATGCCGCGGGCCGCGTCGCGGCGAGGCTCCCGGGAGAGCCCGGCGTCGATCACGAGCCGGACGCCCGGCACGGTCAAGGAGGACTCGGCCAGGGAGGTGGAGACGATGAGGCGGGGCGCGCCGCCGGGCTCGCGGCCCGAGACGGCGCGGTCCTGCTCGCGCGGCGGCACCTGGCCGTGCAGCTGCAGCACCTCGGCGTGCGGGGCCAGGCGGGCGAGCGTCTCGGCGACGCGCGAGACCTCGCGGGCACCGGGCAGAAAGACCAAGGCATCGGCCTCGGGGCTCGTCGCGAGGGTGCGGGCGTGGGCCTCAGCCGCCGTGCGGGCCACGTGGTCGAGGAACTCGCGGGTCACGCCGCGGGAATCCTGGCGGGGCCCGGCCGCCGGCGCCCAGCTCACCGTGAGGGGGAAGAGCGCGGAGGGCGAATCGACGAGCGGGGCCGGGGAGGACTCGGTCCCGAGGAGGGAGGCGAAGCGCGGTGCATCGAGCGTCGCGGACATGGCCACGAGGGTGAGGTCCTCGCGCAGCTCGCGGACCTCGCCAAGCAGGCCCAGGAGCAGGTCGGTGTCGAGCTGGCGCTCGTGGACCTCGTCCACCACCACGGCGGCGACACCGGAGAGCTCGGGGTCGGCGAGCAACCGGCGCAGGAGCAGGCCGGGGGTGACGAACTCGATGAGCGTGCCGGGCCCGGCCTTCCGCTCGCCGCGCACGGCGTAGCCCACGCGCTCGCCCAGCGGGCTGCCGTCCAGAGAGGCCAGGCGGCGGGCCGTCGAGCGCGCGGCGACGCGGCGGGGCTGCGTCACGATGACGCGCGCCTCATGCGCGCTCCGGTTCCGCGCCCGGTCGCCTCCGGTCGCCGGCCCCGGGGCGGCACCCGCGGCGAGCGCCACGGCGTTGGCGACCGCGGGCGGAACCAGCGTCGTCTTACCCGTGCCGGGAGGCGCCTGGACCACGAGGGCCGGCGCCGCGCCGTCGGGCAGGGGCGCCAGGGAGCGCCCCAGTTCGGGCAGCACGGAGGCGAAGGTCAGGCCGCGGCCGAGGTGCGAAAGATCGAAGAGGGCGCTCACGCCTCCATTCTCCCGCGCGTCCTCGACGGTTCAGGCAAGGATGCTCAACCCCACCCCGGCCACCGCGACCGCCCCGGCGCACCAGCGCGCGGCGCGGACGCCGGGCGAGGGCACCCAGGTCCGCCCCGGGTGCTCAGCCTCGAACGCGGACCGCAGCCGAGACTCGGCGCAGAGATACACCGTCACAAGGAGGGCGGCCATCATGTAGATCGCCGCACGCCACTGCGGGACGTCGTACACGGCGCCCGTCAGTTGCCGCCCCAGGCCCACGCCCACGTAGGCCATGAGGGTCACGAAGCCGAAGAGCAGCAGGTACATCACCAACGGCCCACGCTCGCCCGCCGTCCGCTTCTACTGGTGGCAACAATCGCCGCGACGCCAAGCACCGCGCACGCGGCCACGATGATCGCCCCGATCCACTGCATGGTTCCCCCTTCCGCCCGCCCCCCCGGACGTGAGATCAGCGGTACGCCCGCCCCGTGACGTCGGCGTTGAGCAGCACCTCGACGTCGCCGCCGGGGCGCAGCACGTGCAGCGCGCTCGGCGTCTCCTGGAGCACGTAGGCGTCCACGGACGTGCCGTTGCGCAGCGTGATGGTCTCGAGCGAGCTCCATGGGGCCTCGACCGCCACCGCGAGGATCAACGCCCCGATCACCGCGATCACCCAGGAGCGCGCCACGAGCCAATGCACGGCCCGGCGGAAGGCCTTGTCCTGGTCCACCTGCCCCGCGTAGTACAGGGCCGCTGTGAGCACGGCGCAGATGAGCGGTGCCCACCACAGCCCATCGGACACCGCGACGGAGAGCAGCATCGCAGCGCACAACACGGCCAGGGCCATGGCGCTCATGGAGATGCGGTGGCGGTGGCGATGCCACGTCACGCGCAGCAACACGAAGGGCGCCACGGCCGCGAGGATGGCGGCTGCGAGCACGGGACTGGAGAAGGCGGTTCCGGCGATGATGCCGACCGAGTCGCCGAAGTCGAAGGCGTCAAGCACGCGGGAGGCGACCTCCCAGTCCCAGTGGGACACGGCCAGGATGCGCAGCAGCAGGAAGATGACGAGCGCCCCGGCGGACACCCCCACCACGGTGGCGCCGCTCGCCTCGCCGTCGCCGTTCGCGCGCGCCGCCTCGGCCTTCGCTTCCTGGTGCCCCATCTCTCCCCCACCGCTCGAGCCCGTTCCGGGTGCTGCGGCCACCTTAGCGAGGAGAGCGGTTCAGCGCAGGCGCGGGGCCGCGTCGATCAGCTCGCGTGTGAACGGATGCCGGGGCGCGGCCAGCACGGCCTCCGTGGGCCCGGACTCCACGATGGTGCCGCCGTCCAGCACCGCGAGGTTGTCGCTCGCGTGACGGATGACGCCGAGGTCGTGCGAGACCAGCAGGATGGCTAGCCCGCGCTCCTCCTGCAGTTCGTCGAGGAGATCCAAGACGCGCGCCTGCACGCTCGCGTCCAGCGCGGACACGGGCTCGTCGCACAGCAGCACGGAGGGCTCCACGGCCAGGGCGCGCGCGATCGCGACGCGCTGCCGCTGCCCGCCGGAGAGCGTCCGCGGGTGCGCATCGGCCACCGCGGCGCTCAGGTGCACCGACTCCAGCAACCCACGCACCGCCGACGCGTCCCGCCGCCCCAGGGCATCCGTCAGGATCCGCCCCACGCTCCAGCGCGGCTCGAAGGAGCCGAGGGGGTCCTGCACGATCATCGCCTGCTCGCGCCGCCTGGCCCGGCGCCGGCGCTCCGGCAGCGCCGACCACGCCTCACCGCCCAGCAGCACCTCGCCGGCCTCGATCGGGACCAGCCCGGCCGCGGCGCGCAGGAGCGTCGACTTGCCGGAGCCGGACTCGCCCACGAGGCCGAGCGTCCGCCCGCGCTCCAGGCGCAGCGAGGCCCCCACCACGGTGGGCGCGTCGGCCCCGCGGTGACGGATGGTGACCTCTCGCAGCTCAAGAACGGGTGTGCCGCCCGCCTCGCCTGAGGAAGGCACGACGGCGGCCGGCCCGGCCGGGTGCCCTGCCTCGCCGGGGCGGTGCTCGCCACCGCCGGGCTCGCCGTTCGCCGGCGCGGCACCCACGGGGCGCTCAGCGTCCCCGCCGGCCAGGCGGGCTGCGGCACCCACGCCGGGCACGGCGTCGTCGGGCAGGAGGCGCTCACCGCGCGGGCGCTCCCACGGCACGGAGGCGACGAGCCGCCGCCCCTCGGCGCTCATCGGCGCGGCGAGCACCGATCCCACAGGCCCGCGCTCCACGATCCGGCCGTCGTCCATGATGGCGACCTCGTCGGCCACGCGGCGGGCGGCGGCGAGGTCGTGCGTGATGAAGAGCAGCGCGCCGCCGGCCTCGACGCGGGCGCGCAGCAGCGAGAGGACCACGGCCTGGCGCGTGGTGTCGAGGGCCGTGGTGGGCTCGTCGGCGATGACGAGCTCGGGGTCGGCGGCGAGGGCGGCGGCGATGAGCGCGCGCTGGCGCATGCCGCCGGAGAGCTCGTCCGGGCGGCGCGAGGCCGCGGCGGGATCGAGGCCCACGGAACGCAGGAGCGCAGGCAGGTCCAGGGGTACGCCGGCCAGCCGGGCTGCGTCGGCCACCTCGCGGCCCACGGGCCGCAGGGGGTCGAGGGAGCCGAGGGCGTCCTGTAGCACCGTGCCCACGCGGCGCCCGCGGACCGAGCGCCAGGCCCGCTCGCTGAGGGAGAGGGCGTCCGCGCCCACCACGCGCAGCTCCTCGGCGCTCACCGAGCCGCCCGTCAGGCCCACCAGGGCGCGGGCCGTGACGGACTTGCCGGAGCCGGATTCGCCGACCAGGGCCAGGCACGTCCCGGGCGCGATGCTCAGGTCGATGCCGCGCACCACCTCCACGCCGTCGAAGGCGACGCGCAGGCCGCGCGCGTGAACGATGGGCGCGTTCACCTGGCACCGCCTCGCCCGGCCCAGCGGGCGGAGAGGCGACGCCCGGCCAGCGTGGCCACCACGCCAACCCCCACGATCGCGAGCCCGGGGAACACGGTCATCCACCATCCATTGCTGATGTAGGTGCGCCCGGCGTTGAGCATGGCTCCCCACTCCGGCGCGGGCGGCGGGGCGCCGAGGCCCAGGTAGCCCAGCGCCGAGGCCCACACGATCGCCTGACCGACGCCCAGCGTCGCGACGGCGAGCAGCGGCCCCAGCGCGCCGGGCAGGATGTGCCGCCACACGATCGCGACGGGCCCCTTGCCCAGCATCCGCGCGGCCTCGACGTGCCCCGAGCGGGAGACGCGGCGCACCTCGGAGCGCAGCAGCCGCGCGTAGCCGGGCGCGCTGGAGAGCCCCACGGCCACGATCACGGTGGCCACGCCGGGCCCGCGCACGGCGATGAGCAGGAGCGCCAGCAGCAGCGTGGGGAAGGCGAGCATCGCGTCGATGAGGCGCGAGCCGGCGGCATCGAGCCAGCGCCGGCCGAGCCCCGTCACGAGGCCGAGCACGGCGCCGAGCCCCACGCCCAGCAGCGTGGAGAGCACGCCGATCAGGACCGAGGAGCGCGTCCCGTGGACCACGCGCGTGAAGAGGTCGCGGCCGGACTCGTCCGTGCCGAAGGGATGTCCCCAGCGCGGGGAGAGGAAGGACTCGCGCGGGGCGATCGCGAGCGGATCGCCGGGCGCGATGAGCCCTGGCACCGCGGCGCAGAGGAGGATCACGAGGCCGCAGGCGGCCAGGAGCCAGGTGCCGGGGCGCAGCCGCGCCAGCCGGTGCACGACGGCGCGCGGCCGGGTCTCGCTCAGAGCGGCGCTCATGCCGCCGCCCTCCGGTCCACGAGCGCCACGAGCGCGTCGGCCAGGAGGGTGACGAGCACGTAGCCGAGCGCCGACACGAGCGTCACGCCGAGCACGAGCGGCACGTCCCTCGCCGTCACGGCGGAGAGCAGGGCGCGCCCCAGGCCGGGCCGCGCGAACACCGTCTCCACGACCACCGCGCCGGAGATGAGGTAGCCGAAGGCCCAGCCGGAGAGGTTGATCCCGGGGACGAGGCCGTGGCGCAGGGCATGGCGCCAGCGCAGGCCCCAGGGCGTCTCGCCTCGGGTCCGAGCGGCCGCGGCGAAGGGGGCGTCGAGCGCTGAAAGCATGCCCTCACGCATGGTCTGGGCCAGGTAGCCGGCCAAGGGAACGGCCAACGCGAGCGCGGGCAGAACCAGCCCGCGCGCGCTGTTGTCGGAAACGGCGGGGAACCAGCCAAGCTGCGTCGAGAACACCATGACCAGCACCGCGGCGAGCCAGAAGCCGGGCAGCACGGAGGCCACGAGCTCCAGTCCGGAGGCGAGCGCGGCCGCGAAGCGCGAGCGGCCCGTCGCCACGAGCGCCGTGCCGAGTGCGAGCACCCAGGCCACGGCGAGGGAGCAGAACGCGAGCAGCAGGGTGGGCCAGAGGAGCGGCGCGATGACGTCCACGACCGGCAGCTTCTGCCCGTAGGAGACGCCGAGGTCTCCGCGCAGGAGCTGCCCCAGGTAGTTCAGGTACTGCTGCGGCAGGGGCTGGTCCAGCCCGAACTGCTCGCGCGCGGCCTGCAGCGCTGCGGCGGAGGCCTGGCTGCCCGGACCGCCCACGGCGGCCTCGGCCGGATCGCCCGGGAGCGCCTGCAACACGACAAAGCCCAGCGTGGCCACGAGCCAGATCGCCACGACGGCGCCCAGCAGCCGCCACAGCGCCGCAAGCCACCAGGGACTGCGGTGCCCGCGAACGGCGGGGGCGCCGGCCCCGGGTCGCCCGGCCGGCCCCGCCGGCCCGGGCGCCGCGGCACCCGGGCCGGGCACGGCGGAGGCCCCCGGCTCCCCACCCAAGGTGGGGCCGGGGGCCGACCGTGCGTCGTGGTGCATGCTCACGCGATCAGTGGATCACGTTTGTTCAGACCGCGGGAATCGGCTTCACGTCCAGGAAGGTGGGCGTGTTGACCGTGGGGAGGGCGCGCAGGCCCTCGATCCCGGCGCGGTAGAGGTAGTGGTTCTGCTGGTCGAAGATCGGCAGGATGACCTGCTTCTTGGCGATGATCTCCTGCGCCTGCTTGTACAGCTCGCCGCGCTTGGCCTCGTCGTTCACCGTGGCGCTGGCCTGGTCCAGGATCTTGTCCAGCTCGGGGTCGCTGATCTGCGCGTGGTTGGCGAAGTAGCCGGACGGCGCGGGCTTGATGCCGGAGGAGTGGTAGAGGATGCGCAGCACGTCCGGGCCCACCTTGGTGTAGGGCGCGGAGACGAGCTCGTACTCGTTCTTGCCCAGCGCGCCGTACCAGCTGGAGAGGTCAAGTAGCGAGATCTGCACGTCGAAGCCCGCGGCCTTGGCGCCGGCCTGGAGCTGCGTGAAGAGCGACTGCTCGGCCGGGGCGGACTGGTTCGTGGAGACCGGGAAGCGCACCGTGAGCTTCTTGCCGTCCTTCTCGCGGATGCCGTCGGCGCCCACGGTCCAGCCGGCCTCGTCGAGCAGCTTCTTGGCCGCCTCGAGGTCGTAGGGGTACGCGTCTGCTGACTGCACGGCCAGCGGCTCGGCGCTGGAGAGCGCGGAACCCGAGCGCGGGGCGGTGCCCTTGAAGAGCGACTCCACGCCGGCGTTGACGTCCACCGAGCGGATGAACGCCTCGCGGACCTTGTGGTCGTTGAACGGCGCCTGGCCGGAGTTCAGCTCAATCCGGTTGGAGGCGCCCGGGCGCGGGGCGTTGAGGTCCTTGATCGCGGAGCCCTCGGCGCCGGCGGCCTGGATGTTCTCCGGCAGCGGGTTGTCGATGACGTCCACCTCGCCCGACTGGAGCGCGGCGTAGCGCGTGGCCGAATCCGGGATGAAGCGCCACGTGATGGCGCTCAGCGCGGCTTGGCCGGACTGCGTCGCGGCGTCGGCCGGGGCCGTCGTGTAGGCGTCGTTGCGGACGAGCTCCACTCGGTCCTGCTTGGCCCAGGAGGCCACCTTGAACGGGCCGGTGCCCACGGGGGCCGCGCAGTTCTCCTCCTGGGAGCGCTTGAGGGCCGTGGGGCTCTCGATCGCGTTCCAGGTCTGGGCGAAGGACTCCAGCAGCGCCGAATCCGGGGCGCTCAGGTGCACCACGGCCTCGAGCTCCGAGGCGCCCTTGGTCACCGAGGTGATCTTGGCGAAGGCCAGGTAGCCCGTGGAGGAAGCGGTGTCCGGATCCTGCAGGTGGTCCACGTTCGCCTTGACGGCCTCCCAGTTCAGGGCGGTCCCGTCGGTGAACTTGACGCCGTCCTTGAGCGTGAAGGTGACGGTCTTGCCGTCCTCGGCCACCTCCCACTTGCTGGCGAGCCACGGGATGATCTTGCCGTCCTTGTCGCGGCTGACCAGGTTCTCCAGGTACTGAGTGGCCACGAGCGCCTGCGGGTAGTTGCCGCCCACGTGCGGGTCGAGGCACTCCGGCTCGGCGTCGCCGGAGGCGTACGTCAGCGTGGTCTTGGTCTTCACGGTGCCCGACGACGCGGGGCCGGCCTGGGTGCCGGAGGAGCAGGAGGTGAGCGCGAGGGCTCCGGCGGCCGCGATGGCGGCCGCGGCGAGCGCGCTGCGGGTAAGGCGAGACATCGACTGAGGACGTGCTTTCTCTTCAGGACAGGGGGCGCGCGGGCGGGCCGGGCGCAATGGCGTCGATTCTCCCCGCCCCGGCCCGGGTGTCCCGCGCCGGGGGTCGCACGGCCCGTCACAATGTCCCCGGGGCTTCACGCGCCGCCGCACGGGCGGGCCGGGATTCCCGGGGTACCGACATGCAACGTTCATGCAACGTCCGTGCCACGCTCCTGCCGGGCCGGGGCGGCGGCATCGCTCGGCCGGGCCCGGCTCCGGGGCACGGCTCCCCCGAGTTCGCGGCCCTGCGCTTCTTGTCTGAGCCGGCCGCGGCGCGCCGGACGGGATGCCTCATGAAACGCCGCCGCGGTCAAGGCCTTTCGCTTGCATGGCCTCGCTGGCGCGGCGAAGTTGCCCGGTTTCCAAGGCCCGGGGCAGACTCGGAATCCTCCGGCGCTCACCCGCTCCGGGAACCTCCGCCACCGCCACGAGCCCAGGAGCCGACCGCCGTGACCGATCCGTGGGATCACAGCCAGCTCGCCGCCGCGCGTGCCGGGAGCCCGCTCGCCGCGCTGGTTCCCCTGGCCCACGCCCTGCTCGGCGGGGCGGCCCGCGAGGCGGGGGTGTTGCTCGTGGTGACGGACCCCGCCGGACGCCTGCTCTGGCTGGATGGCGCCGACACGGATCTGGCCGAGGCCGAGGGCTGGGGCCTCGTCGCTGGAACCGAGTGGGCGCTCGTGGGTGGAGCGCTCTCCGGCTTGGGTCGCGCCCTGGCGACCAAGGCGCCGTCGCGCTCTCCCCGCGGACCCGGCCTCCCCCAACCCTTCGCCGCCGTGGCGGTGCGCGATCCGCGCCAGGGCACGCTGTGCGGCGCGCTCGGCATCACGGGCGGCGACGCGGCCCTGGCACCCTTCGTGCTCGCCGCGCTGCGCGGTGCGGCGGCCACCCTCGAGTCGCACCTGGCCACCACGGCGCTGCCGGCCGGGCCCGCCGTGCCGGTGGGTTCGGCGTCCGCCCACGCACTCCTGCGGCTCACGGGCCCGGACGCGCCCACCCTCGACACGCCCCACGGAACCTCGTCGCTGGGCCGGCGCCACGCCGAGCTGCTCGCCGTGCTGGCCGCCGCCCCCGCGGGGCTCGACGGCGCCGAGCTGGTTCGCCGCGTGTACTCGCAGCCGGTCTCCGGCGTGACGCTGCGCGCCGAGATCGCGCGCCTGCGCAAGGCGCTCGAGGAGAGCGGCGCGCTGGACGCCGGGGTCTCGCTCGGCTCGCGCCCCTACCGGCTCAGCGGAGTGGAGGATGACGCCACGCGCGTGGCCGCCCACCTGGCCCGCGGCGCCCTGGTCCCCGCCCTCAACGAGTACGGCGGGGAGCTCCTACCCGGCTCCGACGCCCCCGAGATTCTGCGGCGCCGCGCGGAGCTCTCCACCGCGCTGCGCGGCGCGGTGCTCGGCTCGGCCCAGGCGGAGGCGCTGAGCGCATTCCTCGCCCTGCCCGAGGCCGCACAGGACGCCGAGGCCTGGGCCGCGGCGGCGCAGCTCATGCCGTCCGGCTCGCCCCGGCGCGCCACTGCGGAGGCCAGGCTGGCTGCGCTCCGGGCGCGCTGAGCACGCCGGCGCAACGGGTGCAACGCGACTGCAACGCACCTCGGGGTAACGTGCGCGCACGCCCCTGGGCGCGTGCTGTGGATCGGCGGCGGGGAACCGTTCTCTGCTGTCCGCCCATTGCCCAGCACGCGCGCACGGGGCACAGTTGATGCACTACGCCCCGACCCCCGCAGGAGGAGCGCATGCCAGGCCCCGGCAGCAGCACCCACCGCCTGGGCGGTGCCGTGCCTGGTGCTCCGGGAAGCGGGCTGGGCGACGGCCGCGAGTTTTCCGACGTGCGCGCGCTCGTGCGCGATTCCTGGGTGCGTTCCAGTTCCCGGCTCCCCCACCCCACGCAGGCAGTGGTCTCCGACGTGCTCGGCTCGGACGAGCTGGCCCACCGCCGCGCAGCCCACCCCCTGAACTCCGTCTTCCCGCTCATCCGTTCCCTGCTGGCCCAACCCGCACGCGATCACGGGCTCATCATGGCCGTGGGCGACGAGCTGGGCCGCCTGCTCTGGGTCGAGGGCGACCCGCTGACGCGTTCCCGCGCCGAGGAGATGGCGTTCCTGGCCGGCGCCGATTGGTCCGAGGAGTCGATGGGCACCTCCGCTCCGGCGCTGGCCCTCACGACGGGCTCCGCCGTGCAGGTCCTGCGCGAGGAACACTTCAGCCCGCTGGCCGTTGACTTCTCCTGCTCGGCCGTCCCGCTGCTCAATCCCCACACCGGCGCCCGCCTTGGATTCCTCGACCTCACGGGCGACGACCGCGCCGCCGATTCGCTCATCCTCCCGTACCTGCGCGCCACGGCCGCGGCGGTGCAGGCCCACCTGCTCACGGCCCTTCCGGCGCCTGCCTCGCCGGCGCTGTCGCCGCTCACCGGGGCGCTTCCGCTGATCGCCGCGCAGGGCGGCACCCCCGTGCCCGACGGCGCGGGGTCGGTTTTCATCGATGGCGACACCTCCGCGAGCGGCCGGGCCCCCGGCCTCGGGGCCGGTGCCGCCGAACCGTGGGTCGAGCCCGGCCACCCCGCCGCGCCCACCCGCCAGCGCGAGCGCATCGAGGTGTCCTCGGCCAGGCCCGCCCCCGGCCCCGCGCCGACCGCCGCCTCGGGCGCGGTGGAGGCGGCCGCCGTCGTGCATCTGACCGGGCCGGAGCTCCCCGAGCTGCACGTGGGCGCCGCGGTCACGCGGCTCTCCCTGCGCCACGCCGAGATCCTGGGGCTGCTCGCCGCCGCGCCGCACGGGCTGGAGGCCGGCGAGCTGAGCGCGCGGCTCTACCCCGTGGAGGTGCCGGCCGTGACGCTGCGCGCCGAGCTCGCGCGCCTGCGCAAGGTGCTTGAGTCCTCCGGGGCCGCCGCCGCCGGCGTGGAGCTGACCTCCCGGCCGTACCGGCTCTCGGGCGTCGATGCCGACGCGCTGTGCGTGGGACGACTCCTGGACCGCGGCTCGCACCGGCAGGCGCTGGCTCGCTATCGCGGCGAGCTGCTGCCGGCGTCGGAGGCGCCCGGCGTGCTCGAGTGGCGTGACGAGCTGGCCGCGACGCTGCGCGAGGCGGTGCTCTCGGACGGCTCGGTGGAGACGCTGCTCGAGTACCTGGCCCGCCCCGAGGCCCGCTACGACGACGAGGCGCTGGAGACGGCGCTGCGCCTGCTGCCGCCGCGCTCGCCCAAACGGGCCGGCATCCTCACGCGACTCGAGGCGCTGCGGGCGCAGATCGCCTGAGCGGCTCCTACCTCTAGTGCAAGGTCGCCGTGTATAAGAGTTCGGCCGATACCGACATCACCACGGCAAGGACGACCAGCGGCACAACGAAGCTACGCATCTCCGACTTCCAATTCAGCCTCCTCCCGAAGCCGTCGCACGGTTCGCCGCCGTTGATACGCATGTTTCCCGCCCAGACGCTGGGGCACAGTGCGATCAGGCCGCATCCAAACAACACCCAGGCCACCGCGGCCGGCCACTCGACGCCCCACCAGGCAACGCCCGCTGCCACGACGAGCGCCGCCGGGACGGACACCGCGGCGATCCACAGCGCAAGCCGTTCGAGGCGCCAGATCCAGCGCCACGTCCGTTGGGCTCCGGGGTCCCGATAGTCGGTGCGGTCCGGGGTGGCTGGCCGGGGTTCGGACACGGGCTTGGGAGCCGGACGATCGGCGCGTCCGCGGGCCCGGTGTCGGCCCCGCCTGCCCGTCTCGCCCGTTTTCATGACCCGAGGAACCAGCTCGGAAAGACCGTTGACCATGGCATGCCCGTGGCTTCCACCCTCCAACACTGTGCGACCAGCAGGCCAGCGACAACTATGAGCGCACCGAATGCCGGCAGGGCGGCGGCCTCAGCCGGACGGTGACCCTGCGCCTCTCCGGGAAGCCCCTCACCGCGCCACAGAATCATCGACCCGACGAGCAGGACGCCTGCTGCAACCAGGCTGGCAGAGACAGCCACGCGTGCCATCCCAGGGAACACAAGGGTGCCAACGGTCGCCGCTATGACCACTCCGAGCAACAATCCGATCGCCCAGCGGAGGTAGAACACCGCGTCGCGCCGGACCTGAGGGGGCGGGGCGGTCTCTTCCTGAGGCATGCTTCGAGTCTCGCATGGCGCCCCCGACTTTGCGTGCCTTGCGCCGTGAAGGCGGCACCCTTGACGACACGCGGCACGCAAACTTTCGCGAACACCCCACACACGACGACGCCCGGCCGGGTTTCCCCGGCCGGGCGCCTCACGCTTGCCTCGCCGCTGGGCAAGCCCGCGGCTACTTCAGGACGATGCTCTTGAACTGCACGAGCCCGTCGGGGCGGTCGTAGGTCCAGGCGATCGCCTTGCCGTTGACCACCGGGGTGTTAAGGCTGCCGGTCTTGGTCTTGAGGAGCTGCGCCTTTCCGGTGTCCACGTTCATGATGTAGACGCCCTTGCCGCGGGCCTCACCACCGTGATCCCGGACGTCCCAGACCGCGCGGGCCCCGCTCACGCCGGTCCAGCTGGGGACCGTGCCCTTCGGGACGTTGATGCGCCACGCCTGGCGGGTCTTCAGGTTGATGACCAACTGACCCGAGGTTCCCGCCGCCGAGAGCGTCAGCGTGCGCCCGGAGGCGTCGAAGGTCCACGGGCCGTCACCGATCTGCGAGCCGAGGCCGGCGCCCTTGAAGGTGAGCAGGCGCTTGGCGCCACCGGAGGTCAGCACGTCGATGCCGCGCACCGTGTACATAGCGTCGAAGTCGTCATCGCCGAAGGCCGACCCCGTGCGCACCACCAACAGGCCCGCATCGGTGACGCGCGGGTCGCGGGCGTCCTTGGCCACGACCTTCGTGGCGCCGCCGCTCAGCGCGCGGGAAACCACCTCGTTGCGCAGCTTGCCCGCACCGGCGGAGACGTAGCGCGTCCAGTAGATCCGCGAGCCGGAGATCGCCGGGCTGCCGCTGACGAGGCCGGCGGGCTTGCCGAGGTTGGCGGCCTTGGCGCCCGCGCCCGTGAAGCGCAGCAGCTCCCCGTCCACGGAGATCCCGTAAACCGCGGATCCGCGCACCACCGCGGTGTAGAGCGGCGCCGTGCGCCCCTTCTGGAAGGCCTGGGGGCCACTCTTCGTGTATTCGCGCAGGCGGCCCTGGTCGTCGATGCCTACGCCGTGGCCGTTCGGCAGGGTGCCGACGAGCTGCACCACGTGCCCCTGGTTGTGGTCTACGCGCAGGTAGTAGGAGGACGCGCTCAGCGCCGTGGGGGTCAGTTCCTTGGCCTTGAGGGCGGTGCCGTTGCCCCAGGTCCACTGGGTCTTCACGGCGCTGACAGACGCCGCGCGAGCTGCCGTCACGTGGCTTGCCGAGGTGGGAGCGGCGAGGGACGGTGCTGCGGGGATCACCACGACCGCCGAGCTCAGCGCGACGGTGGCGGCAAGAGCAAGGGCGGGACGCTTGGCGAACGAAACGGACCTGGACTTGCCTTTCTCGATGCGGCATTGAGCCGCTCGTGTGGATGAGGTGTGTCGGTGGCGAGGCCCCCACCTCGTGCCGATAGCGATGAGTTTTCACCCGCCAGGGCCGCCTGTCACGAGGGTTTTTTATTCGAGACCAAACCGCCTTCTAGCTGTATTGCCCCGCCAGGTTGGGTACGCGGCTGGCGGGGGTGGAGCCCTTGAGTGATGTGTGGCCGCGGTGGTGATTG
>NZ_QQXK01000036.1 GCF_003575975.1 Galactobacter valiniphilus | reverse complement strand
CGGACATAGCTCAGCTGGCTAGAGCGCCACCTTGCCAAGGTGGAGGTCGCGGGTTCGAATCCCGTTGTCCGCTCGCATCCCGGATCCATCCGGTTTAAGAAGCCCCACGGTTCTCCGTGGGGCTTCTGTGTTTCTCCCGCCGACCCGTCCGGCTCCTCCCCCGCCAGCGTGACCTCGTGCGTCGTCGCGCCACGCCCGGAGAAATATCTCTCTAGTGAAGCGCCCGTGTGTGCCCTAGCATCGATTCCAGAGGGCCCCGCCGGGGCCCAAGGACCGAAAGGGGGTGCCGACTTGTCTTTCCTCGACGACATCAAGGGCAAGGCCGAGGGCCTCGTTGATCAGGCGCAGGATCTGGTGGCCAAGAACGAAGAGGCCATCAAGAGCGGCATCGAGAAGGTCGGCGATTTCATCGACGACAAGACCGGCGGCAAGTTTGCCGACAAGGTCGACTCGGTGCAGGACGCCGCTTCCGGTCTGGTCGACAAGGCCGCCGGTGGCGACGACCAGGCCCCGCAGGCCTGATCTCACCCCCTCGAGCGATGCCCGGGCGAAGCGCTACGCGCGTGACGCCCTGACTTAACGTCGCAAGGAAGCAGGGCCGGTACCGTCGTGAGACAGCACCGGCCCTGTTCCCGTCTCCGGCGGATCCGCGGGGCGATCAGCCGACCACGAGCGCGCGGTTGAGGCTGCGCTTGATGGAGTTCAGGTAGGCGGTGGTCTTGGCCGACTTGCTGCCCTTGGCGGGATCGGAGATGAAGATGCGACCGCTTGCGTCCTTGCCCTTGGCCACGAGGTAATGACCGCCGTACAGATTGGTGTGCAGGATGACGGTCTTGCCCTTGGCCGCCGCCGCGAGGCCCTGCGCGTAGGTGACCTTGGTTGCCTTGACGCCGTACTTGGTAATCTGCGGCTTGAGATCGGCGATGAGGTCAGTGGAACGCGTGTGCCCGATGCTGGCCCGCACGTTCTTGACCGCCTGAACCGCGCTCGTCTTGTACCCGGACGGCGTCTTCCCGACCGCCTTGAGCGCGATCACCACGGAGGTCGGGCCGCAGTTGCGCGCCGCGGCCGTGCCCGTGGACATCTGCTTGATGGCAATCAGCGTGTTGCTCGCTGCCTTCACGGCGGCCGGGGCGACGACCGCCGGGGCCGGCGCGGCCGTCACGGGCTGCGCGGTTGCTAGCGGCGCTCCGGCGGCGGCCAGGAGGCCGAGGGTCAGGGTGCCGGCCGCGAGCTTGGTGGCGATCGTGGTCTTCATGGGAGAGCTCCTTCATCGGTGGATGTTTCCGAGGAAGAAGCTAGGGGCGACCCGCGCCGCGAGCCGAGGCGTTGATCAATTCGTTAGACATGTTGACGAACACTGGCGGGCGCCCCAAAGCTGTCAACCCATTCCACGCCCGCGTGACGCGCGGGAGGATCCCCGCGCCGCCCGGTGCGGCGGGCGCGGGGAGCCCACGGAGGCGGCGCAACGCCGCGCAACGTCGAGCCGCCCCGGCCGCGCGCGCCCCACGGCGGGGCGCACCAACACACAGCGCGACGGCGGGTGACCACCTTTCGGTGGCCACCCGCCGTCGCGCCGTGAAGCCGTGAAAGAGGGCGGATCGCTCAGCGCTCGGCGACGCCCTGGCCCTCGCGCACGAGCGAGGTGAGGCGCGAGACGGCGCGGAAGTACTTCTTCTGGTAGCCGCCGGCCATCATCTCCTCGGTGAAGAGGCGGTCGAACGGAACGCCGGAGGCCAGGATCGGCACGTCCTTGTCGTAGAGGCGGTCGGCCAGGACCACGAAGCGCAGCGCCGTGGCCTGATTCGTGATCGTCTCGACGTCGTGGAGGGCCAGGACGTCGACGTCCTTGAGCATCTGGCGGTAGCGCGAGGGGTGCACGCGCGAGAGGTGCTCGAGCAGCGCGGGGAAGCTGTCAACGGCGATGCTCGCCTCGGGGTAGCGCTCCTCGGCCAGCGGCTCGACCTGGGCGTCCTCGAGCGGCTGAGGGGCATCGGGCAGGCCGCGGTGGCGGTAGTCCTCGCCGTCGATGCGCATGATCTCGAACTGGTCGGCCAGCACCTGGATCTCGCGCTTGAAGTCCTGCGCGGCAAAGCGGCCCTCGCCCAGGGCGCCGGGGAGCGTGTTGGAGGTCGCGGCGATCTTGACGCCGGCGTCCGCCAGTTCGCGCATGAGGCGAGACATGAGGACCGTGTCCCCCGGGTCGTCGAGCTCGAACTCGTCGATGCAGACGAGGTCGTAGCCCTTGAGCACGTCCACCGCCTTGCGGAAGGAGAGGGCGCCCACGAGGTTGGTGTACTCCACGAAGGTGCCGAAGGCGCGCTTGCCCTCGGCTGCGTGCCACAGCGAGGCAAGCAGGTGGGTCTTGCCCACGCCGAAGCCGCCGTCGAGGTAGAGGCCGGCCGGCTCCTTGGGCTTGGACTTGCCGAAGAGCTTGCCGAGGAAGCCGCCGGAGGACGCCTTGCCCACCGAGTCGGCGAAGCGGCTCATGCGCTCCACGGCCGCGGCCTGGCTGGGCTGGCTCGGATCCGGGATGTACGTGTCGAAGGACACCTCGCCGAAGCGGTAGGACGGGTGCATCCCGGCCAGGAGCTCGTCTGGCGAGACCTGGGGCGTGATGTCGGTGAGATGGATTCTCGAGGCCACGTGCGGTGGGTTCCTTCCGCGCTGGTGCGGGTGAGCGGGCGTACCGCCAAGATTTTACGCGGAAAGCGTGGCGGAGCTTGCCTCGTGTGTCGCGTGGGCCACGGCCCGCGCGGGGAGGGCCGCGTAGGCTTGAAGCCGGCGCGGCCAGCGGGCGCGCCGCTCCCCTCCAGGTCTAGGAAGAAGCAGCATGAGCCAGTCAAGCGATTCCGGCATCGATCCCACCTTCGCTCACCCCGAGCGCCTCGTGTCCACGGCCTGGGTGGCCGAGCACCTGAACACCCCGGGCGTCGTCATCCTCGAATCCGACGAGGACGTGCTGCTCTACGCCACGGGCCACCTGCCCGGCGCCGTCAAGCTGGACTGGCACACCGAACTCAACGACCCCGTCACGCGCGACTACGTGGACGGCCCGGCCTTGGCCGCCCTGCTGAGCGCCAAGGGCGTCTCGCGCGAGGACACCCTCGTCATCTACGGCGACCGCAACAACTGGTGGGCCGCCTACGCCCTGTGGGTCCTCTCCCTCTTCGGGCACGAGGACGTGCGCCTCATGGACGGCGGCCGCGACAAGTGGATCGCCGAGGGCCGCGAGCTCACGCGCGAGGCCACGGTGCGCCCCGCCACGGCCTACCCCGTCATCGAGCGCGACGACGCCACCCTGCGCGCCTTCCTGCCCGAGGTCCTCGAGCACCTGGGTCACGGCCCGCTCATCGACGTGCGTTCCCCGCAGGAGTACTCGGGCGAGCGCACCCACATGCCCGATTACCCCGAGGAGGGCGCGCTGCGCGGCGGCCACATCCCGACCGCCGCGTCCGTGCCGTGGGGCCAGGCCGTGGCCGAGGACGGGACCTATCGCTCGCGCGCCGAGCTCGAGGAGCTCTACCTCGACCGCGCCGGCCTCTCGCTCGACGACGAGGTGGTCACCTATTGCCGCATCGGTGAGCGCAGCGCCCACACCTGGTTCGCCCTGCACTTCCTGCTGGGCATCGGCAACGTGCGCAACTACGACGGCTCCTGGACCGAGTGGGGCAACGCCGTGCGCGTGCCCATCGCGCTCGGCGCCGAGCCGGGTGCCGTGCCGGCCGGGGCCGCCCGATGAGCCTCCCCGCCGCCCTCGCCGAGATCGCCGAGGACTTCAACGCCCTCCCCGAGCCCGAGCGCCTCGAGCTGCTCCTCGAGTTCTCCGACAACCTGCCGGCCCTGCCCGCCCGCTTTGACGGGGTGGAGCTGGAGCAGGTGACCGAGTGCCAGTCCCCCGTGTTCCTCACGGTGGAGGTGGCCGACGACGCGCAGCGCACGGTCAATGTCTTCATCACGGCTCCCCCGCAGGCGCCCACGACGCGCGGCTTTGCCGGCGTGCTCAAGGAGGGCCTCGACGCCCTCCCCGCCGCCGCCGTGCTGGCCGTGCCGGACGACTTCCCGTCCACGCTCGGCCTGACGCGCGCCGTCTCGCCCCTGCGCCTGCGCGGCATGACCGCCATGCTGGGTCGGATCAAGCGCCGCGTGGCGGCCGCCCTGGAGGGCTGAGCCCTGGCGAAGGCCTCCAAGAAGGGAAAGGACGCCGGCACCCCGGCGCTCGTGGCGCTGGCCGCCGCCGGCGTGCAGCACACCGTCCACGCCTACGAGCACGCCGACGGCGAGCAGGATTTCGGCGGGGAGGCGGCGCGCGAGCTCGGGGTGGACCCGGCCCGTGTGTTCAAGACCCTCGTCCTGGACCTCGGCAACGGCCGTGATCTCGGTGTCGCCGTGGTGCCCGTGGCGGGCAAGCTTGACCTCAAGGCCGCGGCGACGGCGCTCGGCGTGAAGAAGGTGGCCCTCGCGGACCGCCAACTCGCGGCGCAGCGCACGGGCTACGTCCCGGGCGGGATCTCCCCGCTGGGGCAGCGCAAGGCCCTGCCCACCGCCGTCGATGAGAGCGCGCTCGCGCTCCCGAGCGTCTTTGTTTCGGGAGGGCGCCGCGGCCTCGACGTGGAGCTCGCGGGCGCCGACCTCGTGGCGCTCACCCGCGCCGCCGTGGCCCCGCTGGCGGCCCCGTGAGCGGCGCGGATCCGGCGGCCCACGACGGTGCTGCGCTCCTGCGCCTGCTCCAGGGCCTGCGCCGCGAGCGCACGCGCCACCCGCTCACGGCCACCGTGCTCTTCGAGGACGCGGAGGGCCAGAGCACGAGCTATCGGCTCGAGATGTGGATGGACGGCCGCACGGCGCGGTGCATCCGCAGCGACGACGGGTTCCGGGTCGAATACGCGCCCCTGGACCGCACCTTGCGGCACGTCGGCGGCCTCGACCGCGCCGACTTCACGCGCCGAGACGCCGACTTCCCCTCGCGCTTCATCCCCCTGTGCATGGGCGCGCCGCTCGCGCTGCCCATCTGGGGTGACGAGGTGGGTGGCGAACGCCCGCTCGCGGTGCGGGGCGCCGGCCGCCACCTCGTCGAGGTCGACTACTCCACGCCGGAGGACGGCACGGAGCTCGAGTTCGCCGGGACGGCCGTCATCGATACGCGGCTCATGTGCGCCACGAGCTTCACCCGCCTCGGCGGCGCCGAGCGCTACACGCTGCTGGAGCCGCGCCGCCTCACCATGCCGGATTGGTCAAGCCTGCTCGGCTGAACCGCCGGCCCACCTCCGCGTGAAACGCAGGGACCCGACGGCGCGTGGCTCACGTGAGCCAGGCGCCGTCGGGCCCCGATCCTTCTGTACGCGTTCAGCGCTCAGCGCGGCAGCGGCGCGAGCCCCGGGATGGGGGCCGCGAACATGCTCTCGAGCCAGTCGGAGACGGCGTCGTCCCAGGCCTTGGGATCCACGTTCCACTCGCGCACGTGGCCCGCCTGAGTGAAGGCCACGAGGTCCACCTTGGCCGGATTCTTGGCCGCAAGCTCCGCGGAGGAGGCGAAGGGGACGAAGTCATCGTCCTTCGAGTGCAGGATGAGCGTCGGCACGCGCAGCTGCTCGGCGCGGCTCACCCAGTCAAGGGACGCCAGGTCGAGCGGGGCCGTCAGGCCCGTGATCTTCTTGCCCCACGGGTGCGTGAGCAGCCACGTGCCGAGGCGCCCGGAGACGTAGGGGATCTTGTTGATCTTGGCCTGGTGCTCGAGGATGTCGAACCAGTTGACGGCTGGGCCGTCCAGGACGAGGGCCTGCACGCGCGTGCGGTGCTGGGAGCGGTCGGCCACCTGCAGGGCGATGGCCCCGCCCATGGACCAGCCGAAGAGCACCACGTCGCGCGCGCCCTGCGAGATGGCGTAGCCGATCGCCGAATCGACGTCGCGCCATTCGGTGGTGCCCAGGCCGTAGCGACCGTTGTTGACCTCGGGGGCGTCGCCGTCGTTGCGGTAGCTCACCACGAGCGAGGTGAGACCGGCGTCGTGGGCCACGGGGAGGGCGCGCAGGGCCTCGAGCCGGTTGGCGCCGCGGCCGTGGATCATGATGGCCCAGGTATCCGAGCGCGTGCTGCCCGGGATCAGCCAGGCCGGGGCCTGCCCCGCTGACACGGGCACCTGCACCTCGCTGAAGTCCAGCCCCAGGTCCGCGGGGCTCAGGTAGACGTTGCCGCCCAGGCGGCCGCGGCGAGCGGCCCCCAGGTCCCCGCGGTCCACCGTGATGACCTCGCGCTGCAGCGTGCCCTCGGCATCGGAGCGCTCAGTGACCTCGCCCAGGCGGGCGTGGCCGCGATCGCCGTCGAACCACAGGGAATACGTGCCGGGCTTGGTGGTCTCCTGGGTGACAGGAAGGACCACCTCCTGCCCGCGCGGGGTGGAGATGAGCGCGAGGATCTCGACGTCCTCCACGGGGGCCTTGCCCGGGGTCACGACCTCGCGGGCAAAGAGCGTGGCGAGCCCGCCGATCACACCGGCGGCCGCCGAACCGACCGCCGCACCGGCGCCCAGGCCGAGGAAGGTCCAGGCCACCGGGCCGGGGCCCTTGCGCCGCTTCGACGAGGGGACGGGGCTGTCATTGCGCTGCGTCATGACCTCATCATGTCACCGGCTGGTGAGCGGCACGGGAATGCCCCGCCGGATCGTTGCGTTGTCGAGACCATGACCTCCATCGATCCGCGCCACGCCTCCACCGTCGACGACCCGAGCGGCACGGGCGACGCCGCCTGGCGCGAACGACTCAGCCCCGCCGAGTTCCAGGTGCTGCGCCAGCAGGGCACCGAGCGCGCCTTCACGGGGCACTACTGGGACGACCACAGCGAGGGCGTCTACGCCTGTAAGGCCTGCGGCGCCGAGCTGTTCAGCTCCGCCGAAAAGTTCGACTCACACTGCGGCTGGCCCTCCTTCTTTGCACCGCTGGCCGGCGAGAGCGTGCGCTATCTGGTCGACACCACGGCCGGGATGCGCCGGGTGGAGGTGCGCTGCGCCGCGTGCGATTCGCACCTCGGGCACGTCTTCGAGGGCGAGGGCTACGACACGCCCACCGATCAGCGCTACTGCATCAATTCGATCTCCCTGAGCAAGCGCGAGCGCGCCTGAGCCCGCGACAGCGGCGCGGCGGTGACGCGGCGGGCCGGGCCCGTCGCCCGGCCCGTCTGGCCCTAGGCTTGGCGGCGTGAACTCCTTGCACGACGCCGCCCGCCACGTTTTTGCCTCAGACAACTCCTCCGGGGTCCATCCCGAGGTGATGGCCGCGCTGCTCGCGGTCAATGGGGGTCACACCGACGCCTACGGTGCCGACCCGTACACCGAGGCCTTCGGGGCCTGGGCCCGTGCGCTCTTCGGCGAGGGCGCCGTGGCGTTGCCCGTGCTCAACGGCACGGGCGCCAACGTCCTGGCCCTGCAGGCCGCGACCCCGCGCTTCGGCGCCGTGCTGTGCGCCGCGAGCGCCCACATCAACACGGACGAGGCGGCCGCGCCTGAACGCTCGGCCGGGCTCAAGCTGCTCCCGCTGCCCCACGAGCACGGCAAGGTCTCCCCCGCCGCCGTGCGCGCGGCGGCCGGGGCGCTCGGCTCGCAGCACCACGCCCAGCCCACCACGCTCTCGCTCTCCAACGTCACGGAGGCCGGCACCGCGTACACGCCCGCAGAGATCGCGGCCCTGAGCGCCGCCGCGCACGAGCACGGCATGCTCGTGCACGTTGACGGTTCCCGGCTCTCGCACGCCGCCGCCTTCACGGGGGCCGGGCTTCGCGAGCTCGTCAGCGAGGCCGGCGTGGACGTCCTGAGCTTGGGCGCCACCAAGAACGGCGCCATGCTCGCCGAGGCCGTCATCGCGCTGCACCCCGCGGCGGCCGCCGCCCTGCCGCACCTGCGCAAGAGCACCACGCAGCTCGTCTCGAAGCAGCGCTTCGTCTCCGCCCAGCTGCTCGCCATGTACGAGGGGGATCTCTGGCTGCGCAACGCGGGTCACGCCAACGCGCTGGCCGCGCGCCTCGGTGCCGGGTTGGCGGCCCTCCCCGGCGTCCGCCTGGCCCATCCCGTGGAGTCGAACGCCGTCTTCATCGAGGCGCCAGCGGCGCTGCTCGCACCCCTGCGGGAGCGCTTCGGCTTCCACGGCGAGGGCACCGCGGGGTCCCCGGCCCGGCTCATGTGTTCCTTCGACACGCGGGAGGAGCACGTCGACGCCCTCCTCGCCGCGGCGGCGGAGCTCGCCTGATCGCGCGCGGCACGCGGCACCTCCGGCACGGCGTGGTGACCGGGCGGGACGCCCGCCCGGTCCTAGGCTTTCTGGCGTGAGCACGCAACGCGCCGGCGGTGAAACGCCCGAGGCCTTCAGGACGGCCCTTGCCGCCCTCGAACGCTCCAGCGTCCGTCCCGAGGTCTCGCTGCACGGCATCGACGCCCCCTACGGCCTGGCCAGTCATGCCGTGGCCGTGGCGGCCGAGGTGTGCGGCGCGGTCGAGCCGGGCGCGCCCACGAGCGAGCTCGCGACGGGCCGCTTCATCCTCCTGCACGAGCCGGAGCCGAACCCCGTTTGGGGAGGCACCTTCCGGATCGTCACCTACATCCGCGCCACCCTCGAACCCGAGATGGGCAACGACCAGCTCCTGGGTTCGGTGGCTTGGACCTGGCTCGTGGACGCGCTGCGCGAGCACCGCGCCCCCTACACCGAGGCCGGCGGCACGGCCACGCGCGTGCTGAGCGAAAACTTCGGCACGCTGACGGGCAGCGCCGAGCACATCGACATCGAGCTGCGCGCCTCCTGGACGCCCCTGAACGCCGAACTCACGAGCCATCTGGAGGCCTGGGTGGACATGGTCGCGTCCTTCGCCGGGCTGCCTCCGCTGCCCGACGGCGTGACACCGCTCCCGTTCCTGCGCCTGACCTAGTGCGTCCCACGTGCCGCGCCATGCCGAGCGACTAGAATGGCGCCCATCATGACCGCCACCCCAGCCGACATCTCGGTGCTTGCCGCCGGACAGATCCCCCAGCGCGATCCGGACCTCCTGGTTCCGTTGAGCGCGCCAGCCGAGGGCATCCCCTTCGTCATCGACAACCCCAAGGCCCTCGAGCGCGCCGCCGCGGCCCTCGCGGCCGGCACCGGCCCCGTCGCCGTGGACGCCGAGCGCGCCTCCGGATTCCGCTACGGCCAGCGCGCCTTCCTGGTGCAGCTGCGCCGCGAGGGCGCCGGCACCATCCTGATCGATCCGGAGGCCTTCGAGGACCTCGCCCCCATCAACGACGCCCTGCGCGGCGTCGAGTGGATCCTGCACGCCGCCCACCAGGACCTCCCCTGCCTCCACGAGGTCGGGATGGCCCCCGATGCCCTCTTCGACACCGAACTCGCGGCGCGCCTGGCCGGCCTGCCCCGCGTGGGCCTCGGCCCCGTCGTCGAGACCATGCTCGGCCTCAAGCTCGCCAAGGAGCACTCGGCCGCCGACTGGTCCACGCGACCGCTGCCCGAGCCGTGGCTCAACTACGCAGCGCTCGACGTCGAGGTGCTCATCGAGCTGCGCGAGGAGATGGGTGCACTCCTGCATGGGCAGGGCAAGGACGAGATCGCGGCGCAGGAGTTCGAGGCCGAGCGCGTGGCACCGGACCCGTCCCCGCGGCAGGACCCCTGGCGCCGCACCCACGGCCTGCATCAGCTGCGCAAGCCGGCCCAGCTCGCCGCGGTGCGCGAGCTCTGGGAGGAGCGCGAGCACGTGGCCAAGACGCGCGACCGCGCTCCCGGGCGCCTGCTGCCGGACTCCGCCATCATCGCGGCGGCCAAGGCCATGCCGCGCACGGTTCCCCAGCTGATCAGCACCTCGGGCTTCGTCGGTCGCCTCGCGGCCAAGGAGGCGCCGCGCTGGCTCGCGGCCCTGCAGCGCGCCCGCACCACCACCGAGCTGCCGCCGCTGCACGTCAAGAGCAACACGCCCCCGCCGCCGCGCTCGTGGCCCGATCGCCACCCCGAGGCCGCCGCCCGCTTCCAGACCGCGCGGGCCCGCCTCGCGCGGGAGGCAGAGAAGCTCGGCATGCCCTCGGAGAATCTGCTCACGCCGGCCACGCTCAAGGCCCTGTGCTGGCAACCGCCGGCCGTGATCGACCTCGACAGCATTCGGGCCTGCCTGGCCGAGCTCGGCGCCCGCCCGTGGCAGATCGACCGCACGGCAGCCGTCCTGACGGTCGCCTTCCTCGACCCCGACCCGCTGGACTGAGCGACCGACTCCCGGCCCCGCGCCCGACGCCCCGGACCCTCCTTGAGGGCCCGGGGCGTCGTCGTTCCCCCACTTGCACGCATTGTTACTCACCAGTAGCGTATGAGCTGCATCACCTCTGCTTAAGGTTGTTCCGGGGGCCTCGACGCCCCCGGCCCGGCCAGCACCACCGAACCGCAGACGAGGGAGTCCTCCGTGTCACCTGCCATCAGCCCCCACCGCGCCCTGCGCGACGTCGTCTTCGTCGACGGCGTGCGCACGCCCTTCGGCCGCGCCGGCGACAAGGGCATGTACGCCAACGTTCGCGCCGACGACCTCGCCGTGAAGACGGTGCGCGAGCTGCTGCGCCGCCACCCCGACCTCGACCCGGCCGCCATCGACGAGGTGGCGATCGCCGCCACGACCCAGTCCGGAGACCAGGGCCTGACCCTCGGGCGCACCGTGTCGCTCCTCGCGGGCCTGCCCGTGACGGTCCCCGGTTACGCGATCGACCGTCTCTGCGCCGGCGCCATGACGGCCGTGACGACGCTCGCCGGGGCCATCGCCTTCGGCTCCGTCGACGTCGCCATCGCCGGCGGCGTGGAGCACATGGGTCACCACCCCATGGGCCTCGACGCCGACCCCAATCCGCGCTTCGTCACCGAGCGACTCGTGGACCCGGCGGCCCTGAACATGGGCAACACGGCCGAAAACCTCCACGATCGCTTCCCGAGCCTGACCAAGGAGCGCACCGACGCCTACGCCGCTGCCTCCCAGGCGAAGGCCGCCGCCGCCTACGAGCGCGGCGACATCCAGCCGAACCTCGTGCCGGTCGCCTCGCGCCGCACGGGCGAGGGCTGGAACCTGCGCACGCGCGACGAGGGCCTGCGCCCGGGCACCACGCTCGAGGACCTGGCCGGGCTGCGCACCCCCTTCCGCGCCCACGGCCGCGTCACGGCCGGCAACGCCTCCGGTCTGAACGACGGCGCCACCGCCGCGCTGCTCGCCTCGGGCGAGGCGGCCGAGCGGCTGGGGCTGCCGGTCGGCATGCGCCTGGTCTCCTTCGCCTTCGCCGGGGTGGAGCCGCAGGTCATGGGCTACGGCCCGGTTCCCTCCACGGAGAAGGCGCTCATGCAGGCCGGGCTGAGCATCGAGGACATCGGCCTCTTCGAGGTCAACGAGGCCTTCGCGGTGCAGGTCATCGCCTTCCTCGAGTACTTCGGCATCGCCGACGACGACGCGCGCGTGAACCAGTACGGCGGCGCCATCGCCTTCGGCCACCCCCTCGCGTCCTCCGGCATCCGCCTCATGACGCAGCTCTCCCGCCAGTTCGAGCAGCACCCAGAGGTGCGCTACGGCCTGACGACCATGTGCATCGGCCTGGGCATGGGCGGCACGGTCATCTGGGAGAACCCCCACCACGCCCAGTACGGACAGGACGCCTGACATGACGCAGACCCCGCACAGCGCCACCTTTGAGCGCTTCGAGCACCTCACCGAGATCCTTCCCGACGAGGTCGTCACCCACTCCCTCGTCCAGGACGTGACCCTTGCCTCCGGCAAGACGCTCGCCCTCATCACGCTGGACAACGGTCACGATCACACGCGCCCCGCCACGCTGGGCCCGGCCACCATGATCGAGCTCGGCCGCACCGTCGAGGCCCTCGCCGCCCGCGCTGCGGCCGGCGAGATCGACGCCGTGGGCGTCACCGGCTCCGGCTACGTCCTCGCGGCGGGCGCCGACCTCTCCGCCGTCTCCTCCCTGCGCGAGGAGGCCCAGGGCCGCGCCATGGCCGAGCTCGGCCACGCCGTCTACGACCAGTTCCCGGCGCTCGGGGTCCCGAGCTTCGCGTTCATCAACGGCACCGCCCTGGGCGGCGGCCTCGAGCTGACGCTGGCCTGCGCGTACCGCACCGTCTCCACGGGAGCCCAGGGCCTCGGCCTGCCCGAGGCCTTCATCGGCCTCGTCCCCGGCTGGGGCGGCGTCTACCGCCTCCCGCGCCTCGTGGGCCCCGAGGCGGCGTTGGCCGTCATGATCGAGAACCCGCTGAACAACAACCGCTCCCTCGGTGGGGCGGCCTTCGGTGCGGTGGGCGGCGCCGACGCCACCTTCGAGCCCGCCGACTTCCTGGAGCAGTCCCTGCTCTGGGCCGACCGCGTGCTCACGGGAGAGCTCGAGGTCACCCGACCCCACGCCGTCGACCCCTCCGATCCCGAGGTGGAGGCCCGCTGGGCCGCCGCCGTGGCCAAGGGCCGCGCGCTGGTCCAGGCCAAGACCTCCGGCGCCGCGCCCGCCCCCGGCCGGGTCCTCGACATCCTCGAGGCCAATCGCACCCTGACTCAGCCCGAGTCCGCCGAGCTGGAGGTCGAGGCGCTCACGGAGCTCATGGCCACCCCGGCGTTCCACAACACGGTCTACGCCTTCCTCGACCTCGTGCAGAAGCGCGGCAAGCGCCCCGCCGGCGCGCCGGACAAGAAGCTCGCCCGGCCCATCAACAAGGTCGGCGTCGTGGGTGCCGGCCTCATGGCGGCCCAGCTCGCGCTCGTCTTTGCGCAGAAGCTCAAGGTGCCGGTGGTGATGACCGACATGGATCAGGAGCGCGTGGACCGCGGCGTGGCCCACGCGCATGCCGACATCGACAAGCAGCTCTCGCGCGGCAAGATCAGCCAGGACGCCGCCAACCGCACCAAGAGCCTCATCAGCGGCAGCGTCGACAAGTCCGTCTACGCCGACGCCGATTGGGTCATCGAGGCGGTCTTCGAGGAGATCGGCGTCAAGAAGGCGGTGTTCGCGGAGCTCGAGGCCATCGTCTCCCCCGAGTGCCTCCTCGCGACCAACACCTCCTCACTGTCCGTGACGGAGATGGCGGCGGGGCTCAAGCACCCCGAGCGCCTCGTGGGCTTCCACTTCTTCAACCCCGTGGTCTACATGCCGCTCGTGGAGATCGTGGCCCAGCCTGCCACCTCGCAGGAGGTGCTCGCCACGGCCTTTGTGGTGGCGAAGAACCTGCGCAAGACCGCCGTGCTGGTCAAGGACGCGCCGGCCTTTGTCGTCAACCGCCTCCTGCTGCGCCTCATGAACGAGGTGCAGGAGGCCTTCGACAACGGCACGCCCGCCGAGGTCGCGGACGGCGCGCTCGCCCCCATGGGCCTGCCCATGAGCCCCTTCACCCTGCTCGCCATGGTCGGCCTGCCCGTGGCCCAGCACGTCTCGGAGACCCTGCACACGGCCTTCCCGGAGCGCTTCCCGCTCTCCACCAATGTGCAGCGCCTCATCGACGCCAAGGTCACCTCGATCTGGGCGAAGGGCGAGGACGGCTCGGTCTCCGTCCCGGCCTCGACGCTCGATCTGCTCGAGTTCGGGGACGCCCCGCTCACGGGCGAGGAGCTGCTGACCCGCACGCAGGACGCGCTGGCCCTGGAGGTGAAGACCATGCTGGACGAGGGCGTGGTCGCCGCCGCCGAGGATATCGACCTGTGCATGATCCTGGGCGCCGGCTGGCCCATGTTCATCGGCGGCCTGACGCCCTACCTGGACCAGGTGGGAGCCTCCGAGCGGGTCAACGGTTCCCGCTTCCACAGCTGAGGCTCTCTCCTTCCGTGCCCGACGGCGCCCGCCCCCTGGGGTGGGCGCCGTCCCGTGTGCGGGGCACTGCTCCGGGCGCGCCAGGAGGGCGCGTCGCCCGGTCCGCGGGGCGCGGGGGCGCGGCACAGTCGACGCACAGCGCAGCGGTGGGAGAATGGCGGCATGAGCCACGAGCAGATCGCCGCAGACGCAGCTTCCCTCGAGTCCCCCGCCGGGTGCTGCCGCAGCCGCCGGGCCGTGCTGGGCGGTGGCCTGGTCGGCGCGGCCGCCCTGACCCTGGCCGCTTGCGCCGCCCCGAGCGAGCCGGCCGCCGAGCCCTCCGCGACGGGCGAGGGCCACGAGGTGCTCTCCGCCTCGGAGCTCCCCGTGGGGAAGCAGGCCTCGGTCAAGATCAACAAGGCGGACGTCACCCTGTACCGCCGGGACGAGAGCACTGTGCTGGCCTACAGCGCGATCTGCACGCACGCCGGCTGCACCGTGGTGGCCGGGGACGAGAACCGCTTCCACTGCCCGTGCCACGACTCCTACTTCAACGTGGCCGACGGCTCGGTGGCGGGAGGCCCCGCGCCGCGCCCCTTGGCGCGCTTCGCCGCCGCGATCGAGGGCGACAAGGTCCTCGTCTACCTCTGAGCGGGCACCGCTCCCCCGGCGAGGACCCGTCAGCGCTGGTTCAACGCGCATCCCCCGTGGTGCGGGGTGCCGGCTCAGCCCGCTCGCCGCCGCGCGCCGGCAGGCTGATCCGCACGCTGGTGCCCCTGCCCTCGCGCGAGCGCAGGCTCACCTCGCCGCCGTGACGCTGCACGATCACCTTGACGAGCGCGAGGCCCACGCCGGAGCCCGGCAGGTCCGCGACATTGCGCGCGCGGGCCAGCTCCTCGAAGACGAGCTCGGCCTCCTCCTCGGGGATGCCCCGGCCCGTGTCGGCGACCTCGACGATGACGCGCTGGGCGTCCTCCACGCCGGTGATCTCCACTCGCTCCCCCGGGGCCGTGTACTTGAGCGCGTTCCCGATGACGTTGTGAAAGACGAGGCGCAGCAGATCCGGGTCGCCGTTCACCTCGGGCAGCGGCCAGGGCGCGACCGGCAGGTAGACGCGCACATCGCGTTGCGGCAGCAGCGCCTCGTGGCCCGCCTCCGCGAGATCGTCGAGGGCCTCGGTCACCACCTCGTCGACGCGGACGGGTTCGAGGTCCAGCTGGCTCACCTCGAGCTCCGCGAGGCCCCGTAGGTCGCCGACGAGCCGCGCCATGCGCTGCGCCTGGATGCCGGCCGTGGCCCACGCGCGGTATCCGCCCAGCCCCTCGGCGCCCTGCGCCGCGAGGGCCTTGAGCGCCGTGACCGGATTCTTGAGCTCGTGGTCAAGCCGCCGCAGGAAGCGCCGGCGGGCCGCCCGGGCCTCCTCCTCGGCGGCCAGCGTGGCCGCCGCGAGCGCCGCGGCGCGCTCGCGGGCAAGCGCCGCGCGGCGGCGCAGGATCGCGGTGCGTCCCACCGTGGCGAGCAGCACCAGCACCACGCCGAGGCCCGCCACGGCCGGCCCGGTGGCCAGCTCCACGCCCACCCAGGCCCCCGGGCGGGACAGCCAGAGCCACACCCCCGCCGCGACCCCGGCACAGCCGAGCACCGCCGCCACGTGCGCGCCCCAGGAGCGTCCGGGCCGCCCCGCTCCCGCCGCGCGCCCGCGGGCGGTCCCCGATGCGTCGTCGTGCATGGTGTTTGACCCCTCAGCCACGGCGGACCTCGGCGACGACGCGATAGCCGCCGCCGGGAACGGTCTTGAGCAGCGTGGGTTCGGCGGGATCGTCCTCGAGCACGCGGCCCAGCTCCGCCACGCGGGGGTCAACCGCGCGGGTGGAGACGGCGATCTCGAAGCCCCACACCCGTTCGAGCAGGCGCTCGCGGCTGTGCAGCTCCTCCGGATACCCCAGGAGGTATTCGAGCAGGGCGAAGGCCTTCGGTGTCAGAGCCACCTCGCGCTCACCGAGGAACACGCGACGCCCGATGCGTTCGAGCCGCACGGCGCCGGAGGCCCGCGGCCCGGCGACGAGGACGTCCGCCGGGGCACCCCGCGTCGCCGCGGTGCGCCGGGCCAGCGCCCTGATCCGCGACGCCAGCTCCTGCGGGTCGAAGGGCTTGTTGAGGTAGTCGTCTGCCCCCTCGTCGAGGGCGGCCGAGCGTTCCGCCGCCTCCCCCACCTGGGTGAGCAGGATGACGGGGACCCAGTCGCCGCGTTCCCGGAGCCGGCGGACCAGCTCGCGGCCGTCCATCACGGGCATGAGCACGTCCGTGACCACCACGTCGGGGCGCTGGGTCTGCACGGCCAGCAGACCCTGGGCGCCATCGGCCGCCGTGGACACGGCAAAGCCTGCGCGGGAGAGGTAGGCACCCACCGTCTCCCGCACCGCCTCGTCGTCGTCCACGAGCAGGACGGAGGCCCTGTGCCCGGGCCGACTCATCCGGCGGCGTTCGGCAGCTGGATCGGCGTGGCGGAGACGACCGAGCCCGTGCCCTGGTCGTCAACGCTGGGCTTGGTGCCCGCGTAGGCCACCGTGTTGCCGGTGCCCGTGATCTCGACGGAGGTCAGCTTCGCGCCGGCCACCGTGTTGCCGCTCCCGGAGATCTCCAGGGTGTCGACGGGCTGGGTCAGCACCACCGTGGCGCCCGTCGCGTCCACCACCACGCGCTTGCACGGCTGCAGCAGCTTGACGATGGCGCCCGTGGTCTCGACGGTGGCGACGCCGCCTGTGCACTCGACTTCCTCGGTCACGAGCTCCTCCCAGCCGATGTGCAGGGGCAGGGGGCCGCCCGACTCCCCGGCCGCGCCTCCCGATGCGCCGTCTGTGGCCGACGCCTCGGCCGCACCGGACGCGGTGGCCTCCGGCGTGATGTCGGCGACGCCCTCCGTGCTCTCGCTCGCGGCGATCGAGGCACCATCGCTTCCGGCGCTCACGGTGGCGTCGCGCGCCTCGACCTTGGCGCCATCGGCACCGCCGGACACCGTCACGCCGGGGGCGGAGATCACCGCGCCGTCGGAGCCCACGGAGACGCCGGTCTTGCCGTCGCCGGCGCTCACGCAACCGACGAGCGAGGTGGCGCCCAGGGCCAGGACGGCTGCGGCGGACAGGATGTGGCTGGTCTTCTTCACGGTCTTCCCCCCGTTTGCTCGCGGGGCCTGCCGTGTCCCTGCCCCGTCACCAGAGACGCTACGGAGCCGGGGTGGACGCTAGGTGTCCGGAGCGTATCGAACGTGTCGCAGGCCTGCGACACCCCCGTGCGCCCCCGAACCGGAAAGCGCACAGTGTTATTCAAGCATGCCGGAGCGCCTGGCCTCCGCCACGGCGGCGGTGCGGGAGCTGACCCCGAGCTTCGTGAACACGTGCACGAGGTGCGATTTCACCGTGGCCTCGGTGACGTGCAGCCGCTGGGCGATCTGCGTGTTGGAGCAGCCCTCCCCCACGAGCCCGAGCACCTCGAGCTCGCGCAGGCTCAGGGTGGGAAGCGGCGCGCGCAGGCGTTGCAGGAGCCGGGCGGCGACGGCCGGGGCCAGCGCCGACTCCCCCGCCGCCGCGGCGCGCACGGCGGGAAGCAGCTCCGACGGCGGCGCGTCCTTGAGCAAGTAGCCGGCCGCACCGGCCTCGACGGCCGCGAGGATGTCGGCGTCGGCGTCGTGATTGGTCAGCACCAGGATGGGCGGGGCGGAGCCGGCCTCGCGGATGCGGGCGATGGCGCCCACGCCGGAGCCCTCGCCGAGCCGCAGATCCATGAGCACGACGTCGGGCGCGTGGCTCGCGCACGCGGCGACGGCCTCGTCCTCCGAGGCGGCCTCGGCGACAACCTCGAGGTCGGCCTCCGTCTCGAGGAGGGCTCGCAGGCCCACCCGCACGATGGGATGGTCGTCGACGATCACGATCCGCGTCACGGCTCAGGCCTCCTTGGACGGGCCGTGGGGCAGGACGACCTCGACGCGGGTCCCGTGCCCCGGGGTGGAATCGACGCTCAGGCGGCCGCCGAACTGGGCGGCGCGCTCGCGCATGGAGGCGAGCCCGAAGTGCCCGGCGCCGTGGGAGGCACCGGGGGCGAGCTCCGGCTCGAAGCCGACGCCGTTGTCGCTCACGGTGAGCGTGGCCGCCTGGGCGTCGACCCGCAGGCCGAGCTCGATGCGAGTGGCCCCGGCGTGCCGCAAGGCGTTGCCCACCGCGCCCTGGGCCAGCCGCAAGAGGGCCGTGCGGCGGCTCATGTCCAGGGCCTCGTCGCCCTCGACGCTCAGCAGCACCTCGGGTCCGCCGCTCCACTCGGTCTCGGCGAGCCGGCGCAGCGCCGCGGCCAGCCCCTCCTCCTCCAAGGGGGCGGGCGTGAGCGCCCTGACGATCGAGCGGGTCTCGGCCTGCACCGAGGCGGCGCTCTCGCGGGCCAGGCGCAACAGCTCCGCCGAGCGCTCGCCCTGAAGGGCCCGCTCGGCGGCGTGCAGCAGCATCTGGATCGAGGAGAGCGACTGGGACACCGTGTCGTGGATGTCGCGGGCGAGGCGGGCCCGCTCGGACTCCTGACCCGCGCGGCGCTCGCTGCGTGCCAGCTCGTCGCGCGCGGCCACGAGTTCCTCCACGAGGGCCTCCCTGGCCACGGCCTGGCGCGTGAAGGCGCGGAAACCGAGCCCCACGAGCAGTGCCACCGCGGCGCCGAGCATGGGGCCAACCGCGCCAGGCACGGAGAAGCCCTGCTGCACCCCCAGGGTGATCACGGCGCACACCGCGCTCACGAGCACGAGCGCCGTGCCCCAGCGGGCGCCAAGCAGGTGCAGCTGAAGGAAGAAGAGCGGAAAGACGAGGTACGCGGCCTCCGGCAGGCACCACGCCGCGACGAGCCAGAGCACGCTCAGCGTGCCGATCCCCAGCCACACCGCTGCGGGGCGAGACGCCCGCATGGCGGGCGGCGCGTCGTCGGGCAGGGGGACGGAGGGGGTGGCAACACCGGCGGCGGCCCGCCTGCGGGTCCGCCTGACGCCGTCGGCGACGCCTGCCGCGTAGGCCAGCACCCAGGCAAGGATGGCCCCCACCCCCACGGCGGCGCGGGCGTCGGCGGGCGGCACGGAGCGCAACAGCACGATGAGCACGATGACCGCCACGACGGCGTGCAGGCCGAGGCGGAGGCCGGTGAAAACCGAAGCGAGGCGATGTCCGTCCATGAGTGCCCCCCACGCTACGCGGCGCGCCCCCGCTGCGGCATCCATCAAAAGGCGGAGCGCCGCATGCACCAAAGGTCTCCGACCTTCCCATCCCCCGGGCGACGCGCCACCCACCCCCGCGGCGGGAACCTGGTTGAGGTGGGCATCCGGCCCGGATCCGCCCCGTGTTCAGCCCGTGAAAGGACGTCATGTTTCTCGCTCGTCGCGACCTGGTCTTCGCCAAGGGTCGCTTTGCGCTCATCGCCTCGGTGGTCGCCCTCATCACGGTGCTCGTCGGCTTCTTGACGGGCCTCACGGCCGGCCTGGCCGGGCAGAACGTGGACGCCGTCCTCTCTTGGAAGGCCGATCGGCTTGTCGTCTCGGCCCCACAGACCGGGGCGCAGGAGAGCTTCGCGACCTCCGCCCTCACCGAGCAGCAGGTCGAGGCCTGGCGCTCGGCCGCCCCGGACGCCGAGGTGCGTCCCATCGGCCTGAGCCAGCTCTCGGCCAGCCACGGCGAGCTGCGCGCCGGCATCGCCCTCGTGGCCGGCGCCCCGGGCGCCGGCACCGGCCCCGGCGCGGGTGATACCCCCGCCCCCGCGCCCGGCGAAACGGTCCTCAGCCAGGACGCCGCCTCGGCTCTCCATGCCGCCGCGGGTGACACCATCACGGTGGCCGGCCAGGAGCTGCGCGTCACGGCCGTCGCCGGCACGGGCCACTACTCGCACGTCCCGCTCGTCTCGGTGGCCCCGGAGAGCTGGCACGCCGCCGCCCTGCGGACGGGCGCCGAGCCCGCCACCGTGGCTACGGTGCTGGCCATCACGGGCCAGGTGAACGACGACGCCGCGGCCGCCGCCGAGCGCGGGAGCGACACCGTCTCGCTCTCCGGCTTCCAGGCCCTCAGCGCCGTGGGCTCCTTCCGCTCGGAGATCGGCTCGCTCGGCCTCATGATCGCGCTGCTGCTTGGCATCTCGGCGCTCGTCGTCGGCGCGTTCTTCACGGTGTGGACCCTGCAGCGCAAGGGCGACCTCGCCGTCCTGAAGGCCCTCGGCGCCCCGACCGGCGCCCTCGTGCGCGACGCCCTGGCGCAGGCCGGCATCGTCCTGCTCATCGGCATCGCCGTGGGGCTGGGGCTGGTCGTCGCGGCGGGCAGCGCGCTGCCGGACGGGCTGCCGTTTGTCCTCTCCCCGCTCACCACCGTCCTCCCCGGCGTCGTCATGGCGCTGCTCGGCCTCGGCGGCGCCGCCGTCGCCCTGCGCTCCGTGACCCACGCCGACCCCCAGACCGCCCTTGGAAGTGCACGATGATCACGCTGGACAACCTCGTCCTCAGCTACCCCGACGGCGCCCGCCGCCTCACGGCCCTCGACCACGTCAGCCTCACCGCCGACAGCGGCGAGCTCGTGGGCATCACCGGCCCCTCCGGCTCCGGCAAGTCCTCCCTCCTCGCCGTCGCCGCGACGCTCGCGACGCCCGACTCCGGCCGCGTGCTCATCGACGGCCAGGAGATCACGGGCCTGGGCCGCGACGCCGCCGCCCGCGTGCGCCGCGAGCAGCTCGGCATCGTGTTCCAGCAGGCAAACCTCGTGCCCAGCCTCAACGCCCTCGACCAGCTGCTCGCCGTGCCGACCCTCGGCGGCGGCCGGCGGGCCGGGCGCGCGGCCAAGGCAAGCGCCGTCGAGCTCCTGGAGGCCGTGGGCCTCGGCGCCCAGGCCAAGCTCATGCCCCACCAGCTCTCCGGCGGCCAGCGCCAGCGCGTCAACATCGCGCGCGCCCTGGTCTCCTCCCCGTCGGTGTTGCTCGTCGACGAGCCCACGAGCGCCCTGGATTCCCAGGCGAGGTCCGCGGTCATCGAGCTCATCGCCGAGCTCACGGCCAGCAACGGGACCAGCACGCTGCTCGTGACGCACGATCTGCAGCACGCCCACCGCTTCGACCGCCTCGTCACGCTCGTGGACGGCGCCATCGTGGAGCCGGAGCTCGCCGCGGTCTGACGGCGGCGGACACCAGAACGCGCAGAAGGGGCGGGGCCGCGTGGCCCCGCCCCTTCTTCGCGTGCAGTGTCCGGCTCAGCCGGCCGTGATGATGCTGCCCACGCCGCTGTCCTTGACCTCGGGCGCCTGCCCGCCACTGTAAAAGACCACGGCGGCCTTCCCCGTGATGGTCAGCGTGCCGATCGTGTCGGCCTTGACGACGATGTCATCGCCCGCGAGCTTGAGCGAGTCGAGCTGGTTGGCGCTCAGGAGGATGCCGTTGCCCTGGATGGTGACGTGAGTGCACCCGTCGTTGAGACGCACGGCCTCGTGGGAGTACCTGATGACGCCCTTGCCGTGCTCGTCGCACTCGAGGAGGCGTTCGGGCGCGCCGCGGTAGATGTAGCGCGGAGCCGAGTCGTCGCCCGACTTGGCCTTGGCGCCCGAGCTGCTCGCCGGGGCGGAGCTCGTGGCGGGGGCGGGTGCCTCGGCCGGGGCGGTGGCGTCGCTACCGGAGGCGGCGGGGGGCTGCCCCGCACGGGCGGAGGACTCCGCCTCGGCCGGCTCGGTCGTCAGGGAGGCGATGGTGGGGGCCGGCGTGCTGGCGGCGGAGACCGCCGGGCTTGCGAGGCTTGCCGCGGCCGATGACGGGGCGGAGACCTCCGGGGCCGACGGCGGGGCGGTGCTCGCGGCGCTCGTGGCGGCTGCACCCAGCTGTGCGGCGGCGTCCGCCTGACTCAGGGCCCCGCAGGCGGTGAGGGGGCATGCGCCGAGCGCCGCCATGGTGAGGGCGGCCACGCTCAGTGAACGAGAACGCATCGACTCTCCTGCGTCGAGAGGCGCGGCGATGACAGGTTCGCCGCGATGAGGAACGCCCCCAGCCTAGTCCGGGAAACTCTCCGGAGGGAGGAACGTCAGTCGCCTAGCACCGAGCTGCCAGGAGCCTCCCAGGCTGCGCTCACGCAACCCGGAAGGCCCCGGCGGCCGGAGCGAGGATCAGGCGTCGTGGCGGGCCGCGGCGCGCCAGCGGATGCCGGCGTCGACGAAGCCCTCGATGTCGCCGTCCAGCACGGAGGCGGCGTTGCCGACCTCGTGGTTGGTGCGCAGGTCCTTGACCATCTGGTAGGGGTGCAGGACGTAGGAGCGCATCTGATCGCCCCAGGACGCCTTGACGTCGCCGGCCAGTTCCTTCTTCTTGGCGTCCTCCTGCTCCTTCTTCAGGAGCAGCAGGCGGGACTGCATGACGCGCATGGCGGCGGCACGGTTCTGGATCTGCGACTTTTCGTTCTGCATCGAGACCACGATGCCGGTGGGGATGTGCGTCAGGCGCACGGCCGAGTCGGTCGTGTTGACGGACTGGCCGCCCGGGCCCGAGGAGCGGAAGACGTCGACGCGCAGCTCGTTCTCCGGGATGTCGATGTGATCCGTGGTCTCGATGAGCGGGATCACCTCGACCGCGGCGAAGGAGGTCTGGCGGCGGCCCTGGTTATCGAACGGGCTGATGCGCACGAGGCGGTGCGTGCCTGCCTCGACGGACATGGTGCCGAAGGCGAAGGGCTCGTTGATCTCGAAGGTCGCGGACTTCAGGCCCGCCTCTTCGGCGTACGAGGTGTCGCCCACCTTGGTCTTCCAGCCGCGGCGCTCGGCGTAGCGCAGGTACATGCGCAGCAGCATCTCGGCGAAGTCGGCGGCATCCACGCCACCGGCGCCGGAGCGGATCGTCACGACGGCCTCGCGGGAGTCGTACTCGCCGTTCAGGAGCGTCACGACCTCGAGCTCGGAGAGCGTCTTGGTGATGGACTTCAGCTCGGTCTCGGCCTCCGCGAGCGAATCCTCGTCGCCCTCCTCGCCGGCGAGCTCCACGAGCACCTCGAGGTCGTCGATGCGCTCGCCCAGCTTGACGATGCGCTCGAGCTCGGACTGCTTGTGCGACAGGGCAGAGGTCACCTTCTGCGCCTCCTCCGGGTTGTCCCAGAGGTTCGGGGCGCCGGCCTCCTCGGAGAGGCGCCCGATGTCCGCCTTGATCGCCTCGACGTCGGAGACCGCCTCGATGTCGGCCAGGGTTGAGCGCAGCGCGCGGATCTCCGCGGGAAAATCAGTGGAAGCCATAGTGGGGCCAGTCTAGCCGCTCGCGCGGCCAGCATTGCTGGTGCACGACGGCGGGTGCTCGGGTGGGTGGGCGGGGCGCCCCTCAGGCACCCCGGTCCGTTGCCCGGTGGGCCGCTGTGCGCTCGGCCGGACCCGGGCCGCGGCGGAGGCCCCGCCGGCAAGCGCTGCCGGCAGCAGTGTCCTACGGGGCGAGGCCGAGGCGGGCGCGGCCCTCGCCGGCGATCTGCACCGCTGACGGGAGAAGGTCGGCCACGGGGCCCACGGAGGCGCTCGCGCTCAGGCGCACTACGACCGTGACGCCGTCCGCCTCCACCGTCACCGCCTCGATGCGCACCCCGCTCAGCCCCGTATCCCGCCCGACCTCGGCCAGGTAGGCACCGACCGCCTCCCGCACGCGCGGCTCGTCGAGGCGCAGGCGCCCCGGCACCCCTCGCTCTCCGGGCACCGCTTCAAAGGCCTCGAGCCCGGCCGCGGCCGATCCGTCGGCCAGCCCCAGGAGCTTGCGCTGGGCGAGCGCCACCTGCGTGATCGCCGAGACCGTGAGGATGAGGGCGATGAGCACCACGAGCAGGCCGAGCGCCAGGATGCTCACCCGCCCGTCCTCCCCCGCGCAGCGCTTCGGCGTCCCCCGACCGGCTCCCACGTCAGCCGTACCTGGGGCTGAGGACGGTGGCGCTCGACTCGACGCTCGCCACCCTACCGCTGCTCGGGACGAGCGGCAGCGAAACGGTGATCCGCACACTGACCCGCACCCGGGCCTGCGGTCCCGGGCAGGGGCGGTCGCACTCGATGCTCACCCGCACGGCGTCGGCGTCGACCCCGGCCGCGCCGGCCATTTCGCCGCGCGCCTGGGCGACCCGCCGCTCGGCGGTCGCCGCATCCGGGCTCTGCGCCTGGACCGAGGCGAGCTGCTGAGCCATGGTGGTGGCCGCGAGCGCCGCCGAGTGCAGCCCGGCGAGGGCGATCGCGAGGTAGAAGAGCGGCACTCCGAGCAGCACGCCGACCCCTATGAATTCGACGATGGCGCTGCCGCGCTCGCGTTCTTGGCGCCGCGCGGCGCGGGTGCCCCACCCGCGCGGCCCGCGGCTCATGAGAACCGGGTCGCCGTCGCGACCGCCGCCACCGAGGTGGGCCCCTTGACGACGCCGAACAGCGACACCGCCACCTCGACCCGCACGCTCACGCGGGCCCCGGCCTCCGACGGCTCCTCGCTCGCCGAGACCGCCAGCACGGCTCCCTCCCCCAGGGCGTCCGCGGCGAGCGCCTGGGCGCGCCGCGCGCCGTCGTCCGCTGTGGCATCGGCGAGCGCTCCCACGCGCGCCCCGTTGGAGGCGGCGTCTATGGCCATGTTCCGGGCGTACAGGTAGCAGGCGACCTGAACGAGCCCGAGGGCGAGGATGAGGAGCAGGGCCGTGACGAGGACAAATTCGGGCACGGCCCCGCCGCGTTCTCCGCGCAGGGCGACGGGGCGCTCGTTCACATGCCACTCACCTTGGAGATGGCGGCCCTGAAGAGCTTCTCGAGCTCGGGGCCGGCCACGATGAAGAGCCCGGCGACGAGCAGCGCGGACATGAGCGTGACCATCACCCAGCCCGGCACATCGCCCGCCTCGCTGGTTCTGGACCCGCGTCGACGGCGATAGCTCTGCAGGAACCCCGTGACGAGGGCGGTGGCCAGCCCGGCGAGCGCCAGGAGCGCCCGCGCGAGGGGAGCCGGCCGGGCCGGGCCGCCGGAGCGGACGGGTCGACTGGGCGGAGTGAAGCGGCGGTGGGGCCTCATGGTGGCTTCCTTTCGGTGGGGGTCGGAGCGCGAGGCTGGGCGTTACAGGCTCAAGCGGAGCAGCTCCAGGCCGGGGTAGACGGCGAAGATGATGGACAGGGGAAGGACGCCGAAGACGACAGGCACCAGCATCCCGACCTCCTTGCGCCCAGCGGATTCGATGAGCGCGCGGCGCCCGGCCTCCCTCGCGTCGGCCGCCTGGTCGCGCAGGACGGCCGCGAGCGGGGTGCCGCGTTCGCTCGCGACGGCGATCGCGTCGACACAGCGTCCGAGGGCCTCGATCTCGAGGCGGGCCGCGAGCTCCTTGAGGACCGTGGGCAGGGGCGCTCCCCTGCGCAGTTCGGCGACCGAGGCAGCGAGTTCGCTCGCAAGCTCTCCCTTGAGGGCCGTGGCGCAGCGCCCCAACGCCGGGCCAACGCTGTCCCCGGCGGCGACGGAGAGCGCCAGGAGTTCGGCGAGCGCCGGGAACTGCTCGCTCATGCGTTGCGAGCGGCGGCGGGCGGCGCGGCGGAGACGCTCGCGCCGCCACCAGAGGACGGTGAGCACCGACGCGGCGACGAGCACGAGCCCGGCCCAGGGCGAGCCTCCCGGCCTCAGCGAGGCAAGCCAGGAGACAGCGACGGCCGCGGCGGCCGCCGTGGTGGCGGCGATGAGATCGCCCTGGCGATAGCGGACGGGATCGCCCGGCCGCCCCGCCGCGCGCAGCGCCCGGGCCAGTGCGGCGTCGCCCGCCCGAGGGGCGCGCAGCCAGGCGGCCCCGGGCCAGGGCATCGGACCTCCCAGCGGGGCCTGTCCGAAGTGGGGTGCCACCCGGTCGGCGAGGCTGATGCGCCGACCCCGCAGGACGAAGTCGGTCAGGAGGACGAGGCCTGCGGCGAGGGCGAGGCCGAGGAGGATCGAGGCGGCGAGCGGGTTCACGGCGTCCCCACGGCTTCCGGCGCCGGTGTCCCGGCGGGCGCCTCGTGATCGAGGCGGGCCACGCGCAGCATCCAGCGGTAGGACAGGGCCGCGACGAGCGCCCCGAGCGCGAGCACCAGGATGCCGGCGGGCCGCGTGTACGCTGCGGCGATGCGCGGCTCGAAGCACAGGATCACCAGGATGATCCAGGGCGCCGCGACGGCGAGCCGGGCGGCGTTGACGGTCCAGGATTGCCGCGCCTCGAGCTCGCCGCGCGTGCGGAGCTCTGCACGCAGGAAGCCGGAGAGGGTGGAGAGCATCTCCCCGACGTCGGCGCCGCCCACCTGGCGCGTCAGGTGCACGGCGGCGACGACCCGGTCGGCGACGGGATCGGCGAGCCGCTCCCGCAGCGCCTCGAGCGCCTGATCGGTCCCCCTGGCCACGCGAAGGTCGGCCGCAAAGGCGGCAAAGGGAGCACGCAATTCGACCGGCCCCACGGTGCCGAGCTGGGCTAGCGCCTCGCTGAGCGGGAGCCCGGCGCGGACCGCCGAGCGCAAGTGGTCGACGACGTCGGGCCAATCGGCACGCCGGCGGCGAAGGCGCGCCTGATGCCGGGCCGCGAGCCACCACCAAGGGACGAGAGCCCCGGCCGCACCCACGGCGAGCGCCACGGGCGCGGCGTGAGTCAGCGCCCACGTGAGCAGCGCGAGCAGGAGCGCGCCGAGCCCGGCGACGGCGACGGCGAGGGGTGCAGACACGCGCTCGAGCCCGGCGCGGTCCAGCCGCAGCCGCAACGCCCCGGGGCGCCGGGTCGGGGTTCGACGGGGCGTGGCCAAGGCGGTGAAGACGAGGGCCAGGCCGGCACCGAGGAGCAGACCGAGAAGGAGGCTCATGCGACGCTCCCGAGAAGGGCGGCCACATTGGCCCCGGCCCGTTCGAACTTGGGATGCTCGGCGCAGGCCTCCGAACGCAGCGTGAGCCCCCGGCCAGTATCGGTGAAGACATGGGAGAGCTCGATGACACCCTCCGGTGTCGCCCCGCCGAGCAGCGCGATGTCGCTGACGCTGCGCCGGCCGTCCGGAGCCTTGCTCACGTGAACCACCGCATCGACCGTGGCCGCGACCGTGGGCACCACAAAGTCCGCACTGATGTTGGCCCCGGCGAGCAGCGGGAGCGTGCACAGCTTCGTGACCGCCTCCCTGACCCCGTTGGCGTGCAGGGTAGCGAGACCGGGCAGGCCCGCGTTGAGCGCCAGGAGCAGATCGAAGCACTCGGCTTCGCGCACCTCACCCACGATGATCCGGTCTGGCCGCATGCGCAGCGCCTCCTTGACGAGCTGGCGCATGCCGACCTCACCCGCGCCGTCCAGATTGGGAGGACGGCACTGCAGGGAGGCGACGTCCCGCAGGGGAACACTGACTTCGAACACTTCTTCGATGGTCACGACGCGCTCGCGCGGACCGATGGCGGCAGCGAGGCAATTGAGGAGCGTCGTCTTGCCGGCTTGGGTCGCACCGGAGACCACGATGTTGAGGCCGGCGGCCACCGCCGCGGTGAGGTAGCGGGCCGCCTGCGCGGTGAGGGAACCGCGGGCCACGAGATGCTCGAGCCGCTGGGCCCTGGCCACGAACTTGCGGATGTTGACGTTCCACACGCCACGACTGAGCTCCGGGATGATCACGTGCAGTCGCGAGCCATCCGGCAGTGCGGCATCAACGTACGGGCTGGAGAGATCGACGCGTCGGCTCGTGGGGGCCAACATGCGTTCGACGAGCGCTTGCAGCGCCTCCTGCGTCATCCGCAACGGGGTCAACTCACTCACCCCGCCGCGGGCCACATAGATCTGATGGGGGCCGTTGAGCCAGATCTCCTCGATCTCGGGGTCGTCGAGCAGGGGCTGCAGCGGACCAAACCCGGTCAGCGCGTCCAGGATGCGCTTGCGCACGAAGTGCGGATCGCCGAGCGCCGGCAGGTCCTCGCTCAGCGAGCGCAGGTCGTAGTCGTCGACGGCGCGCGCCACCAGCTCGGCGAGCGCTGCTTCACCCTCCGGCGCCCCGGGGGCGCGGCGCATCAACTGGGCACGCACCTGCTCCTCGAGCAGTTCAACGGCCGTCTTCATGAGGTCCCCCCCTCCCTGAATCCAGCGCCTCCGCGCACCGCGCGAGGGGCCGAATGAACGGACACTAATCCGTGACGGCGTCAGGATTCAACCCGCCCTTTCCCTCACGTGGATAACTTGTCCCCGATCGCCCCCGCCCGGCCTGGCAGAAGCGGCCTGTACAGCGTGGACTCATGCCGGGCGCAGAGCCCCCCACTCCGCGACGCAGAAGGAGCGACGCCATGCTGGTTCTGGGAGACGAGGACCCCCGGGCGTTGCTGACGAGCGCCCATGGGGACCAGGGCGCGGGGGCATGGTGCGCGGCGGTCGGCGTGCGGCCGCGGCCCGCGCGGGAGTACCGGGCCGGATACTGGGTTCCGGCCCCCGAGGGCGTTCCCGCCTCCCCCTCCCGCCAGGCCGGGGTCTGCGCCGTCGTTGAACGCGGGCCCGACGCGGGGCTGAGCGTCCTCCTCCCCCGGGGCGACTCGCTGCTGGGACGCGCACTGGCCAACGACGCGAGCGAGGCGCGCGTCAGCTTGCGTGCCCCGGGGGTCGCCCGGCGGCACGCCAGCATCAAGGTGACCCCCGAGGGCGTCATCCTCACCCCCTTGGAGGGGACCGCGTGGCTCGACGCTCGCGCCGCGCGCGGTCCGGCGACCGTCGACGAGCGCACACTCGTGCACCTGGGCGGAGATGACGTGCGATTGTTGCCGGCCCGCCCGACCCCTGCCGCGCGGCCGCTCGGCGATCCGGCAGAGCTCGCGCCGGGACCGCCCGCTCCCCGCACCCCCTGGCTCGCGTTGCTGGCCGCCATCGCGCCGCTCGGCGTGGGAGGCGCGCTCTGGTGGGCCACCGGATCGTGGTTCATGATGCTCTTCGGTTGCCTGGGGCTGCTCACGGCGGGGCCGTTGGCGGCCTCCGAGCTGAGCAAGCGCCGCCGCCTGCGGCGCGCCGAGCGAGCCAGGGCCCTGCGCAGCGCGGAGGAGGCCACGGCTGGCTATCCCTCGCCCGGCACCTTCCTGGCGTCCTGGGGTGCCGCCCAACCCACACCGCCCGCGGTACAGGCCCAGCCCCTCCCACCCGGGCACTCGCGCTTCCCCGCCCGGCTCGGCCCGGCGCTCGATCCCGCCGTCCGGGTGCCGGCCAGCGACCCGGCGCAACGGGCCGCCCGTTACTCGGTGCCGGCACTCCCGGTCCTCCTCTTACCCCTCCCCGGCGAGCGCGTCGGCGTGCGCGGCGCGGGCCCGGGCAGCGACGCCCTCCTGCGGATCATCGGCGCGTGGTGGATCGCCGGCCTGGCCCCCGGCGACACGCTTGAGCTGGCCAGGGACCCCGCGTGGCCCGCCGGTCTGCTCGGCATCCCGGGCGTGCGGCTGGGCGACCTCCCGGGCGCCGTGGTGGCCCGGCTGAGTTGGGATCACCCCCAGCCGGGCGGCGCGACGCCAGAGCATCGACCTCGCCCGCCTGCACCCCGGCGAGACCGCGGCGTGGATCGTCGACCCCGAACGGGGCCGCCTCGAACACTCCCACCGGCGCACGGGCTTCGCGCCGGAGGGCTGCGGTTTCGAGGGGCTCGACGACGCGGCCAGGCGTCTCGCCCGCGCCGCCGCGGCGGCCGCACCACCGGCGCCGGCCCGGAGGTCCGCCCAAGGCGGCCCCTCCGCCGCACCGAGCATGAAGGGCACGGACACGCTCGGCCCGGGCGAGCACGGCACCGCCACGCCGGGGCTGGGTGCGGTCGTCGGAGAGGGCGAGGGCGGGCCGCTGAGCCTCGACCTCATCGAGCACGGCCCCCACGCGCTCGTCGCCGGCACCACGGGCGCTGGCAAGTCGGACTTTCTGCGCGGCTGGTTCGCGTCCCTCGCCGAAGCCCACCCACCCGAACGCTTGCGCTTCGTCCTCTTCGACTTCAAGGGAGGCTCAACCTTCGGCCCCTTCGCCCGCTTGCCGCACACGGAGTGCGTCGTCACGGACCTCGACGCCGAGGCCAGCGAACGGGTGCTCGAGGCGCTCGCCGTGGAGGTCAAGCGGCGGGAGGCGTGGCTCGCTTCCCATGGAGCGCCCGACCTCGCGAGCGCCTCCCGGCTGCCGGGCGCCCCGGCCCACCTCATCGTGGCCATCGACGAGTTCCGGGTGCTCGCCGAGGAGGTCCCGCACGTCTTGCAGCGCCTCGTGCGCATCGCCACGGTGGGTCGCTCCCTCGGCATCCACCTGGTGCTGTCAACTCAGCGGCCCCAAGGGGTCATCTCGCCCGACATCCGGGCGAACGTTTCTCTCGTCGTGGCCCTGCGCCTGGCCTCCGACCACGAATCGAGCGATGTGCTCGGTTCGACGCTGGCGTCGACGATCGATCCGTCGCTCCCTGGCTCCGCCTACGTGCGCCTCGGCGGCGGCTCCCCGACGCTCGTGCGCTTCACCGCGGCGGACGGCGCGGGCGCCGGCGCTGACGATGAACTTCTCGGCCCGCGGCTGAGCGACACCCTGCACCTTCCGCCCGGTCCGGCAGCGAGTGGGTCGTTCGAGGACCGGCTGGCTGCCGCCGGCCGGGGCCGCAGCCGCCCGGCCCGCCCCCTCGTTCCAGCGCCGCTCCCCCTCGCCCCGATCCGTCTACGCGTGGCCGATCCCGGAACGGGCCTCCTCCTCGGCCTGCGCCAGCACGCCGGGGGCCCGCCCTCCGCCTTGCGCTGGGATCCCGACGCACGCACCGGCCTGGCGCTCATCGCCGGCATGCCCTCCGAGCTCGGCCCGGTCGGTGCAGCGATGATCGCCGAGGCGCTCGCCGACCGGGAGCTCGCCCGGCGCAGCATCATCCTCGACGGGCTGGACGCTCACCGCGGGCTCGGACACGGCCACGCGCCCCTCGCCGTGGCCACGGCGGCCGACCCGGCGTGGGCGGACGAGGTGCTGGCGGCGGCCGAGGCGTCGGCCTCCGACCCCCACCCGCTGCTGCTGTGGGTCTTGGGCCTGGGGGCGTGGCTCGGCGACGGCGCCGGGGCGGCCGGGATGCGCCGGGAGGCGCGTCTCCTCGCGCTGTGCCAGCGCCCCGGCGTGGTGCCCATCCTCGCCGGCACCCGCGAGCTGGCCGGCTCGCGCTGGTTGCTCCCTTGCCCCACCCGGATTTACCTGCCGCGCGGCGCCGGGGAGGAGTCCACCGCCCTCTGGCCCCGGCTGACCCCGACCGCCGCCGTTCCCGGACGCGGAGCCCTCCTCGGTCCCGGCCTGCCCGAGCGGGGCGCCCCCGTGCAATTGGTGGTCGCCGACATGGCCGCCGGGACCCCGCGCGAGGACCGTGCAGCGCTCTGGCAACCGCCGCCGGCCGCCGTGCCCGCCGGCTCGCTCACCGCGCCGGCCGTCGCCCGTGTCAGCGTCTCCGGCGAGCCCACGGCGTGGCGGCCCCGTGGGAGGGCGGCCCTTGTCCTCGGCGGCCCGGGCAGCGGACGCTCGTCCGGCGCGCGCCTCCTGTGCGAGGCCTGGGGCGAGCCATGGGCGCAGTGGGTGCCGGGCTCGGCAGCACCGGAGCCCCACCTCTGGGCCCTCGTCGACGACGCCGACGCCTGGCCGCGCGACCCGGCCTACGAGCTCGCTGAACGCGTGCGCTCCGGCGGGCGCGTCATCGCCACGGCCCTCGCCTCGACTCGCCTGCACCTGACCCTGCCCTGGTTCGGCGACCTCGACCCGCTTCTGGACCTCGTCCTCCTCGGGCCGCGTTCGGCCGCCGAGGCCGAGTCCTGCGGCTGGCGGGTCCCCGTGGACAGCTCCGCGCCGCCCGGTCGCTGCTGGCTCGTGCCGCAGGGCCGCACCGAGCCCATCAGGGCGCAGCTGGCGGCCCACCGGTGACCGCCGGGCCCCGAGCGCGGCGGCCAGCGGCGCAGCTGCTCAGCGACACGGTGGCTCGGGAAAACACAGGCCGCCCTCCCGCCACAACGTGGCAAGGGGCGGCGTGTGCCCGGTGGCTCCGCGCTGGCCGCTTCGCCTCAAGGTCGGCGCGCGGGGGCTGCCGGCGCGCCGGCGGCCGGCGGCGCGATCAGCGTCGGGGCTGGTCGTCGGCCTCGAGGAAGCGGCGCGTCGCTGGGGAGAACACGAGGACGAGCGCCACGGCGGCCGGCACGAGGCACACGACGCCAAGCACCGGAGCGCCGCCGCCCAGGAACTGACCGGAGAGGATCACCTGGAAAAGCTGCCACACCACCACGGCGGCGCGTGTCCAGGCCCGCCCCACAAAGTGCTTGGCCGCCACGGAGGAGGCAAAGGCAGCGGCACCCACCATGAGGGCCACGAGGAAGAGGCGGCCGCCCACGTTCAGCGGCCCGGGCGCGGAGAGCGTGAACACCAAGCTGAGCGCACCCCACAGCACCAGCACCGCCTCGAGGCCCATGATGAGCGTCGTCACGATCACGGGCCACGGGCGAGGCGCGACCGCCTGGGCCGGGACCGCGGCGGAGGCGGAGGCGTTGTCGCGGGCAGGCTTGCGGGGCTTCGGGGAGGGGCTCACCCCACCAGTCTACGAAACGGCCGCCGCCCGCGAAGACGCGCGGTTCCCGTCCGCGCGACAGCACCTGCCGGCGCCCCGAGGCGCGAGCGCCCTGCCGCTACACGCGGTAAAAGACAAGAGGGTGCGCCCAAGATGAACGGTGAGAAACCCCACAGGTTTCCAAGCCATTTCGGAGGAACCCCACCCTTGTCACCTTCCTTCACACATGAAAACATTGAAAGGAATGACCAAGGGTGTGTTTGCCCGTCTGGCCACGCCCTCTCTGCCATCCCCCCGGTGGTGCGGGTGTGCCCTGCTAAACCAAGGAGAACCACGAGCATGAGTTGGCGCGACAAGGCCGCCTGTTTGGATAAGGACCCGGACCTGTTCTTCCCCGTGGGTAATACCGGTCCTGCCCTCCTCCAGATCGAGGAGGCCAAGGGTGTTTGCCGCAGCTGCGAGGTCGTTGACAAGTGCCTGCAGTGGGCCATCGAGTCCGGCCAGGACGCCGGCGTGTGGGGCGGCATGAGCGAGGACGAGCGTCGCGCCATGAAGCGCCGCGCCGCCCGCGCCCGTCGCGCCTCCTAAGGCACCACAGGGTCAAGTCCCCGGTAGTGGTGTAGCGCTCGGTCCTTCGATGTGTGGGGTCAGGCGCTGAGTCCGAGGATGCTGTCG
>NZ_QQXK01000035.1 GCF_003575975.1 Galactobacter valiniphilus | reverse complement strand
GTCAGAGATCACATCACGCGACACACATCCAAGACTCGCTCACAAGGCCCCCGAACGTGTTTAGCAACACGCCCTAGCACCCGCGGCCCCGCGGCGTCGTCGTCTTGGTCACGGAGCGGCCCCGAACGGGCGCCCAGGTACTACCTTTATTGGGTCATGCCTGAAGTCAGCACGCCCCAGACCCCGCCCGCAGCCCGCCTCCAACGGGGGCTCACCCTGCGCCATATCCAGTTCATGGCGCTCGGCAGCGCCATCGGCACGGGATTGTTCTACGGTTCCTCGAGCGCCATCCAGGCGGCGGGGCCGCTCGTGCTTGTGGCCTACGTCGTGGCCGGCGCCGCCGTGTTCCTCGTCATGCGGGCGCTGGGTGAGATGGCCGTGCGCCGCCCCGTCCCCGGCTCCTTCTCCGAGTACGCTGGCCGCTACCTCGGGCCGTTCCCCGGCTTCGTGAAGGGCTGGACCTACGTCTTCGAGATGGTCGTGGTCGCGATCGCGGACGTCACGGCCTTCTCCATCTACCTGGGGCTCTGGTTCCCCAACGCTCCGCGCTGGATCTGGGTCTGCGTGGTCATCCTCATCATCGGCGGCATCAACCTGCGCCACGTGAAGGTCTTCGGCGAGGCGGAGTTCTGGCTCTCGCTCATCAAGGTCGCGGCGATCGTGGCGATGATCGTGGGCGGCATCGCGCTGCTGATCTTCGGCACCTCGATCGAGGGCGCCGCGACGCCGGGCCTCCACAACCTCTGGGAGCACGACGGCTTCGCGCCGAACGGCGTGCTTGGCCTGCTCGCCGCGCTCTCCGTGGTGGTCTTCAGCTTCGGCGGTGTGGAGACCATCGGCATCACGGCCGGCGAGGCCGAGGATCCCGAGCGCGCCGTCCCCAAGGCCGTCAACACCGTGCCCGTGCGCATCCTGCTCTTCTACGTGCTGGCGCTCGGCGTCATCATGATGCTCGTCCCGTGGAACACCATCACGGGCGACGCGAGCCCGTTCGTGCAGATCTTCTCCGCACTGGGCCTGCCCGGCGCCGCGCACGTCCTCAACGCCGTGGTCATCACGGCCGCGATCTCCGCGATCAACGCCGACACCTACGGCGCCGGCCGCATGCTCTTCTCGCTGGCCGAGCAGGGACAGGCGCCCGCCGTCCTGGGGCGCACCACGCGCTCCGGCGTGCCGTGGCCGGCCGTGCTCATCATGCTCGGCGCGCTGGCGATCGGCGTGGTCCTGAACGCCGTGGTGCCCGAAGACGCCTTCGCCGTGGTGGCCTCGCTCGCGACCTTCGCGACCGTGTGGGTGTGGCTCATGATCCTGCTGGCCCACCTCGCGATGCGCCGCCAGATGCGCCGCGAGGGCGTGCCGGCCGACCGCTTCCCCGTGCCGCTGGGAGCGGCCGGGCAGTGGTTCGCGGTGGCGTTCATCGTGCTCGTGATCGTGTTGCTCGCCGTCTTCCCCGACACGCGCGTGGCGCTCGTGGTGGGCGTGATCTGGCTGCTGCTCCTGGGCGTCGTCTGGCTCGCCGGCGCGCGGACGAGGGCCGCCGCGGTGGCGGCCAGCTCCGCGGTCGAGGCGACGGGCGCGCGCGACTGACCCACCCGCCGTCGGGCAGGTGGCGCCGTGCGCCCCTCCCCGCTGCGCCCTCCCCCGTCCCGGATCGGAGTGCCAAGTGTCGTGTATTTGGCCAAGAACACGACACGTGGCACTCCGATCTTTGGGTTCTAGCGCCCGACGGCGCGGGCGAGGCTTCCAGCGAGCCACGCCTCGACCTGGCGGCGGGACCGCAGCCTCACCACGGTGAGGCCCGGGTTCCGGGCCGCGGCCTGCGGCACGCGCTCTCGATAGAGGTGGCGCGTCGACACGCTCCAGCGCACGATGTGCTCGGGGTCGCTGAAGATCGTGTGCAGCGGCGGTTCGATGTTGCCGTTCCAGAGCCGTTCGCGCCCCAGGCGGCGGCACAGGGTCCGTCGGACGACCTGCGGGAAGGTCACGCGCCAGAAGGGCAGATCGAGCCACACGAGCAGCTCCGCGCGCTCGGCCAGGAGCGGGCGCACCGCGTTGTACTGCCACTCGGTGACCCAGGCCGGCTCGGCCGTGAAGGCCCGGACCTCGGCCTCGAAGCTGGGCCGCGGCGTCCAGTTCGGGCCGTGGAAGAGGGCGTCGATCTCGGTGTGTCGAGCGCCGATGAGGCGGGCGATGCGCGCGCTGAGCGTCGTCTTCCCGACGCCGGAGGGGCCCGCCACGAGGACGCGGCGGGGCCGGGCGGGCAGGGGCGCGTCCCAGGTCAGCATGATGAGTTCAGCGTAGTCCGGGTGCGGGGCACCGCTCGCCTACGGCATCGTGTAGCGGTGCTCCGGGCGTCCGCGCTGACCGTAGCGCAGCTCGAGCCGGATCCGGCCGTCACGCGCCAAGGCGGAGAGGTAGCGCTGAGCCGTGGCCCGCGAGACGCCGACGCTCTCGGCGACCTCCACCCCGGTGAGCTCGCCCGGCGAGGCGGCCACGGCCTCCAAGACGGACGCCTCGGTCGGGGCCGGCCCGGCCGACACCGCCTCGTCCTCGCCGAACATCACGCGCTGTGCCCGCTCGATCGTGGACTGGTCCAGGGCCGAGGCCGATTCCAGGATGCGGCGGTAACGCGCGTAGGAGCGCAGCTTGGCGCCGAGCGCCGCGGGATCGAAGGGTTTGAGCAGGTACGCGAGCGCCCCGCGGCGCAGCGCCGTGCGCACGGCCCCTGCCTCGGCGGCGGCGGAGAGCATCATGACGTCGACATCGAGGGTGCGAAGGAGGTCCAGCCCGGAGACCTGCGGCAGGTGCACGTCGAGCAGTACCAGATCGGGTGATTCTGCCTGCACGCGCGCCAGCACGCGGCGCCCGTCCGGCTCGGGCTCGAGCGCCGTGAAGCCGGGCACCGCGTCCACATGCTTGGCGTGAAGCTTGGCCACGTAGAAGTCGTCGTCAACCACCAGCACGGTGAAGTCGCCACCGGCCCCTTGCGCGTTCATGCCTGTTCCTCCCGCGTAGCGGTTCGCTGCGCCGCACCGGGGAATCTCCCGGGCGGCTCCTCCATGACCTGCGGCAGCTTGGCGCAGAACACCGCTCCCAGCCTCTCGCCGCCCTCGCCCACGGCGCCGCCGGCGTCCGCGAGCCACACCTCTCCCCCGCGCCGCCTGGCGAGCCGCCGCGCGAGAGCGAGCCCCACCCCGAGCCCGTGCCCGCTGGGATCCGGCTGCGCCGTCGTGACCCCGTCGGCAAACACGTCGAGGCCGGCCGGGACCCCGCGCCCCGAATCCACGACGGCCAGGTGCAGGGTGTCGCCGTCTTGGAGCAGGTCCACCTCCACCCACGCCCGCGGCTCGGACGGGGTGCCGCCGGCGCCGGCGTTCCCGGCACCGTGACCGGCACCCGCACCAGGCCCCGCGTCACCAGGCCCCGCACCGACCACCCCGACCCCGTCGGCGGCTGCGCGGATCGCGTTGTCCACGAGATTGCCGAGCACGGCCGTGGCGTCCTGCGCCGCCACGACGGAGCCCGTGACGGAGGAACGCTCGCCCACGCGCAGGCTCACGCCGCGCTCGTCGGCCTGCACGGCCTTGGCGCCGAGGAACGCGGCGAGGTAGCTATCGGCGACGAGCTCGAGGCCAGGCACGTGCGCGCCCACTGGCGCCACGCCCGTGATCCCGCGCAGGTAGGCGGAGGCGTCGTCGACCTCGCCCGCGGCCAAGAGGCCGCCCAGGGTGTGCAGGCGGTTGGCGAACTCGTGCCGCTGCACGCGCAGCGCCTGCGCCATGGTCTCCACGCCCTCCAGGCGCATACCGAGGTCCTCCACGTCGGTGAGGTCGCGCAGGGTCAGGACGGAGCCGAGGTCACGGCCGTCCAGGGCCACGGGGCGCCGCGCCAAGACGAGCACGCGCCCACCCACGGGCAGGCGCAGGGGCCCGACGGCGCCGGAGGCCACCGCGCGCCGCACGGCGTCCGGCCACGCGGCGGCGTCCTCGGAGCCGAGCATGTCCCGCGCCGCGCCGTTGATGACGGTCACGGAGCCATCGGGCGCGAGCCCCACGACGCCCTCGGCCACGCCGTGCAGCGCAGCCTCCTGGTTCCGGGCCAGCGCCGAGATCTCCTCGGGCCCCAGGCCCAGGGTGCCGCGGCGCAGGCGGTGGGCCAGCCACCACGCGGCGAGCCCGGCGAGTCCCAGCGCGAGCGCGGCCACGGCCGCCAGCGGCCACAGCGCGGCTCCCGCCTCGGCGCTCACATCCTTCACCGACAGCCCCACGCTGACCTCGCCGACCACCTCGGGTTCGGCCGATTCGCCGGGGAGCAGCGTGGCCGGGTCCACCTCGGGCGAGTACACCGGCACCTTGGCGCGCACCGAGTCACCGAGGGTCCCTCGCTCCTGCAGCACCACCTCGTGCCCGTCCAGGGCCTGCGGGTCGGTGCTCACGCGGCTGCCGATGAGCTCGGGGTGGGGTGCGTGAGGCGCAGGCCGTGCTCGTCCGTCATGACCACAAAGAGCAGGTCGGCGCTGGAGCGGTAGGCCTCGGCGGCCTTCTGCAAGGGGCCAGCACGCAGCGCCGCCGGGTCCAGTACAGCGCGGGCCGATTGCTCGGCCACACGCTCGCGCACCACGGGATCGGCGGCGATGACGCGCGCCACGCGCAGCGCCTCCTCCTCTGCTTGCCGCCACACCGTCCCGCGCTGCAGCCACCCGGCCGCGCCGAAGGCGAGCGCCAGCACGCTCACCACCACGAGCAGCTGCGTCAGGACCAGCCGCCCCGTGAAGCTGGAGCGCGCGCCGGAGCCGGCGGCAGCGTCGTCGGGCACCCTCGCCAAAACCTTCCCCATGCCCCTCACCGTATGGCCGCCGAACCCCGAACCACCCGGCCAGCACCCGTGAGCACAAAGAGAAAAATGCGCTGATTGCGCACGCGTGAGCGCCGTGAGCACAAGGCATGGCCCGGGTCACACCCGCCCCTAGCCTCGTGAGGTCCGTCACCCACCCTCGACTCAAAGGAGCCCCAACGATGCTGGTTCTTCTCGGATTCCTCATGATCGCCGTCTTCATGGCGCTGATCATGACCAAGCGCCTCACCCCGCCGCTGGCGCTCATCATCGTCCCCCCGGTCTTGGGCCTCTTCGCCGGCGCGGGGCTCGGCCTCGGCGACATGGTGATGGACGCGGTGAAGTCGATGTCCTCCACCGCGGCGCTGCTGATGTTCGCGATCATCTACTTCGGACTCATGGTGGACGTCGGCCTGTTCGACAAGCTCGTCACGTTCATCCTGAAGATCGCCGGGCGCGATCCGGTGAAGGTCGTCATGGGCACCGCGGTGCTCGCCGCGGCGGTCTCGCTGGACGGCGACGGCTCCACGACCTTCATATCATCGTCACGGCCGCCATGCTGCCGGTTTACCAGCGCATGCAGCTCTCCCCCGTGGTCCTCACGTGCGTGGCAGGCCTCGCCAACGGCACCATGAACATCGTCCCGTGGGGCGGACCGACCGCCCGCGCCGCCGCCGCCCTGCACGTCGACGCGTCCGACATCTTCGTCCCCATGCTCCCCTCGCTGGGGATCGGCATGGTCGTGGTGCTCGCCTTCGCCTGGCAGCTGGGCCGCATGGAGCGCCGCCGCCTCGAGAAGGCCGGCGCGCTGCAGTGGGACCGCTCAGGCGCCGTCCCCGACTTCCTTGCCGACGCCGCCGTGACCGGCGGCTCCCGCCGCGCCGGCGTCGAGGGCACCCAGGCCAAGCGCACGACGTCGGGCACCACCTCCCAGCCCCTGGGCGCCTCGGGCGATGCCTCCACCGGTGACGACGCGGCCGAGGCCGGCGAGCGCGAGCTCGTGGGCGCCGAGGCCGGTTCCGGCTCGGAGTCCGGCTCCGGGAAGCGCGCGAGCCGCCTGCATGTGGGTTCCTCGGTGTTCAAGCGCGACGCCTCCCGCGACGCGGCCGAGGCCGACTACGCCGACGGCGCCGGCGGCTCGCTGACCGCCACGGCGCTCGACCCGAACCGTCCCAGGCTGCGCCCCAAGCTGCTGTGGTTCAACCTGGGCCTCACACTCGTGATCATGGTGCTGCTCGTCATGGACCAGCTGCCGCTGCCGTACCTGTTCATGGTGGGCTCGGCGATCGCGCTGCTCGTGAACTTCCCCAAGGTGGGCGATCAGGCCAAGATGCTTGCCTCGCACGCCGACGCGATCATCGCTGTGGTGTCGATGGTGATGGCCGCCGCCGTGCTCACGGGAACCGGCATGGTCGAGGCGATGAGCCAGTGGCTCGTGGACGTCATCCCCGCCTCGTGGGGCCCGTTCATGGCCGTCATCACGGGCCTGATCTCCATCCCGGCGACCTTCCTCATGTCCAACGACGCGTTCTACTTCGGCATCCTGCCCGTGCTCTCCGAGACGGCCGCCCATTACGGGATCCCGGCCGTCGACATGGCGCGCGCGTCCATTACGGGTCAGCCGGTGCACCTGCAGTCGCCGCTGGTCCCAGCGATCCTGCTGCTCGTCTCGCTCGCCGGCGTGAACCTCGGCGATCACCACAAGAAGGTGCTGTGGCGGTCGCTCGTGGTCTCGCTCGTCATGCTCGCGGTGGGCGTGCTGGTCGGCGCGATCGGCTTCGGCGCGCGGTAGGCGCCGGCCGCCGGCTCGGTGGGTTCCGGCGCGGTGGGTTCTTGGGGACCCTGCCGCGCAGCATCCGAAAAACGACGGGACATCGTCTATCCGACGATCTCCCGTCGTTCTTCGGATGTTTTTTCATGCGGGGCTGCGGCTCGGAAGGCAGGCACGGCTGGGACGGCTCGCTCGGCGGAGGCGGCCAGCTCAGCCGCGCTGCGCCAGCCCCACCCAGCGCAGGCGCTCCTGCTGGGCGCGCGGCAGGCCCGAGACCACGAGGTCGTAGGAGTCCTCGATGAGTTCGGCGAGCTCCTGGGCGCTGAGCGTGATCGGGGCGTCCCCACCGAGCCGCACGGTATTCCAGTGCTTCTTGTTCATGTGATAGCCGGGGACCACCTCGGGGAAGCGCTCGCGCAGGCCCTGGGCCAGCGCCGGATCGCACTTCAAGTTGAAGCGCGTGGCGCCGCCCGCGTCCGTGCCGCCATTCATGAGCGCAAAGAGCTTGCCCGGCTTCCCCGGCCCAGCGTCCACGCGAAACACCGTGGTGCCGGGGCCGAAAGGTTCGTCGTCCGAGGTGCCGGGCAGGGCCAGGCAGAGGTCGGCGATCGCGGCAAGGTCCATGCGCCGAGCCTAGCGGCGCTGCCGGGCGTGGCGCACGACGGCGCGGGCGTCCCCGAGGCGCGTGCCTCGCCCCGCGCTCACATCCCGTGGGTGCCGACCCGCTTCATGCGCGCCCGCGCCGAGAGCTCGGCCGGGCCGACCTTCACGAGCGTCGCGCCCGCGAGGCGCAAGATGAGCCCCGCGCCGAGGCGACCCACCCACGGGGTCTCCACGCGACGTCGGGCGCTGGAGCCGTTCGAGGCAGTGGAGGCGCCGGAGGTCGCGAGACCCGCGGGCGCGGGCGCCGCCGCGGCGGCGCGGGCCGCACGCGGAAGCCGCGGCAGCGAGAACCCCGAACCGCGTAGCCCCAGCAGCTCGCGCCAGCGCGGCGACAGGGAATCGACGGCCCCGCGGAAGAGCAGGGCGTACCCGGAGCGCAGGGAGGGATCGAGCGGGGGCCGGCGGATGAAGCCGACCACGCGCAGGGTGCGCTCGTCGCAGCGCAGCTCGCCGCGCTCGTCGAAGCCGGCCAGGGCGGCCCGCAGCGCCGCCTCGGAACGCGGCGGATCCTGCACGCCCATGAGTTCGCCGGCCACGGCCCACTCGCGCACGTAGGCGTCGGCGCCGCTCTCGCCCGGCAGGGCATCCGGCGGCACGGGGACGGGCCCGCGGTGCTCCTCGTAGGCGCGCAGGAACGCGTCGGCAAACGCGCAGTGCACCCACAGGCCGAGGTGCGGCGAGTTGGCGGAGTAGTACGTGGACTCGCCGTCGACCCCGGCGTACTGACCGCGCACCGGCACGTGCAGCTTGCGCACGTGCTCGCACGCGCGCCGCGCGGCGTCGGTGGAGCCGTAGGTGACCGTGAAGATCCAGCGGATCGTCCCGGCCAGGCGGCCGAGGGCGTCGCGCTCGTAGTTCGAATGCTCCGCCACCCCGGCCAGCGCCCCGGGATGCAGGGCCTGCACCAGCAGCGCCCGCACCCCGGCGGCGATGGGCGTCATCCCGCCGTGCACGCTCCAGACGGCCGAGTGCGGCGCAAAGAATCCGCCGTCCTCGCCCTGCTCCAGCTCGTACTGCCACTCCGGCACCGCCTCGCTACCCCCGAACGTGAGGTGCAGCGTGCGGCGCAGCCTGGCCAGCGGATCGAACGCCATGCTCAGTCGATGACGAGCTCGCCCATGGGCTCCCACCCGGTGCCATCCACGAGGCGGGAGACGATCTTGGGGGTCGCGGCGAGCAGCGGGCGCATCGACGCCAGGCCGGCGGCGAAGTGCTCGGAGGTCACGTGCGCCTCGCCGGCGTCGTCCTGGAAGGCCTCCACGAGCACAAACTCGTTCGGGTCCTCCACGGAGCGCGACCACTCGAAGAAGATGTTGCCCGGCTCGGCGCGCGTGGCCTCGGTGAACGGGCGCGTCGCCTCGATGAAGCCCTCCGCGTGCTCGGGGAGGACCTGGTACTTCACAACGATGAAAATCATGTCCCAAGCCTAGGCGTCGCGCCGACGGATCACTCTGCGTAGCACGCCACATTCGGCGCCCACGCGCAGGGCGTGCGCCCCGTGGGCTGAGCGGACGAGCTCTCGGTCGGCCCGGGACGCGACGGCGTGGGTCCCACGGTGGGCGGGTTGGACGGGTTGGCGCCGTTGTTCGCATCGGTGCCCGACGGCGTGGGGTCGCCCTGAGTGGCGGGCGGCGCCTGGGTGCCGCCGTTGGCGCCTGGGTGCCGCCGTTGGCGCCTGGGTGCCGCCGTTGGCGCCGGAGGTGCCGCCCGGCCCGGCGGTTCTGGCCGGGCCTCCGGAGCCGCCGGGGGCGACGGCGCCGTTCGCGGCACCGCCCCCGTTCGCCGCGCCCCCGGCGTTCGCGGCGCCGTTCCCTCCGGGAGAAACCCCGGGGCCTCCGGCCCCGCCCGGCCTCTGGCCCTCGGCACCCTGGCCGCCGCCCGCCGTCGTGCCGTTGAACTCCCACGCTCCATCTGACGCGGGGCCCCCCGGCGAGGCCGTGGCCTCCTCGAGACCGCCAGTGCCGTCGCCCTCCCCCGGAGCGGCGGGGGCGCTGACGCCGGAGTCCCCTCCGCGCCCGGGCAGCGAGGCACTGGGCCCCGGATCCTTCGCGTTCAGAACGCTCCCGGCCACGATGGCGGTGCCCGCCACGACCACGGCGAGCGCGCCTGCACCGAGCTTGGCGCCCGCCGGAACCGTCAGCAGCCCGCCGGCCACGAGCCCAGGGACGCGCGAGACGCAGGCCCCCGCTCCCCAACCGAGCGCCTGGAGGACGAGACCGCCCGGCTCGGCAAACGCAAAGGCGCCGAAGGCCACGGGCCAAAGCACCACGAGGCGCTGGGAGGCGGACTGGGCCTGGCTCACGCGGGGCCCGCAGAAGGAGCATCCCTCCACGTGTGCCCAGAACTACCGGGACTTGGCCCCGCCGGCCGAGCGGCCAAAGGCGTGCGGAGCGAGCGCCATGGCCGCCATGCATTCCGGCTCGGCTCCGGCCAAGTCGAGGTGCGCGGCGAACCACTTGGCGCGGAAGACGTCCTTGGCCTCGTAGAGGCGGCGGGAGGCCACCTCCGGCGCGAGTGACAGGGTCTCCGCAATCTCGCTGATCCGGCGGCCTTCCTCGAGGTTGAGGCGCAGCAGGAGTTGGGTCTCGTCGTCGAATTCGGCCAGGAGGGTGTTGACCAGCATCGCGTCCTCCGAGCGCGGGCGCTCGGCCGCGGGGGCCACGCGCTCCAGGTCTTCGTGGTCGAGCAGGGGGGTGAGCTGGGCCGCCTCGTGCTGCCGCCCCAGGGCGTGGCGCAGCGACTGGAAGGCGTAGGCGCGGAAGAAGCGATCGGGGCCGGAACCGTTGAGGATGGCGCGGAGGGTGGAGAGCAGGACCTCGCTCACGGCGTCTTCCGCCTGGTGGGCGGGGACGCGCTTGCGGGCGTAGCCGAGCAGCTGGCCGCTGTAGCGCTGCCACAGCACTTCAAACATCTCGACGTCCCCGCCGCGCGTGGCGCGCAGGAGCTCGGAATCAGGGATCGCGCGCTCGTAGGCGCTGCTGGTCTTGGTGATGCCCCACTCCTCGGTCAAGCCACCGCGGTCCCGGCGGTGGTCCCCGCGAACGGCCTCTCAGTGGCGGTTCACGAGCGTCTTGAAAGATATTTTGAGTCGCCCACCGAGATCACTTCCGGAGCGCACTCTCACTTTTTGAACGGTGCTCCCCAGCGCCGTTCAAAAGTCCCGGGAGGATCGGGACGACATGCCCCATACTCATCAGATTCGTGCTCGATCCTAGGGGGATATGTCGCAGCGAGGACGCGTCGCACGCACCGGGGGCCGGTGCGGCGGCGGCGACTTTTGAGCGCCTTCGCGGCGCTCGGCCTGACCGCCGTGATGGGCTTCGCCCTACCCGCCTCCATCGAGCCGCCCAGCGCTCACGCCACCGAAGTCGAGGCCTTCACTGGCGTGAAGTCGAACAACAATCCCGCCGCCCAGGTCCACCAGTACGACACGCTGAGCTTCACCGCGACGTGGGCGCTGCCGTCCGACGCCACCGCCGGCGAACGCTTCGAGCTCCTCCTCCCCGCCGAGCTCACTGGCACCACCGCCGCGTTCGACCTCACGGTGGAGGGCACCACCGAAACCCTCGGAAGCTGCAACGTCACGCCCCGCGCGCTCAGCTGCACCGTCAACGACTACGTCAGCTCGCACCAGGGCGTCAGCGGCCACGTGGACTTCCTCGCGAGCGCGGATCAGCTCACGCAGGCCCGCGAGCTGACCTGGCGGAGCAAGAACGGCTCACGCAGCTGGACCACGCCGCTCGCGGCCGGCATCGTCCCCCGCCAAACGCAGGAACCGTTCCCGACGGGTGCGCGCAAGGACGTGATCCAACGCTTCGCCAACAACGACCCGACCAAGGGGCAGTTGTGGTGGTTCATCCACTTGGGCGGCGAGCCGCTGCAGGCGCGCACTGGGGCCCGGGAGCTGCGCTTCGAGGACTCCATGGACGAGCGCCTCACCGTGGTCCCGGAGAGCCTGCGCCTGCAATACGCGGTGCGCGCCGACTGGGGAACGGGCGGGAATTGGCACACCCTCAAGCCGGGCGAGCGCAGCGAGGTGGGCACGGTGAGCCTCGAGTCCACCGAGCACGGCGTCACGGCCGTCTTGAGCGACCCGGTCACCGACGGCACGGTGTCCTACCGCCTCGACTACCGCACGGCGCCGCCCGCCGGCGCCGCCGACGGCGACACCTTCACCAACAAAGTGAGCCTCAACGGACAACCCTTCGCCTCCACCACGGCCCGCTATGAGGCCCCCCGACGGCGAGGGCACCGGTGCCGAGCGCGGCGGCGCCGTGAGCTGGGGTGCTGTCGACGGACGCCGCACCGCCCTGGGAGGTTCGGCCTGGCTGCTCACGGGGCCGGGCGACGAGAGCCGCACCATCTCCGACAACGGCGAGCTGGACGAGGACGATCGGGTCGGTTTCCTGCGCATCTCCGGCCTCGCTTGGGGCGACTACTCCGTGCGGGAGACGTTGGCGCCGGTGGGCTACGAGCTGGCCGATGCCCCCTTGAGCGCCACCCTCTCCGCCCAGCAGCTCGAGGTGAACCTCGGCGCCGTGGAGCACGCACCCTCCCCCGGCGATGTCACGTGGCAGAAGGTGGACCCCTCGGGGAAGCTCCTGGGCGGCTCCGCCTGGGAGCTCACCGGCCCCGGCGGGCAGACCGCGCCGGTCGTCGACAACGGGGAAAACGATCAGGACCCCACCCCTGGCGTGTTGTCCATCGCCGGGGTTGCTTGGGGCGAGTACACGCTCACCGAGACGAGGGCCCCGTTCGGCTACGTCCTCGTCAAGCGCGCCCTCAAGGTGAGCGTGGGGCCGGACGGCCTCAAGGCGACCTTCGGCCAGGTGGTCAACCGGCCGTTCGTCCCACACGTTCCCGTCCCGCACGTCACGCAGCCGCCGGGAAGCTAGCGAAGGGTGCATGCTGAGGCTGGAGCGCACGGGGTGACCGGGCGCCGTCGAGCATCAGGATGACCCCCATGCCCACCCAGCCGCCCTCGGGGCGAGGACCCGGAACGGGCCCCGTTCCCGGCCCGCGCCGGCGCAATCCCTCGCGGGGTCTCGGCTTTGCCGCCCTCGCCGCGTTCGCCGCCGTCTCGCCGCTGTGCACCGACATCTACACGCCGGCCATGCCGGACGTCATGCGGGAGTTTGGCACCACGCCGTCGGCCGTGCAGCTGACGCTGACCTCGTTCATGATCGGGCTGGCCGTGGGGCACCTGCTCTTCGGCACGCTCTCCGACGCGATGGGCCGGCGGCGGCTGCTGCTGATCGGCGGGGTCGTCACGGTGCTCGCGTCCGTGGCGTGCGCCCTCGCCCCCAGCATCGAGGTCTTCATCGCGGCGCGCGCCGTGCAGGGCTTTGCCGGGGCGGACGGGGTGGTCCTGGGCCGCGCGATCATCGCCGATGCAACGGTGGAACCGCGCACGGGGCGGCTGCTCGGGTTGCTCACGGTGATCGTGGGCATCGCACCCGTGGCGGCGCCGCTGCTCGGCGCCGTGCTGATCCAGGGCGCCGGGTGGCGCGGGGTGTTCTGGACCGTGGCGGGGGTGCTGGCGCTCGTGACCGCGGTGGCGGCGTGGCGTGTCCCCGAGACGCTCGCTCCCGAACGGCGGGCCGGCGGCGGCTTCCGGCGGATCGTGGCGGGCATCGGCACGGCGCTGTCCCGGCCGCTGTACCGCGGGTTGCTCGTGACGTTCATCTTCTCGTTCGGCGCGTTCTTCGCGTACATCTCCGCGTCCTCGTTCATCCTGCGCGAGCAGCACGGCATGGGTGCGCTGGGCTTCGGAGCGAGCTTCGCGGCGTGCGCGCTGGCCATGACCGCCACCTCGCTGTTCTCCTCCCGGGCGGCCGGGCGGATCCCGTACGGGCGTCTCATCGGGATCGGGTTGGGCGGGCTCGCGGTGGCCGCATCGGTGCTGTTCGTGGCTTCCCTGATCAGCACCCCGCTGTGGCTGTTCCTCCCCGCCTGCGCGCTGCTCACGGCATCCATGGGCCTCATCAACCCGAACCTGACGGCGCTCGCCCTGGGCCAGGTGCGCGACGTCGCCGGCACCGGCTCCGCCCTCCTCGGCACGTGCCAATTCGGCATCGCCGCCGCCGTGGCACCCCTCGTGGGGCTCGCGGGCGAACACTCCTCCGTGCCCTTTGGCGTGTGCGTGCTGGTCCCGGGGCTCGGCGCCGGGGCGGTCTACCTCGCGCTGGCGCGCGGGCGCGGGGAACGCACGACGGCGGTCGGCTAGCTTCCGGCCTCGGGGCCCGGCGGTGGGTGGTTGGGCCGGGGTCCACACCCCGGCAGTTTGCCAACTTCACCGGGCTTGACCCGCGTCGTCAAGGGGCGCGAAACCCCTGCAAACTGTCGGCCCCCTCGGAGACACTGAAGTGGTCTTCCTCAGGGGAGAACGGGCCGAAGGGGGATGGCCCGCTACCACCGCGACGAGCGCGGATGGGGGTGTTGTGCATGCTGGACATCGAGGCCATTCGGCAGGCCACGGCGCTCCTGCGCGGTGTCGCCGCGGCGGGCCCGGCCGCCTGGGACGGCGCGCCGGAGGAAGCAGTGGTGGACGCACTCGGCGCCGCCGCGGACCTCTCGCGGGCCTGCGACGCCCTGCGCGTCTCCAGCGCCGGCGCGCTCTCCCGGCGCTCCGAACCGCTCCTGCCGAGCGAGTCCCTGGCCAGGCGACTCGGCCATGCCGGGAGCCGCAAGCTGCTGATGGAGCTCTTCGGCGTCGGCAGCTATGTGGCGCAGTCCTGGGTGGACGTTGCCGCCGCCATCCAGCCACGCCGGGGCCTCTCCACCGGGGATCTCCCGCCCTTGCGGCCCGCCGTGGCCCGCGCCATCGGTGCCGCCGAGATCAGCGCCGAGGTCGCCAAGGCCATCGTGGAGCACCTCGCCAAGCTCACGGGCGAGGCGGTCGTGGGCGGCACGGACGTCGCCGAGGCGGCGCTCGTGGCCAATGCGACCGGCGGGCGGGTCAACCTCTTCGCCCCGGCGGCACCCGCCGGGCCCGCCGGGCCCGCGGGCGGCCCCGGCGTTCCTGTGGTCCAGCCGCCTGCACGGGGCGTCGGCACCCCCGGAACCGGTGGGGCCACCGGCGCCGAGTCCTCAGGCGCAGGGTCCCCGCGGTTCTCGCGCTGGGGCGACAACGGGCCGGGGCCTTCCGGCTCCGGCAGTGGACTGACGGGTGCTCCGCCCGATCCCCGCGATGCCGCCGGTCGCGCCTGGTTTGGCCAACAATCGCCGCACCTCCTGCCAGACGCCTCGGCGGCCGGAGGCAGGCCCGCTCCGGGAGCCCCGTGGTTTGAAGGCACCCTCGCAACTGGCGCCCCCGCGGGTCCAGGAGCTCCCGAGACGCCCGGCCCGTGGGTCCCAGGACAGCGCGTCCCCGGCGGCACGAGCGGCGCGGGGACCGAAGCACCCTCCACCCCGACGCAGCCGCAGGCCCCGTTCCGGCCGGTCCTGCCGCCCAGCATGGACGAATCGGATGCCCGGCGCGGGGTGGGGAGCGCCGTGTCCGGCGGTCGACTGGGCCTGGAGCGCATCAAGGAGGAATCCAAGGCCTGGTGGCTCGTCCTCGATCCGGACGGCGCGGAGCCCAACTACGAACGACAGCGCAAGAACCGCTCGTTCCGCATCGTCCACCGGCGGGACGGCGGCTTCGACCTCTCGGGCTTCGCACCCGAGGTCGAGGGGCAGGCCATGCGCACGGTGCTCGACGCCTGGCTCTCTCCCCGCGGCAAGCAGGCAGCGCCGGACGCACTCTTCGGCCCTGGCTCGCCCTTCGCCGCACCCGGCGCGGCGGCAGACCACGCGGCCGGAACAGGCAGCGACGACGGGACAAGCGACCCGGTCGCGAGCGATCCGACCCCGCGCACGCGGGACCAGCGCTCCTTCGACGCCCTGGCCCACATCCTCGCCCTGCACGCGGCCTCGGCCGACGCCCCCAGCGCGGGCGGCGCGGCTCCCACGCTCCTGGTGAGCACCACGCTCACCGCCCTGGACGAGCACCTGCGCGACTGCGCGCGGCACGAGGACGACGGCACCCACCAGAGCAAGGACCACGAGCAGTCGTCGAACACCTCAGGCGTCGGCTGGTGGCCCACCGGTCTCGAGCAGCTGCCCTTGGACGCCCACGGACTCCCGGACCCGCACGCCCTCATCGATCTGCGCTTCGCGCGGGTCGGCAGGGACGGAACGCCCGTGCCGGTCTCGGCCGTTCTACACCTGCTGTGCGATGCGGCAATCCAGCTCATGTTGACCGACCCCACCGGGGTCCCACTCAAACTCGGACGGGCCCAACGACTCTTCAGCAAGGACCAGCGCCGCGTCCTCGCCGCCCGCGATCATCACTGTCGAGCACCCGGGTGCGACATCCCGGCCCCCTGGTGCGAGGTCCACCACGTGGTTCCCTGGCAAGACGGCGGCCGGACCGACGTGTCGAACGCGATCCTCTTGTGCTCGTTCCATCACCACGAGATCGATCGCGGCCGATTACGGGTGACGCACCACCCCGGCGCCGGCGTGCCGTTCGGTCAGCGCTACGGCGTCGAGGCGACCTGGTCACCGCGAGGCGGTCAACGCTTCAGACCCACGGGCTGAGGCCGGCGGCCGGGGAGCGCCATCGCTGAGCCGCGGCCAACGCCCGGGACCAGGCTCGGGGCCCAAGGCCCAGAGTCGGGGAAGTTCAGCAAGACCGGCTTCGCTCGGCTCCTGGGCCCGGCTCATGGGGAGCCGAGCGCCCGGAACCGGAGAGCAGCGCCGGTGCACCCGGACGGCTCAGTCGTCGGGGTCCTGCTGGTGGTGATCCATGGCCACCACTCCCTCGCGCCAGTAGCCCTCGATGTGGCGGGCGTGGCGCGGGAAGTCGAGCTCCTTGAGCAGTGCGCGCACGCTGCGCAGCGCGTTGGCCTCGCCCGCGGCCCAGACGAACACGTCATCGGGCGTGGGGCTCGTGGACAGGGCCACGCGTAGGTGCTCGGCCAGCGCGGGGCCGCGCACCTCGGCGCCGAGCGGCAGCACCAGGTGATGCGGTTCCACCTCGGCCCCGGCGGGCTCGGGGAAGGGATAGGGGTTCGTCGCGGCACTCACGGAGATCAGGGTGACGCGGCCGCTCAGGCCCTCCTGCTCCAGCCAGCGGCCCATGGACGGCAGCGCGGTCTCGTCGGCGACGAGCACGTAGTGGGCGTAGCCCGAGGGGAAAATCTTGGAGCCGCGGGGACCCATGAGACCCACCCGCTGACCCACTCGGGCGTTCGCGAACCAGCGACCCACCGGGCCGTGCTCGTGCACGGCGCCGTCGACGATGACCTCGCCGGCCTCGCGGTCCACGTGGCGGACCGTGTAGTCGCGCACCTCGCCCTTGATGAGGTCGCGCAGCGACGGGCGACCGCCGGCGGCCCCGCGCTCGGGGCGCCCGCCCGGGCCGGGGCCAGCTCCTTCCCCGGGCGCCGGCAGCTCCAGCTCGCCCGCCTCGTTCGGCACCACAAACTTCACGTGATCGCCGGCCGCCCAGGCCGGGAAGGGCAGGCTCTGCGCCCGCTCACCTGTGAGGGCCACGCGCACCATCTCGGGGCCGATCACCTCCACCCTGGACACGGTCATGAGGCCGCGGCCGAGGCCGTGCATCTGTCGGGTCATCTGACGGGTGGAATCCACCTCGGGCTGAACTCTCGTCATATAAACAACATACACGTATCTAAAGTGCCTATGGGCGGCCTAAAGACTTGCGCATACCCTGTGCATCACCGGCAACACCAACCGACCCACTCACACGCCAACGGCGCCCGGCCCCCGCAAGGGGACCGGGCGCCGTCGGGCAGTGAAAGCTGGAAGCGCCTAGGAGGAAGCGCCGCCGCTGACGTGAGGTCGAAGATCAGACCGCGGCGGCCTGACCCACGCGGAAGCTCGCGCCCTTGTGGCGCTCGGGCAGGCGATCGCCCTGACCGAAGAGCTTCTGGCGCAGCGTGCCCTCGTCGTAGGACTCGGGGTACGCGCCCAGCGCCTGCAGCTCGGGGACGACATACTCGACGACATCCTCGAAGGTGCCGGGGGTGATCGCGTAGGCCAGGTTGAAGCCGTCCACGCCGGTCTCGGAGACCCACTCGACGAGCTGCTCGGCGACCTCGCGGCCCGTGCCCACGGCGGTGGGCCCAAAGCCGCCCACGCCGATCCACTCGGCCAGCTGGCGGATGGTCCACGGCTTCCCGGTGTCGCCGGAGGCCTTCTTGAACGTCTCCACGGAGGACTGGATGGCGTTGGACTGCACGTCCTCGCCGATCACGTCGTCCAGGTCGTACTCGCTGAAGTCGATGCCGGTCCAGCCGGAGAGCAGCGCGAGCGCGCCGTTCAGATCGGCGTAGGACTTGTACTCCTCGAACTTGGCCTGGGCGGCCTCGTGCGTCTCGGCGACGATCGGCGTGAGCATCGTGTAGATGCGGATGTCGTCGCGGTTGCGACCGGCGGCCTCGGCGGCGTCGCGGATCTTGGTGACCTGCTCCTTGAGGATCTCCTTGGTCGGGGAGTTCACGAAGACGGCCTCGGCGTTGGAGCCGGCGAACTGCAGGCCGCGCTTGGAGGCGCCGGCCTGGAAGAGCACGGGCGTGCGCTGCTTGGAGGGCTCGGTGATCGCGATGCCGGGAACCTTGAACCAGCGGCCCTCGTGCTTGATCTCGTGGACCTTGGACGGGTCGACGAACACGCCGGTCTCGCGGTCGGCGACCACGGCGTCGTCCTCCCAGGAGCCCTCGAGGAGCTTGTAGATCACCTCGAGGTACTCGTCGGCGTGGTCGTAACGGGTGTCGTGCTCCATCTGGTCCTCGTGCCCAAAGTTGCGGGCGGCGGAGGGCAGGTAGCCCGTCACGATGTTCCAGCCGAAGCGGCCCTCGGTGAGGTGATCCAGCGTGGCGAGGCGACGCGCAAAGCCGTAGGGGTGCTCGTAGGCGGTGCCGGCGGTGATGCCGAAGCCGAGGTTCTCGGTCACGGCGGCCATGGCGGAGACGAGCAGGAACGGATCGTTGACCGGGACCTGGGCGCCGGCGGAGAGCGGGATCTCGTTCGTGGAGCCGTAGACGTCGTAGGTGCCCAGGACATCGGCGATGAAGATCGAGTCGAAGAGGCCCTTCTCCAGCACCTTGGCCAGGTGCGTCCAGTAGGAGATCTTGTTGTAGTCGCGGGCGCGGTCCTCGGGGTGGCGCCACAGGCCGGGCGACTGGTGGACCACGCAGTTCATGTCGAAGGCATTCAGGCGGACGCGGGGCGTGGGGTTCTGCGACAAGGTCGCTCCTTTCGTCGTGGTGAAGCCAGACGCGCCCCTTCCGCGCGCAGGCGGGCAGGTAACGACCACTCCATCGATCCCGGCGGAAGCACCGTCCCACGCGAATGGGGGTTGCTGCGGCGTCAACAAGCCGGATCTCTCGGCCGCTCTGGATGGGTACGCGTCCATGGTGCATGGGAGGGGTCCCGCTCGCGAACTCGGCCATGCCCGACGTCGCCCGCTGGCCCGGGCGCTCATCGCACCTTGGGTGGGTGTCCGGGGGCGCGGACGCGCGCCACGGCGCGAAGGATGGCAGACGGGGCGAAGGAGAGCGGCGGCGATCCGCCGCATTTCCGAAGAATCTTCGATTGAGTCGCTGTGGCGCTTTGTTACGCCGAACAACTCCCCCGATTTCCCCTGATGTGACGTGATGTTGCACAGTGGTGGCACCATCCAGAGCGGCCGAGAGACCTGGCTCAACGACGCCGCAGCAACCACCCACCGTGTTTCCCCTTTCGGGAGGCACGGAGCAGGGCAGGTGCTCACGCCAGGAACGATGGAGAGAGCATGTCGATCATCGACGCCCCCGCCAGCCCTGCGCTGTCGGCCGCCGTCACCGCCACCCCGGCGGCGAACGCGAGCCAGTCCCGCGAGGCCCTGCCCGTGACCCTCGAGGCCGTGGGCCAGAGCTTCGGTTCCACCCACGTCCTGGACGGCATCGACCTGCGCGTCGAGGCCGGCGAGGTCGTCGCGATCCTTGGCCCCTCCGGCTGCGGCAAGTCCACCCTGCTGCGCTCCGTGGCCGGGCTCGACGCCCCGACCCGCGGCCGCGTGGTCATCGGCGAGAGCGCCGTGGACGGCCTGGATCCGCGCTGCGGCGTGGGCTTCCAGGAGCCGCGCCTCCTGCCGTGGCGCAGCGTCCGCACCAACGTGGAACTCGGCGTGCCGCGCGGCACCGCCAAGGCCGAGGCCGCCGAGCGTGTGGCCGAGCTGTTGCGCCTCGTGGGCCTGGCCGACGCCGCCGAGCGTCGCCCCCGCGAGATCTCCGGCGGCATGGCCCAGCGCGCCTCCCTGGCGCGCGCCCTGTCCCGTCGCCCCGGCGTCCTGCTCCTCGACGAGCCCTTCGGCGCCCTGGATGCGCTGACCCGCCTGCGCATGCAGGAACTCCTGCTCACCGTGCACGCGGCCCACCCGACCACCGTGCTGCTCGTGACCCACGACGTCGACGAGGCCCTGCGCCTCGCCGACCGCGTGGTGGTCCTGGGTCGAGAGGCCGGCGCACCCGCCGGCTCCCCGGCCGGCATCGCGGAGATCCACACCGTGTCTGCGTCCCGCCCGCGGGCCGACGAGAACCCGGAGCTCGTGACCCTGCGTCACCGCATCCTGGGCCAGCTCGGCGTGCACGCACCCGCCGCGGCCTAGCCGGCAGCGCCCGGCGACTCGCCGGGCACCCAAGGAGCAGGCGCCCGCGCCGCGTCCCACCGGCGCACCGTCACGCGCTCCATGCGGCACTCCTCGCCGTCCACACCTCGCTCACCGCCGTGCGGCCCTCCCCGTCCGCCGCGCCGCACCCACCCAAGAAGGACATCTCGATGACCAGCACCCGCTCCCCCTTCACCCGCCGCGCGCTCCTGGCCGGCACCGCCCTGGCCGCCGCGGCCGCCCTCCTGACCGGCTGCGCCGGCGAGGGCTCGGGCGGGACCGACGCCAAGGCGGCGTCGAGCACCCTCAACATCGACTACGCGACCTACAACCCGCTCTCCCTCGTCCTGAAGGAGAAGGGCTGGCTCGAGGCCGCACTGAAGGACAAGGGCGTCACCGTGAACTGGGTGCAGTCGGCCGGGTCCAACAAGGCAAACGAGGCCCTGCGCGCCGGCGCCATCGACGTGGGCTCCACCGCCGGTTCGGCCGCCCTGCTCAACCGCTCCAACAAGTCCCCCATCAAGGTCATCGGCATCGCCTCGAAGCCGGAGTGGGCGGCGATCGTGGTGGGCAAGGACTCCACCATCAAGACCGCGGCGGACCTCAAGGGCAAGAAGATCGCCGCCACCAAGGGCACCGATCCCTACTTCTTCCTCCTGCAGACCCTGGGTTCCGCCGGCCTCAAGCCGGCCGATGTGACCGTGGAGAACCTGCAGCACGCCGACGGCCGCAACGCCCTCGACGGCGGCTCGGTCGACGCCTGGTCGGGCCTGGACCCGATCATGGCCGACGCCGAGTCCAAGGGCGCCCAGCTCGTCATCCGCAACGTCGACTTCAACACCTACGACGTCCTCGCCGCGACCGAGTCCTTCATCCAGAAGTCCCCCGAGACCGCGCAGACCGTCCTTGACGCCTACGAGAAGGCCCGCGCCTGGGCCGCCAAGAACCCCGAGGAGACGGCGAACATCCTCGCCAAGGTCGCCTCGATCGACCCGGCCGTGGCCACCAAGGTCATCACCGAGCGCTCCAACCTTGACGTCTCGGTGGTCCCGGGCGAGGCCCAGACCACGGTCCTGAAGCGCGTGGGCACCTTCCTCGTCGAGTCCAAGGACGTCGACTCGCAGTCCACGGTCGACGCCGCCCTGAACTCCCTGCTGGATCCGCAGTTCGCCTCCAAGGCCGACGCCTCCCGCGTGGCAGGCGAGTGATGAGCGGGCAGCTCCTGGCCGATCCCGGTGCCGCAGCCGACGCTGCAGCCCGCGCCCGCTACGGCACGAACTACGTCGAGAAGGGTGCCGGCCGCCTGAGCGGCCGCGGCGCGCGTGCCCTCCTGGGCGCCGTCGTGCCGGTGACCCTCCTGGTGCTGTGGTGGCTCTCCACCAACCTGGGCTGGGTGCCGGCGCACAAGCTGCCGACGCCGCAGTCCGTCGTGGCCGCCGCGGGCGACCTCGCCGCGAGCGGTGACCTGGCCAAGCACGTGGGCATCTCGGTGCAGCGCGTGCTGGTGGGTTTCGGCATCGGCGGTGCCCTCGGCCTGGCCGTGGGCGCGCTCGTGGGCCTGTCCCGCCTGGCCTCGGAGCTGCTCTCTCCCCTGCTCGGCGCGCTGCGCGCCGTCCCGTCGCTCGCGTGGGTGCCGCTGCTCATCACGTGGCTGCTGATCGGCGAGACCTCCAAGGTCACGCTCATCGCGATCGGCGCGTTCTTCCCCGTCTTCACGACGGTCTCGCAGGCCCTGCGTCACGTGGATCCGCAGCTCGTGGAGGCAGCGCGCGCGTTCGGCCTGCGCGGCGGGCGCCTGCTCACCACGGTGCAGCTGCCGGCCGTGGTCCCGGCGATCTTCTCGGGCCTGCGCCTCGCGCTCGCCCAGTCCTGGCTGTTCCTCGTCGCGGCCGAGCTCATCGCCTCCTCGATGGGCCTGGGCTTCCTGCTCACCGACTCGCAGAACAACGGGCGCCTTGATCGGTTGATCCTGGCGATCATCCTGCTGGCGATCATCGGCAAGATCACCGACACCCTGCTGGGGCTCGTGGAGCGCTGGGCCGAGCGCCGCTGGACCTGATCCCCTGAACGCACGGCCGAAGCCGGCCAAACAGTGGACGCCGCCGCGTACCGAAGAGGTGCGCGGCGGCGTTTCGTTCGTTGGGGCCGGCGTTCGTCGCCGGCCGCCAACGGGTCTAGTTGTCCGGAACCCGGAAGGCACGGAGGCGCGGGCTACACCCCCGCCGTGGAGGTGAGCTGCCAGAGCGCGACGGCGAGGAACGGGGTGGCGGCGCAGACCGCGAGGGCCACCGAACCGCACACGAGGCAGCGGTGGCGCAGCACCGCGATCACCGCCAAGACCAGCGCCACGAGCCACGCGGCCCACGCGAGGCCCATGACCACCACGTAGACGCTGATGCTCGGGGGCAGCTCCGCGAAGGGGATCTCCACGAGGCGGCGGCCGTAGATGCTGAGCATCGACGCGGCCGCAGTGCCGACCATGGCCACGCTGAGGGCCACGAGGACAAAGGCGGATCCGGCCAGGATGACGGAGATGACGCCCAGGGGGTGACTCGCCACCCTGCTGCGCGCGGGGCGCGCCGAGCCACCGAAGGGGCTCGCCGTCTCCGCACTCGTTCGCATGCTCCCATCCAAGCCCGTATACCGAAGTGGATTCATCCATCCAAGGGATGAGTTCTGTCGTTGTTCCCTCCCCCGGAGGGGGCACCTGGGCTTGCGCTTGACGTAACGTCAACCCGTAGCGTCGCTGGGGTCGGCCACCACGGCGCCGACCCTGGCGACACAGCACGCCGGGCCGCACCACACCCGTCACCGAAGGAGGCCGCATGGAACACGCAATGCGCGACGTCGTGCGCAGCAGCGGCGTCACGAGCCGCACCCTGCGTCACTACGAAAGCGTCGGCCTCCTCCTTCCCTCCTCGACCGCCGCGGGCGGCGAGCGCCGCTACGACTCCGCCGCCTTGCTGCGCCTCCAGCGCATCCTGGTGCTGCGCAGCCTCGGCCTCGGCCTGCCCGCGATCGGTCGGGCGCTGGCGGCCGGCGGCGACGAGATGGAGGCGCTGCGCGAGCACGCGGACCAGCTGGTGCGGGAACGGGAACGCCTGGAGACACGCCTCGCCGCGGTGCGCCACAGCATCGCGGCGAGGGAGAACGGAAGGGATCCGGAGATGAGTGAAATGTTCAAGGGCTACGACCACCGCGAGTACGAGCAGGAGGTTGAGCAGCGCTGGGGCAAGGAGAGCGCCAAGCGCTCCAACGAGTGGTGGGAATCGATGAGCCAGGAGAAGAGGGACGGTTTCCAGCACGACGCCGCGGCGCTGGGCCAGGCGTGGACGGACGCCGCCGCGGCGGGCTGGGACCCGCGCGGCGAGGAGGTGCAGGCCCTGGCCACGCGCCACCTCGATTGGTTGCGGGCCATCCCGGGCACGCCCGCGGCCGGCGGCGGCGAGGAGGCCCTGCGCGCCTACGTGCTTGGACTGGCCGACATGTACGTGGCCGATCCCCGCTTTGCCGCCAACTACGGCGGAGAGACGGGGGCGGGCTTCGTGCGCGCCACCCTGCGCGCACACTTCGGCCTGCGGGACTGAGCCGGTGATACGGTGAACCGCCCTCGCGGGGGCGGTTCACCTCCCTCCCGCTTCACCGCTTCGCCAAAGGACAAGTGAGTGTTCCACGACCCGCAGCTCGCCTTCGACGCCGTCGACCTCACGGGCGTCCTGGCCAACGGGATCCTCGGCGGGGCAGTGGCCCGCTCGCTCAAACTGGACGCCGTGGGCTTCATCTTCCTGTCCATCATCACGGCGCTCGGCGGGGGCCTGCTGCGCGACACCCTCCTCAACGTGGGCCAGCCCGTGGCCCTCACGAACTCCCTCTACCTGCCCTTCGCGCTGGCCGGCGCGGCGATCGCGTACTTCGTGCCCATGCGCGGGCGCTGGACCCGCCGCGTGCTCACTGTCGCCGACGCGCTCTCGCTGGGTTGCTGGGCCGCGACCGGCACGGCGAAGGCGCTCTCGGCGGGCCTGGGCTGGCTGCCCGCGGTGTTCATCGGCCTCATCACTGCGGTGGCGGGCGGCATGATCCGCGATCTGCTCGTGGGTCGCATCCCTGCCGTGTTCGGCGGCAACACGCTGTACGCGACGGGCGCGCTCATCGCCTCCATCGAGATGGTCATCTTCTGGGAGCTGGGCCTGTCGAGCGTCGGCATGGCCGCCTCGATCCTCACCGCCGCGGCGCTCACGGTGCTCGCGCGCCGCTTCGGCTGGAAGCTGCCCGGCCCCGCCCAGTGGCTCGAGGAGTGGCGTCCGCCGCGCCTCCCGGCGCTCATCAAGCGCCGCCGGGGCGGGCAGGATCCAACGCCCGACGGCGCCGTGCCCGGCACCGGCGCGAGCCTCGCCTCGGCGGGCGGGGAGCAAGGAAACGACGGCGCGCGGCCCGGACGTCCGCGCCTCACCCCGGCGCGCCTGTTGCGCGCCCGGGGCGGTCAGCGCGAGCGGCGCTAGGCGCCCGCCACAGCGAGGGGCACCCCGCGCGCACCCGCTCAGCCGGCCCCGGCACCCCGCCGTCGGGCGCTTTAGGCCGCGTCACGTCGGGCGCGGCCCCGGCACCCCGCCGTCGGGCGCTTTAGGCCGCGTCCACCGCGGCGCGGGCCGCGGCCACCACCGAAGCGTCCGTAAACATGACCTGCGGGGCGCCGCCGCCGGGCCCCGTGGGGTCCGAGGCGCGCAGGCCCTTGGCCGAAAGGTGCACTGAGTCCACCCCGGCCGCGAGGAGCGCGGGGATCGCGTCGATGCTGACGCCGCCTCCCGCCATGATCTGCACGCGTCCGGCGGCGGCCGTGACGAGCCGGGCCAGCACCTCGATGCCGTCGCCCGCCGCCGCGGCGCCGCCGCTCGTCAGGACGCGCACGCAACCCAGCGCCGCGACGTCCTCGAGCAGCGCCTCGGGCGAGGACAGCACGTCGATCGCCCGGTGGAAGACCACCTCGAGCCCGCCCGCTGTCTCGACCACGCGGCGCATGGCCGCAACGTCCACCCCGCCCCCTGGCGTGAGCGCGCCGACCATCACGCCCTGCACGCTCCGGCCGCCCTCGGCACCCAGCGCTGCCAAGGCGGCGACGTCGTCCACCATGACGTCCACGGCGTCCCCGTTGTAGACGAAGCCGCCCTCGGCCGGGCGCACCAGGACGCACACCCCGGCGCTGCGGCCCGTCGAGGCCTCCTCGGCGGCCAGCGCCGCCAGCACGCGGCGCACCAGGCCGATCGACGGGGTCAACCCGCCCGTGGACCCCAGCGCCACGCAGAGCTCGAGGCGATCGGCTCCGGCGCGCACGGCGGCCAGCGCCCCGGCGACGTCCTGCACGGCGATCTCCAGTTGCACGCCGACTCCCCCTGCGGCTGAACGGCGGTCGTCGGGACGGGAGGCGGGGGCGGGGCGGGGGAAGTCATGCCCCCAGTCTGCCGCGTCGCCGCGGCGAACGCCCGTGCCGCTACCCTCATGACATGTCAGCCGCACCGCAGCCGCCAGCCGGCGTCCCTCCCATCGTGCCGTCCCTCCCCGATGGCGTGTACGGACCGAGCGCTCGAGCCAAGCGGATGTCGACCATCGCCCTCGCCCTCACTGCGGGCATGGCCCTCGTCCTGGTCCTGGCGTTGACCTACGACCTCAGCAAGCCGCAGCAGCTCGTGGGCGTGATCCTGTTGGCGCTCATGACGGCGTTCTTCGGATGGATCTCCCTGGCGCTGTGGGCCGGGATCCGCCGGGCGACCCTGCGGGTGGACGCTGGCGGGCTCACGCTCCCGCGCGTCACGAAGGCCGAGCAGGCCCGGCCCGCCGGGCGGATCCCGTGGACCGAGCTGGGCCAGTGCTTCGTCTTCGTGGCCGAGGACCAGAAGACGGCGACGACGCCCGGTTCCGTGGTGGGCCTGCTCGTGCGGGGCGAGACGCGCCACGGGCTCGTCCTCACGGACCGCGCCCAGGGCGTGCTGAGCGCCTTCATCGCGCCAGCCTGGGGCCCCGACGTGGTGCTCGGGCTGGCGGCTCGTGTCTTCGCGCAAACCGGCCGCCAGCTCACCATCATCCACACCGAACGCCTCCCCCTGCCGGGCGAGCTGGGCCCCACCCTGAGCCCCGCGGAGGCCCGGGCCTGGCAGCTGAGCTGACGGGCGGCGGGCCCAGCGGCTTCCCCTGGCAGGCCATTGCGCGGGACGACGGCACCAAACGACGACGACGCGCCGGGCCGGGGCCCAGCGCGCCGCATCGCGGGCAGCCACCCGCTAGACCTTCTGCAGCGCGGTCGGCTCGGGCGCGAGCGTGACGCGCACCGGCTCGCCCGCCTCGAAGACATCCTCGGCGGCGTGCTGCACGGCGAGCTCCAGGCCGTCGGAGTCGAGGCGCACCACGGTGCGGCGCAGCGAACCCAGGAAGCCTGAGGAGACCACGGAACCCGCGAGACCCGGCCGCGCGTCGTCGGACCGGCCGAGCCGCACGTTCTCCGGGCGCACAAAGGCGAGGACCTCCTCGCCCGGCACCGCATCATCGGTGGAGCCCACGGGGAGCATGACGCCGTGCACCAGCACGCCCTCCTCGTGAACCACGCCGGGCATGCGGTTGGAGAGGCCAACGAAGTCGGCCACGAACGGGGTGGCAGGGGAGCGGTAGAGCTCCTCGGGCGTGCCGAGCTGCTCGATGCGCCCGCCGTTCATGACCGCCACCCGATCGGAGATGGCCAGGGCCTCCTCCTGGTCGTGCGTCACGAACACCGTGGTAATGCCGAGCTCGGTGACGATCGCGCGAATCTGCTCGCGCAGGCGCACGCGGACCTTGGCGTCCAGGGCGGAGAGCGGCTCGTCCAGGAGCAGGGCCTTGGGGCGGGTGACGAGGGCGCGGGCGAGGGCCACGCGCTGCTGCTGGCCTCCGGAGAGCTCGTGCGGGTAGCGCTCCTCGAAGCCCTCCAGCCCCACCACGGCCAGCGCCTCGGCCACGCGCGTGCCGCGCTCGGTCTTGGCCACCTTGCGCCGCTCCAAGCCAAACGCCACGTTCTTGGCCACCGTGAGGTGCGGGAAGAGCGAGTAGGCCTGGAACACCATGCCGATGTCGCGCTTGTTCACGGGCACGGAGGAGACGTCCTCGCCGCCGATCAGGACGGCGCCGCCGGAAACCTCCTCGAGGCCCGCCAAGCACCGCAGCGCGGTGGTCTTGCCGCAGCCGGAGGGGCCGAGCAGGCAGACGAGCTCGCCGGGGGCGAGTTCGAGCGTGACGCCCTTGAGTACCGTGTTGGAGCCGTAGGTCTTCACGACCTCCTGCAGGCTGACGGACACGCCGCCGGTGCCCGACGTCGCGGGGCTGGGCTGGGTGGGCGACTCAACGGGCATCGGGGCCCTCCTTCGGGGAGGCGGTGGTGGTCTGGGTGGCGGCGGCCGGGGCCGACGGGGCGGCGGCGCCGGCCAGCGGAGTGGCCGCGGCTGCGGAGGCTGCGACGGGCGACGCGGCGCGGGCCGCGCGGCGCTCGCCCCTGCGGGGGCGCGCGGTGAGCCAGCCGACGAGGACGAGCAGCGCGAAGATCACCACGAGGGACAGGAAGGACATGATGACGGCGCCGAAGGGATCGGACTGGTTCAGCTGCAGCAGCGCCACCTGGAAGGTGCGACGCGAGAGCAGGGCGGAGACCGTGTACTCGCCGAGCACAATCGCGATGGTCAGGAGCGAGGCGTTAAGCAGGCCGCGGCGCACATTGGGGGCGATGACCCTCACGAGCACCGTGAGCCAGTTCGAGCCGAGCGAGCGGGCGGCCTCGGAGAGCGTGCGCGCGTCGACGCCGGCCAGGTCGGTGACGATGGCACGGTACGTGAAGGGCAGCACGAGGATGCCGTAGGCCAGGAAGAGCGTCCACGTCTCCGTGGAGAGGTTCTGCCCAATCCAGCGGTAGATGGGCGCGAAGCCCACCACCATGACGATGGCCGGGATGGCGATCGGCAGGATCGTCAGCAGGTCGAGGACGCGCTGCAGGCGCGGGAAGCGCAGGTGCACCAGGACGATCGTGGGGAAGAGCACCACGAGCACGAGGGCCAGGACCAGCAGGGCCAGGACGAGCGAGTTCGTCAGGCCGCGGAACATGGCGCGGTACTTGCGCTCGTTCTCGGCGTCGAAGAGCCCCGCCCAGTGCTCCAGGCCGTAGCCGCCGCCGGTCTGCCGCAGGGAGAACTCGAGCATGGCCAGAAGCGGCACCACGAGGAGCACCGCGACGACGGTCAGGATGAGCCGGCGCAGCCAGGGGCGCGGCGCGGTCTCCACCGAAAGCCGCGCGCTCATCGCTGCCACCTCGCTGCCCGCTTCATGAGGACGGAGTAGATGACCATCACCACGGTCATGACCACGACCATGCCGAGGGCCAGGACGCCGGCGGTGTTGGCGCTTGACGCACCGGTCTCGCCGACCAGCGCCGCGCGAATCTGCAGCGGCACGATCTGGGCACCCTGCGAGATGAGCGCGGCGGCCGTGGCGTAGGAGCTGAAGGCGTTAGCGAAGAGCAGCAACAACGCACCGAGGAAGGAGGGGGCCAGGACGGGGAAGCCGACCTTGGTCCAGTAGCTGGCGCGGGTGCCGCCCAGCGTCGCCGAGGCCTCGGCCCACTGCGGCTTGAGGCCCTCCATGGCAGGGAGGAAGGTGATGATCATGAGCGGGATCTGGAAGTAGAGGTACGGCAGGATCAGGCCGGGCACCGTGTAGAGCCAGTTCCCGCCGGAGTAGAGGTCGATCCCGAGCTTGTCCTTGAGGAAGACCGTGATGAAGGCGTTCATGCCGATGGTCACGATGAAGGCGAAGGCCAGCATGACGCCGCCAAACTGCGCCAGCACGGAGGCCGCAGAGTCCATGCAGCGCCGCACCCAGCCGTCCGGATTGACGCCCGTGAGCGCCCAGCAGGCCAGGGCGCCGATGACGGCACCCGCCACGGCCGTGACCAGGCTCAGCCAGGTCGAGGCCCAGAAGGCGTCCCAGATCGCCGTGTCCTTGAAGGCAGCGAAGTTGGCGAGCGTGAAGCGCCCCTTGCTGTCTTGGAAGCCGCTCAGGATCGCGAGCAGCGTGGGAACCAGCAGGAACAACAGCACGTACGCGGCGAAGGGCACCAGGCCCAGCGCCGCTGTCAGACGTTTCATTTCGGTCACCTTCGAAGGGAAGTTCGGGGGAAGCAGATCTCCAACGCGGCTTGGCCCGCCCCGCACAGACGGGACGAGCCAAGCGCGTTCTCCGGCCGCGAGAGGCGGCCGATCGGGCGGGCGGGCCGGGACAGGCCCACCCGCGCCCGACTCACTTGGTCAGAGCGGACCAACGCTCCTTGAGGAGGGTGTTGGCCTTGTCGGTCTGCTCCGAGGTCGGGGAAACCCAGTCGGCCGAGGTGGTGCCGAAGGTGACAGCGTTGAGCTCGGCCTCGGTGACGGCGCCGGACTTCTTCAGGGCGTCGGCGCGCACCGGCACGGCGTTGCCCTGAAGAAAGAGCTTCTGGCCCTCATCGGAGAAGAGGTACTCCTGCCACAGGCGGGCGGCCGCCGGGTGCGGGGCCTCCTTGTTGATGGCCTGGTTGTAGAAGGAGACGTACGCCTTGCCCGGGAGCACCGTGGTCTTGAAGGACGGCTTGTCCTTCGCGGCGGCGACATTGTTGTAGGACCAGTCGAAGACCACCGGGGTTTCGCCCGAGGCGATGGTGCCCGGGGTCGGGTCCACCGTCATGAAGTTCCCGGCGTCCTTGAGCTTCTGCATGAAGTCGATGCCGGGGCCGAAGTTGTCGACGCCGCCGCCGTTGGCCACGGAGATGTTGCCCACCGCGGCGAAGGCTGCACCGGCCTGGGTCGGGTCGCCGTTGATGGCCACCTTGCCCTTGTAGTCGGCGCCCAGCAGGTCGTTGAGGGCCTTGGGCTCCGGGACCTTGTCGGAGTCGTAGCCGATGGACATGATGCCCGTGTAGTCGTTGACCCAGAGGCCCGTCGACTCCTTGTTGCCGTCCGGGATGTCGGCCCAGGTGCTCACCTTGTACGGGGCGAACATGTCGGTGTTGGCGAGGGCCACGGCGGCGCCGAGGTCGAAGACGTCAGGCGCGGTGTCGGTGCCGGCCTGGTCTTTGGCCGCCTTGATCTCGTCGGCCGAGGAGGCGTCGGGGATGTCCGAGTTCACGGTGATCCCGTACTTGTCCTCGAAGCCCTTCTTGATGGCGCCGTAGTTGGCCCAATCGTCCGGCAGGGCCACGACGTTGAGTTCCTTCTCGGCCTTGGCGGCCTCGATGAGCTTGTCGAGCGAGCCAAACGCCTCGGCGGAGGTGGCGGTCTTGGCGTCGACGGCGGAGCCGCCGGAGGAGGAGCTGTCCCCCGAGCCGGACCCACCGCCACAAGCGGTCAGCGTTCCGGCCAGAGCAACAACGGCGGCGGTGGCGAGCAGGTGATGACGTTTCACGGTGGGTGCGGTCCTTCCGAGGTTTTCGAGGACGGCCCGGGAGGGCTGACACGCGGAGGCTGCGGCGGTGCCGCGGTACCGAGTGCGTCCAGGAAGAGGTCTAGTGCCGCCAAACTACGTTCCGACCCCGGATAAGTGAATGGAAGGTGAACGACTTTCTGCGGGGTGCCGACCCGCCATTCCTGCCGCCGGTCGCGCCCCGAGTCCGCTTCCCTGTCTCCCCCGGCGGCAAAGTCCGCGCCACGTCGCGGAATATGGACTGCCCGGACAACCATTGATTCCGTTGCCACCCCTCGGCGGACGCCCGCCGCGCGGAAGAATCTTTGTTCATCCGTGATCTTGCGCGCACCGAATCACCATCCGGCCGAGGACCCGGGAGGATGGTGCCGAGCGCCGAACAACCCCTTGAGGTATCACCTAAGGACCGGCGTCAGGCCCCTTGCGCGAGCGAGTACGGGGCTTCCCCCACGGCGTGCTGCCCCTCCGGCAGGGTGCCGTTGAGGTGAAAGTCGCCGATCGAGCGCGCGCGGAACGCCACGGGGTTGTGGGTGGCCACCGTCTGCGCGTTGCGCCAGTGCCGGTCCAGGCCCTTGGAGATGGAGGTGCCGGAGGCGCCGACCGTCTCGAAGAGCTGCTGCGCGGCCCCGAGCGCCAGATCGGGGACGATCACCTGCGCCTGCTCCACGGCGATCTCCGCGAGCGAGAGCTCGTACGGGACCGGGCCCGCGTAGCCCTCGGCGTCCGCGCCGGCGGCCGTCGCGGCGTCGAGCCCCTCGTCCAAGGCGCGGGCGGCCTGCAGCACGGTGGCCTCCGCCGCGAACGCCTTGGAGGAGATCCGGCCCACGACCTGCTGGATCAGCGGGTCCTCGCGGAAGGGCAGGCCCGTGCCGGTGTTGAAGGTGCGGGTGCGCCCGGCGATGGTGGCCACGGCGTCGCGGCGCGCGGCCCGCGCGATGCCGGCCAGCACGGCAAGCAGGTAGAGCTGGAAGAAGGCCTCCTCGTGCACCGCCTCGGAGCCGCCGGCCTGGCGCGAGAGCACGGCGTCGGCGCCCACGTGCACGGCGTCGAACGTGGCGGTGCCCGTGCCCGTGAGGGTCTGGCCGAAGCCGTCCCAATCGTCCTCGAGGACCACGCCCTGAGCGGCCGTCGGCACCACGCCAAAGACCTGGATGATCGTGGGATCCACGCCCTCCACCGACACCGTCACGCGCGTGTGGTCGCTGAAGATCGAGCCCGTCGCGTAGTACTTGGAGCCGTCGAGGAGCCAGGAATCACCATCGGGGCTCAGCCGCGTGTTGAGCTCGCCGAGAGCGTTCCCGGTGCGCTCGGTGGAGGCGTTGCCGACCGTCTCCCCCGCCAGGACCCGCGCGTACCAGTGCTCGCGGACGGCCTCGGGCTGGAAGTGCAGGCCCTCCACGAAGCCGAAGTGGGAGCGATACAGGTGCGCCACATTGGAGTCCGCCTCGGCGAGATCAACCACAAGCCGGGCCGTGGTCTCGACGCTCGCGCCCACGCCGCCGGCCCAGCGCGGCACGCGCAACGCGCCAAAGCCGGCCTGGTCGAGCCAGGCGACGGCCTCGTGCGGGAGCTCGCGCTCGGACTCGCGCTGCAACGCCCCAGCCCCCACCTGAGCGAACAGCGACGCATAGCGCAGGGAAAGTGACTCGTAGGACGCCTCGAGAGAGGGGCGCGCGGACGACGACATGCATGGCCTCGATTCCATCGGTCCCGGCGGAAGCACCCTCGCAAGAGCGATGGTTGCTGCGGCGTCAACGAGCCAGGTCTCTCGGCCGCTCTGGATGGAGCTGCGGACCGCTGAGGTCCACCCCATCATCGTGGGGCCTCCACGTCGCATCTCGCAATCCGAGGACGCCCACATGACGGAGCAAGACGTCGCGTCGGCCCCGCGGGCGCAACGTTGGCGGCTCACCGTCATGACGCACGCACGGCACGGCGCGCAACACAATTTGGTGCCACCAGTGCCCGCGGGGCTCAATTGAAAGGTACCCATCCAGAGCGGCTGAGAGACCTGGCTCCGCGACGCCGCAGCAACCACCTTGCCCCGCGCACGCCGCGCGGGGACGGCCGGTGCTCATGCCAGGACCGATGGAGGAATACGCGTGAGCGCCTTTGCACCCGCCCGGAATCAGCCGATCAACCTCGCCGTGTCCCGCGACGAGGACGAGACCGCCCAGCGCCTGTGGACCGAGGAGGAGCGCCTGGCCTTCTGGGACGGCGCGGCCCGCCGCCTCACGTGGGAACGGGAGTGGGACAAGACCCACACCGCCACCGCGCCGAACCCCGAGACCCGCCGCGGCCCCGACTTCCGGTGGTTCGAGGGCGGCACCCTCAACGCCTCCGTGAACTGCGCCGACCGCCACGTGGCCGCCGGCAACGGCGAGAAGGTGGCCCTGCACTTCGAGGGAGAGCCGGGCGACACCCGCACCATCACCTACCGCGAGCTCACGGAGCTCGTGTCCCAGGCCGCCCATGCGCTCACGGATCTCGGCGTCGGGAAGGGCGATCGCGTCGTCGTCTACCTGCCCGTGCTCGTCGAGACCATCGTCATCACCCTGGCCTGCGCGCGCATCGGCGCGATCCACTCGCTCGTGTTCGGCGGCTTCTCCGCCGAGGCCCTGCAGTTCCGCGTGGAGGACACGGGCGCCAAGCTGCTCGTCACCACGGACGGGCAATTCCGCCGCGGCAAGGCCGTGCCGGTCAAGGCCAACGCCGATCAGGCGGTCTCCGGCGAGAACTCCATCGAGCACGTCCTGGTCCTGAAGCGCACGGGCAGCGAGATCGACTGGACGCCGGGCCGCGATGTCTGGTGGCATGACGTGGTCGACACGCAGCCGCGCACCCACGAGGCCAAGGCCTTCGACGCCGAGACGCCGCTGTTCATCATGTACACCTCCGGCACCACCGGGAAGCCCAAGGGCCTCGTGCACACCACGGGCGGCTACCTGACGCAGGCGAGCTGGAGCCACGAGTTCCTCTTCTCCCACCCGGATCCGGAGCAGCGCGCCAACGATGTGCACTGGTGCACCGCCGACCTCGCGTGGGTCACGGCCCACACCTACGAGATCTACGGGCCGCTCTCCAACGGCGTGACCCAGGTGATCTACGAGGGCGTGCCGAACGCCCCGCACGCCGGGCGCCACTTCGAGATCATCCAGCGCTACGGCGTGACGTCCTACTACACGGCGCCCACCCTGGTGCGCTCACACATGGGCAACTTCCCGGCCGGCATCCCGGCGGAGTACGACCTCTCCTCGATCCGCCTGGCCGGCACCGTGGGCGAGGCCGTGAACCCCGAGGCCTGGCAGTGGCTGCGCACCCAGGTGGGCCGCGATACCGCCGCCGGCATCCCCATGGTGGACACGTGGTGGCAGTCGGAGACAGGCGCCACCGTGCTCTCCCCGCGTCAGACCGACACGGCCTTCAAGCCCGGTTCCGCGACGCGCGCCCTGCCGGGCCTGGCCGTGGACATCGTGGACGACGCCGGGGAGCGCGTGCCTGCCAACATCCAGGGCAACATCGTCATCACCCGCACGGGCCCGGCCATGGCGCGTACCGTGTGGGGCAACCCCGAGCGCTACTACAGCTCCTACTGGGAGAAGTACCAGGAGCAGGGCTGGTTCCTGGCCGGCGACGGCTCGCGCTTCGACGAGGACGGCGACGTCTGGATCCTCGGGCGCACCGACGACGTGATCAACATCTCAGGCCACCGCCTCTCCACGATCGAGATCGAGTCGGCGCTCGTCACCGATCCGGGCGTGGTCGAGGCGGGCGTCTGCCCGTCCTTCGACGCCTCCACGGGCCACGCTGCCGTGGCCTTCGTGGTCCCGCTCGATCGCAGCTTGGTGAGCTTTGGGCACCTGCCCGACGACGCGCCGTCGGGCAGCGCTCCCGGCTCGCCGGCCCTGCCCGCCGGGCAGGGCGGCACGGCGGAGACGCGCGAGGAGTGGGAGGCGCGGCGCGCCGCCTTCGCGGCGGCCCTGCGGGCCGGCGTCACGAAGCACATCGGCCCCATCGCCAAGCCGCGCGACATCGTGCTTGTGGACGATGTGCCCAAGACGCGCTCGGGCAAGATCATGCGCCGCCTGCTGACGCAGCTCTTCGAGGACACCACCTTGGGCGACACGACCTCGCTGCAGAACGAGCCGTGCATCCCCGGCATCGATGCTGTGTGCCGCGAGGGCCTGCGGCTCTAGGCCCTCCGCCCTCCCGCTTGCCGCGGCGCGACCGGTAGCCTCCCCCGCATGACGACAGACTCCTCGGGGGACGGGTACCTCCTGGTTGGCTCCGACGGGGCGATCGCCCCCGCCGCGCCCGGCAGCTACGGTTTTCCGGCCGCGCGGCGCGAGCTCATGCTCCTGCTTGGCCCGCTCTTGGTGGCGGCGGGTGTGTGGATGCTCTGGCGCGGGCGGCCCGGCGAGGGTCGCTGGTTCTGGGTCCCCGTGGGCGCCGCGGGCGTCCTCTTCTTCGGCTACGCCACTCTGACCTGGGCCGTGCAGCGGCTCATCGTCACGCCCGAGGGGCTGCGCTCGCGTCGCTGCCCCTTGCCCCGGCGGTCCTGGAGGGCGTGGTGGCGCTGGCGCAGCGCACCTCGGGGGCGCGCACGTTTTGGTGTACCACCGCCGTGCGCGACACCGAGGTGGCCTGGCGCCTGCGCTTCCCGCAGCTCACGGGCGCGCCCGGCGCCGACAACCCCGCGACGTGGAGGCCGCCGCTCCCCCTGCGCGGGCCCGGGGCCTGAGCCGTGCCCGCCTCCGGCCGAGCGGCAGTGAGGCCCCGAGCCTCCCCCGCCCTGGTGCCGGCGCTGTGGACTCGCCTAGCTGTATTGCCCCGCCAGGTTGGGTACGCGGCTGGCGGGGGTGGAGCCCTTGAGTGATGTGTGGCCGCGGTGGTGATTG
>NZ_QQXK01000034.1 GCF_003575975.1 Galactobacter valiniphilus | reverse complement strand
CGAACCTGCGCTAACCTGACCACGCGACCTGAGGAATTCCGATGAGCAACTCTGGGGAATTTCGATGAGCGCCATCACCACCACGAGTAGCTCAGGCCGACGGCGGCTGCGAGGATGCGCGCGAGTCGATCGTTGCCCGGCCCGAAGCTCAGAATCTGGCGGTGCGCAGCCTCGTGGGCCAGGAAGGCCGTCTGCGTGAAAACGAGACCGAGGGCCGCCGCGATGAGCAGTTGAAACCAGGAATCGCCTAGCAGAAGGAAACCCGTCAGACAGCCGCCGAAGGCCGCGATGAGACTCGCCGATACGCACCAATAGAACCACGGTGTTCGTTGCAGCAGGCCACGTTCTCGGGCTTGGGAAGCTACGTCGAGGTAACCGGAGGCGTGCCGGCTGAAGGAGGTCTCGTCCGCGTAGAGGGCACGGCCAGTCGTATCGGCTGGGGCCGTCGCGGGGGTAGCAATCGTTATGGTGTTGTCCTTTGAACGACGGGAATCGAGCGTGGATAAGGCAGAGGGCGGGTCCGGAACGAAAGTGTTCGGACCCGCCCTCTTGCAAATGTCAGGTTCAGGCGGCCTGGATGTTGGAGGCCTGCAGTCCCTTGGGGCCGTTGACGACGTCGAACTGGACGCGCTGGCCCTCTTCGAGGTTGCGGTGTCCGGAGCCGGCGATGGCGGAGAAGTGGGCGAAGAGGTCGGCGGTGCCATCCTCGGGGGCGATGAAGCCGAAGCCCTTGTCCGAGTTGAACCACTTCACGGTGCCGAGAGTCATGTCTATTCCTTTGATACTGGTGTGTGCACGAGGTGCGTACGGTCCGTGCCGACTAATTCGGTACGGAAAGAAGAGGGGGCCGCGTCGCGGCATCCGGGTAGGATCCTGGAGAGAAGGAGATCGTGGCGTCTTGGACGCGACGTTCCCCGCTGCTGAGAGCGGAGGAAGCCATCGCCAACCTAGGTACAGGATGGCGGCATATCCCCGACGAAGAGTCAGGGGATGAAGAAGATGATGTGAGAATCCGATTCGCTGCGCGCAGTGCTAGATGTGGACGTGCGCTTGACCTTGGAGAGGGGCGTCATAGCTACCCTCGCCATGACCCGGACGAAGTCCAGATCATCCCGTGCCCACTGCTCAGAGCGGCGACGCGGTTCATCCCACCATACACCACCCGCAGCGCATCGCACCCAGTGATCTGCGATGAATGAGGTTTTGCGTGGCCGCAGACCCCCAGGGCGAAACTGAACCGTCCTCATATAAAGCACGTATACGCGGACTCAGGTGTCACCAACCACACCTTTGTCCGCGACGATTCACCGCGCCGTGCACGGCCCGCCACCATGCCCATGTGAAAGCAACGGGCGGCGAGGACGCTGGTACCACTCCTCAGACGCTCGCCCCCCCGGAAAGGTCGTTCGCGAACGGTTCCTCAATTCCCGGCCGACGTCGGGCCCTTGGCCTGGGTACCCCGCTCTCCCACACTGGAGGCATGGCCGAGAACACGACGCAGTGGACCGACGTAGACCCCGTCGCCTGGGTGGAGGCAGTGGAGCACCCGACCCGCCGCACGGACGGGCTCGCCCTGCTCGCGCTCCTGCGCGAAGTCACGGGGCAGGAACCGCGGATGTGGGGGCCCAGCATCGTGGGCTTCGACGAGTACGCGTACTTCTACCCCACGGGGCACTCCGGCACGGCGCCGGTCATGGGCTTCAGCCCGCGCAAGGCTTCGCTCTCGCTCTACGGCTTCACGGGGCAACCCGAGGAGGCGGAGCTGCTGGCCAAGCTCGGCAAGCACAAGATCGGCAAGTCCTGCCTCTACATCAACAAGCTCGCGGACGTGGACCCGGATGTGCTCCGCGAGCTGGCGGTGACGGGCTTCAAGAACGGCCTCGAGTGGAAGGCCAAGGGCGAGGCCGGGGAGATGGCGTACTGATGTCGGTCACGCACCGGCGCCTGAGCGAGCAGACCACCGAGCATTCGCGGGCGTTCGACGCGCCGGCGGGGCTCCTGCAGCGCGCCCACGTGGACCCCGAGCTCTTTGCCCGCTGGATGGGGCCGGCCGGCACCACCCTGAGCTTCGAGCGCTTCGAGCCCGTCACGGGCGGCGCCTTCCGCTACACGGTGCGCGCTGGCGCGGGCGCCTGGACGTTCAACGGCGCCTATCACCTCGTCTCCGCGGACCGGATCGTCCACACATGGCAGTTCGAGGGCGAACCGGGGATCTCCCTCGAGGACGTGCGCTTCGAGGCCCTGCCGGGGAACCGGTCGCGCCTCGTCGTCACGTCTACGCACGCCGACGCCTCCATGGCACAGGAGTTGGAGGAGCACGAGATGGCCGACGAGGAGCTCGCCGCCAATCTCGGGCGGCTCGCAGCGCTGGTGGCTACGCTGGCCTGAGCGCCCGACGGCGTGTGGTCGCCTCGGCGCCGCCCGGCCGGGCGCGGGCGCCGGCCTCGTCCTCGGCGCTACGCCGCACTGCGCGAGGAGCGCATCGCCTTCTTCTGCTTGAGCTCCGGGTCGGCGCTGAAGCGCTCGTACTCGGGGGTGCCGAGCGGCACCAGGGCCACGCGCCCGCGCTCGTCGTGGTGGAAGCCCCAGCCGTAGCGCTTGGCCAGCGGCGAGGAGCGCAGGCAGGCCTGGTCGCGGGAGAAGAACTCGTCCCACGCGGCGTCGCGTTCGTCGTCGGAGAGGCCCTTGCGGCGGGCGTGCACCTCGAAGAGCAACTCGTCCGAGGTGTAGGCGTACGGTCGGCCCTGCAGGAGCGTGAACTCGAGCTCCGCGATGGTGGGGCCGGTGTCCCCCGGCGGCGGTGTCTGTGCAGCTTGCACGGGCGAATCGTCGGAGACCTGGATGAACGTGTTGGTGTAGTTCGTGGTGCTCATGCGATACGACCTCCGCGGTTCGAGGGGGCTGCTCGGGTTCTCCACCATGACGCCTCGCGCGTGAGGGGTCAAGGGGTCAGCAACCCCGCCCCCCGGTCGGGGGTCTCAGATCGCGTATTCGGGCTGGCGCAGCTCGCGGAACGTGGAGTTGTGGAAGACGAGCGGCTCGTGCTCCTCCTGGTGCGTGGAGACGCCGTGGACCTCGAGCAGCACCACGTGGTGGTCGCCGGCCGGGATCTCGGCGTGGACGCTCGTCTCCAGCCACAGGGCGGAGCGGTCAAGGAAGAGCGCTCCCTCCTCGGTGTCCGTGAGGGAGAGCCCGGCGAAGCGGTCGCCCTGCTTGGAGGCGATCTGGCGGCACACGCCGTGATGCTCGGCGCCGAGGATCGAGACGCCGATGCGGCCGGACTGCTTCACGATGGGCCAGGTGTTGGAGGTGTTCTGCACGGCGAAGGAGACGAGCGCCGGCTCGAGCGAGACGCCCACCGTGAAGCTGGAGGCGACGATGCCCTGCGGGGCACCGTCGATCGTGGCGCACAGCGCTGCCACGCCGGACGGGAAGCGGGCGAAGGCGTTGCGCAGCAGGGTGGGTTCGAGTTCACGGGTCAGCGACATGGCGCACCTCATCAAGGTCGGTGCCTGCCCAGGCGAAAGGGAGGCGGTACTTGCCCGTGACGGTCACACGGGCCGAATCCTCACCTGGGGCACCCCAACTACCGCGTCGAGGGTTGCCGGCGGACTAGCCAGGGCTTGTCATCCGCGCTCTTGATTCACGTGAAACGCTACGAACTCGGCGTGGCTACCTTCAAGTCCGTTGCGTCACATAACGACAGCTTTGGCCACCCAAGGCAACGGCACGACGTCGTGCGCTCGTCTTGGGTGCCCCACAACGCAACGAGGGCCCACCCGGAAAACCGGGTGGGCCCTCGTTGTTGCCGTCCCGCCGATCGCCGCGAGGCGATCAGCGAGAAGAAATCACTTCTTGGAGGACTTCTTCTTGGACTTCTCGGCCACGATCTGCAGATCGATGTTGGCCAGGACGTCCTCGTGCAGGCGCACGGTGGCGGCGTAGTTGCCCGTGGACTTGATGACCTGGGCGATCTCGATGTTGCGCTTGTCGACCTTGCCGAGGCCGGCGGCCTCGATGGCGGCGGCAACGTCGGCCTGCTTGACGGTGCCGAACAGGCGGCCCGCCTCACCGGCCTTGACGGTGATGTTCACCGGGGTCGAGGCGAGACCGGCGGCGATGCGCTGGGCCTCCTCGAGGTTGGCCACGGCGCGCACGGCGCGAGCAGCCTTGATGTTCTCGATCTCCTTCTCCCCACCCTTGGTCCAGGTGATAGCGAAACCGCGGGGGATCAGGTAGTTACGAGCGAAGCCGTTCTTGACGTCGACGATATCGCCGGCGGTACCAAGACCAGTCACTTCGTGGGTCAGGATGAGCTTAGCCATTCTAGATCTTCTCCCTTTTCTCAGCCGCGGCCAGCGCCGGAGTACGGCAGCAGAGCGACTTCGCGGGCGTTCTTGATGGCCTGGGCGATCTTGCGCTGCTCCTGCACGGAGACACCCGTGACGCGGCGAGCGCGGATCTTCCCGCGATCAGAGATGAACTTGCGAAGCAGCGCGACGTCCTTGTAGTCAATGACCTTGACGTCGGCGGCCTTCAGGGGATTGGACTTCGGTTTCGGCTTGCGGATTTCAGCCTTAGCCATCGTGGAGCTCCTTCGTTGAAGCGGAGCCCGCGGATCGTGTTCCGCGGGATGGTGATTGTGTGGGTAGATCAGAAGGGAGGCTCGTTGGAGCCGGGGACCTGGCCCCAGCCGCCACCGTTGTTGCCGCCGGCAGGCTGACCCCAGGGGTCGTTCTGCTGAGCGGGGGCGCCCCAGTCGTTGCCGCCACCGTTGGAGTTGCCCCCACCGAAGCCGCCGTTCGACTGGCCACCGCCCTGCTGGCCGCCGCCGAAGCCACCGCCGTTACCGCCCTGACGGGTGGTGCGGGTGACCTTCGCGGAGGCGTAGCGGAGCGAGGGGCCGATCTCGTCGACCTCCAGCTCCATCACAGTGCGGTTCTCGCCTTCCTTCGTCTGGTAAGACCGCGACTTCAGCCGACCCTGGGCGATCACACGGGTGCCCTTGGTCAGCGTCTCGGCAACGTTCTCCGCCGCCTCACGCCAGACCGACGCGCGCAGGAACAGGGTCTCCCCGTCCTTCCACTCGTTGGACTGGCGATCGAACGCACGGGGAGTGGAAGCGATCGTGAAGTTGGCAACGGCCGAACCGGACGGCGTGAAACGCAGCTCGGGGTCGGACGTGAGATTGCCGATGACCGTGATGACGGTATCGCCTGCCATGGTGCCTCCTACTTGCCTAGTGTCTTGGTCTTAAACTGCATCGCCTCAGGCGATGCGCTGATCCTCGGGGCGGATGATCTTGGTGCGCAGGATCGCCTCGTTCAGCGTCAGCAGGCGGTCCAGCTCGGTGGACGTGGCCGGCTCGGCGGTGAAGTTGACGACGGCGTAGATCGCCTCGGACTTCTTCTTGATGTCGTAGGACAGACGACGACGGCCCCAGATGTCGATCTTGTCGACGGAGCCACCCTCGTTGGTGACGACCTCGAGGAACTTGTTGAGCGTCGGCTCAACGGTGCGCTCATCGACCTCGGGGTCGATCAGCACCATCAGTTCGTAGGCACGCATGTGAACCCACCTCCTTTGGACTTAACGGGCGCGGTCTTTCCACGCCAGGAGGTTCTTTGCGTGTCGCCTTCCGTCCCCTCACCCAGGTGGGCGCGGACGCAAGGCAACCCCACTAGTCTACGTCACACCCGAGGACTCTCTCCACCCCCTTCCATGGTGGGCCGGGCCACAGTGCCCGACGTCGCGCGCTCGCCTGGGGCTCCCGGGGCCGGGGCGGGCGCGGGGCCGGGGAGTGCGGGGCTGGCGCGGGGCCGGGGCGGTCGGGGCCGTTGGCCCGCCTAGCCCTTGGCGGGGCCCAGGGTGCCGCGCGGCAGGCGGGCCTCGAGGTCCGCGGCTAGGGTCCCGAGATAGGTGTCCCCCACGTGGTTGGCGTCCCGGTAGACGAGGACGTTGCCGATGACGGCGGGGCAGCTCGAGTCCGAGCAGAAGCGGTCGGTGAGGTCCACGACGCTGACCCCGTCCAGCGCTTCCGCGGCCTGCGCCAGCCCGTCGGCGTGCAGGGCCTTCTGCTTCGGCGTGGAGCACGCCTCGGGGCGCGTGGGGTTGGCCGCGACGCAATCGCGCGCCTTGGCGTTCCCGCGCAGGGCGGGCCACGGGGTGTCGCGCAGGACCACCACGCGGGACCCCGCCCGCTTGAGCCGTTCGAGGTAATCGCCGTAGCCCGGGCGCGAGTCGGAGACGAAGCTGGACCCCGTCCAGGAGGACACGATGACCGTGTCCGGCGGGTCCTTCTCGAGGGCCCGCATGGTCGCCTCGTTGGGCTTGGTGCACACGGAGTAGCCGTCGCGCTCGAGCTTGCGCGGCACGGAGGAGAAGGGGCAGGACTTCTTCACGTAGCTCACGAGCTTAGTGCCGCGCTCCAAGGCGAGCGTGTTGAGCACGTCGAGCCACTGCTCGGCGTGCGAATCGCCCACGAGCGCGATCGTCCGCTTGCCGTGCTTGTCGCCGAACTCGCAGCGCGGCGTCGAGTCGGCCTTGGCGTCGCCGAAGCAGCCGGGATCGGTGCGGCGGTCGTACCCGGCCCGCGCGGGGATCGGCACCACGGCGTTGCCCTTGACGAAGGGGCCGCCCTCCGCCACATCCCAGGCCTGCGCGCCGAAGCCGGGCGGCGGGTTCTTCGCGAGCTCCGCGGCGGCCGCCGCCTGCTCGCGGCCCACGGCCTCCGCGCGAACGCTCGGCACCACGGCGACGGCCGCGACCAGCGCCGTCGCCGCCGCGCCGATGCCGAGGGCGCGCCACGTGTGGCGGGCCGTGAAGCGCCAGTTCCGCGCCGGCCGCTCGACCAGGTAGTAGCTCGCGGCGGCGAGGGCCAGGCCGAGCAACCGGAGCAGCACGGCCTCCCACCAGCGCGGCTTGCGCAGGGCCAACTGCGTGAAGGCGACCACCACCGGCCAGTGCCACAGGTAGAGCGAGTAGGAGACGTTGCCGACCCACTGCACCGGCGCCCAGTCGGTCAGGGGGTGCAGCGAGCCCCACCCTGAGGTCCGCCCCGCCGCGATGATGGCGAGCGTTCCCACGACGGGCAGCACGGCGCCGGGCCCGGGGAAGGGCGTCTGGGCCGTGTAGCGCAGCGCCACGAACACGAGCACGGCGAGGCCCGCGAGCGCCACAAGCCGGCGCACCCAGCCCGGGGCGGACCAGCCGGCGGCCGGCAGCAGCGCGGCGAGCAGGCCGCCCGCCGCGAGCTCCCACACGCGGGTCGTCGTGACGAAGTAGGCGGAGGGGTCCGAGCCCAGCACGAGGGCGAAGGAATACGCGAGCGAGGCGAGCAGCACGGCGCAGAAGATCAGCACGGCCCAGGCGCGCACGCGCGGCGGGGCGGGGGCACGACGCCGCCCGCTCGCCCGGGCGGCGCGGCGCACCGCCCAGCCGGCCAGGACGGCGGCTGCCATCACCACGAAGGGCCAGAACACGTAGAACTGTTCCTCGACCCCGAGCGACCAGAAGTGCTGCAGGGCGGTGGGTTGGTTGTCCTTGGAGAGGTAATCGACGGAGTCGAAGGCGAGCACCCAGTTCTGCACGCTGAACACGCTCGCGAGCGCCTGCTTGGAGATCTCCGCCCATTGGGTCACGGGCCAGATGAGGAGCGCGGCGAGCACCACGGCGGCGATCGTGACGAGCGCTGCCGGCATGATGCGCCGCACGCGGGCGGCCCAGAAGCGCGGGAGCGACACGCGCCCGTTGGCCTCGACCTCGCGCAGCAGGTGCCCCGTGATGAGGAAGCCGGAGATGACGAAGAAGACGTCGACGCCCACGAAGCCGCCGGGGGCCGCTGCCGGGTACAGGTGATAGAGCACCACGAGGCCCACGGCGAGGGCCCGCAGGGCCTGCACCTCGGGCAAGAAACGGCGGGGTGCTGGCCCGGCGGGGTCGATCACGATGTCACGGGCGCTGGGCATGCCCCCTAGGACATCAGGTGCCGGTGAACGGCAGGTGGCCGCGGGCCGAGCGGGGCGTGAAGCCGCCAGGCGTCGGCCGCGGCGGGCGCACAAGAAAGGCCGGGGAGGGTCTCCCCTCCCCGGCCTCACGCCGCGCGCACGGCGTTCCCTAGGCGGAGAAGAACGCCCCGGCCACGCGGGAGAGATCGTGCAGATCGGAGACCCCGGCCAGCTCGCGGGCCGAGTGCATCGAGAGGATCGGGATGCCCACGTCCACGGTGCGCAGGCCCAGGCGCGTGGCCGTGATGGGGCCGATCGTGGAGCCGCACGGCACGTCGTTGTTTGACACGAACTCCTGGCTCGCGATCCCGGCCGCCTCGCACCAGCCGGCCCACGCCGCGGCGCCCACGGCGTCGGTGGAGTAGCGCTGATTGGCGTTGATCTTGAGGATCGGGCCGGAGCCGAGCACGGGGCGCACGTTCGGATCGTGCTTGCCGGCGTAGTTCGGGTGCACCGAGTGGCCCACGTCCGAGGAGAGGCACCAGGAGGCGGCGAAGGCGCGGTAGCGCTCCTCGATCCCGGCGCCGAGCTGCGCGTAGACGCGCTCCAGCACGTCCTCGAGGAACGGGCCGGCCGCGCCAGAGCGCGAGGCGGAGCCGAGCTCCTCGTGATCGAAGGCGGCGAGCAGCGCGATGGAGGCGCCGCCCTCCACCACGGCGGGGGCGCCGGCGGCGAGCGCCACGGTGCCGGCGTGCACGCTGGCCAGGTCATCGAGGCGGCCGGAGGCGAAGAAGACGTCCCCGGCGCCGAACGCGGCGCCGCGCGCGGAATCGGCAACGACCAGGTCAAAACCGCGGATGCGGGAGGCATCCACGCCGGCGGCCGCGGCGACCTCGCCGAGCAGATCGGCATCGGCGGGCGTGCCGAGGCCCCACACGGGCTGCGTCTGGGCCTGCTTCTCCAGGGCCAGGTGCTCGTTGGCCCCGCGATCCAGGTGGATCGCGAGCTGCGGGAGGCGCAGGAGGGGACCCGTGGAGGCCAGGGCGACGGAACCGTCGTCGAGCACGAGGCGGCCGGCGAGCGTCAGCTCGCGATCAAGCCAGGAGTTCAGCAGCGGGCCGCCGTAGACCTCCACGCCGGCCTGCAGCCAGCCCTGCGCGCCCGTGGTGGGCTTGGGCTTGAGCTTGAAGCCGGGCGAGTCGGTGTGGGCGCCGAAGACGTTGACGGGCGTCGTCGCGGAGGCAGCGGCGGGCACGGCCCAGGCGATCGCCGCGCCGTCGCGCACCACCACAAAACGCCCGCCGGCCTGAGCGGGCCAGGCCTCGTCCTCGTTCAGCCGCGTGAAGCCCTCGGCCTCGAGCCGGCGCGCCACCTCCTCGGCCGCGTGGTAGCTCGAGGGGGACGCGGCGACGAAGTCGGCGAGGTCCTCGGCGTGGTTCAGGGCTGCCGGGGTGACGGGCATGCGGACCTTCTTTGGGGAGAAGCGTGTGGGGTGTTCCTCATGCTAGCCCGCACCGTTGCCCCGCCCCCCCCGCCCGCGCTGGGATACTGGGAGCCCGCGCCGGGACCCGGCGCCCAGCGCCAGCCGCCGGCGGCACGCAGGCCCACCCACCCAGGAGCACCATGGCAGCCAAGATCATCCTCGATTGCGATCCCGGGCACGACGACGCCGTCGCCCTGCTCCTCGCGTGGGGCAACCCCGAGGTCGAGCTCCTCGCCGTGACCACGGTGGCCGGCAACCAGACGCTGGAGAAGGTCACGCGCAACGCGCTCTCCGTGGCGCGCGTCGCCGGGATCACGGGCGTGCCCTTCGCGGCCGGCGCGGACCGCCCGCTGCTGCGGGAGGTCCAGGTGGCCGACGGCGTGCACGGCGAGTCCGGTCTCGACGGCCCGGTCCTGCCCGAGCCCACCATCGAGCTTGATGCGCGCCACGGCGTCGACCTCATCATCGACACCGTCATGGCCCACGAACCAGGCACCGTCACCCTCGTCCCCACGGGCGCCCTCACGAACATTGCCCTCGCCGCGCGCAAGGAGCCGCGCATCGTGGAGCGCGTCAAGGAGGTCGTCCTCATGGGCGGCGGCGTGCACGAGGGGAACTGGTCCCCGGTGGCCGAGTTCAACATCGTGGTGGACCCCGAGGCCGCCCACATCGTCTTCTCCGCCGGCTGGAAGGTCGTCATGATCGGCCTCGACGTGACGCACCGGGCGCTCGCGACGCGCGCCGTACGCGATCGCGTCCTGGCCCTCGGCACGGGCCCCGCCCGCTTCGTCGACGAGCTGATGGACTTCTTCACCCAGGCCTACGAGGACAACCAGGGCTTCGACGCCCCGCCCGTCCACGACCCCTGCGCCGTCGCCTACGTCATCGACCCCAGCCTCGTCACGACGGTCAACGCGCCCATCGACGTGGAGACCCAGGGCCGCCTTACGACGGGCATGACCGTGGTCGACCTGCGCTCCCCCGCCCCCGCCGACTGCCCCACCTGGGCCGGCCGCGACCTGGACGCCGATCGCTTCTGGGACCTCGTCATCGACGCGCTGGAGCGCATCGGCGAGCCGGCCGCCTGAGGCGGCCACGCCGCGCCGGCCCAAGATGCACGACGGCGCCGTCCCCGCCTCAGCCGGGCACGGCGCCGTCGCGCTGTGGACGGGCCGGCCTCAGCCCTCGCCGCCCGGCGTGACGATCCCGTACTCGTAGGCAAACACCACGGCCTGCACGCGATCGCGCAGGTTCAGCTTGGCGAGCACGCGGCGCACATGGGTCTTGACGGTCGCCTCGGAGACGAAGAACTCCGTGGCGATCTCCTGATTCGATCGCCCGGCGGCCATGGCGCCGAGGATCTCGCGCTCGCGCGGGGTGAGCTCGGCCAGGCCGCGGGCCACCTCCGGCGGCACCACGGGGAGGGCCGCCGTGGCGGTGGCCTTCGCGGCGCCGCCCGGACGCACATAGGCCTCGAGGAGGCGCTTGGTCACGCGCGGCGCCACCACGGCGTCGCCGCTGGCCACGAGCCGCACGGCACGCACGAGCTCCTCGGGGTCAACGTCCTTGAGCAGGAACGCCGACGCCCCGGCCGTGAGGCCGTTGAAGGCGTACTCGTCCAGGTCAAAGGTCGTCAGGATGATGACGCGGGTGTCGGGGAACTCCCCCACGATCCTCCGCGTCGCCTCGATGCCGTCCATGACGGGCATGCGCACGTCCATGAGCACCACGTCGGGCTTCAGCCGCGCCACGAGCTGCACCGCGGCGGCGCCGTCGGAGGCCTCGCCCACCACGTCCAGGTCGTCCTCCGCGTCGAGGATCAGGCCGAAGCCCGTGCGCAGCAGCGGCTGATCGTCCACCAGGGCCACCCGGATCGTGTTCTCGCTCATGACTCCTCTTCCCGGCCGCGCGCGGCCCGCGATTCCTGTCCCTGCGGGGCGGGAAGCCAGGCCTCCACCCCCCATCCACCGCTCTCGAGCGGGCCCGCCGTGACGGAGCCGCCGAAAAGCCTGGCGCGTTCAACCATGCCAGAGAGGCCGATGCCGCTGCCCTGCGAGCGCGGCCGACGGCTCGCGTGGCGGCCGTCGTCGCGCACGCGCAGGTGCACGCCGTGCTCGTCCGCGCGCATCCAGACGAGCACCTCGCTCGGTTCCTTGGCGTAGCGCAGGGCGTTCGTCAGGGACTCCTGCACAATCCGCACGGCGCTCAGGCGCAGGGCCGGGTCCTCGGGCAGCAGGCCCTGGCGGTCCACGCGCAGCGGCAGTCCCGTGGCCCGGAAGCCGTCCAGCATTTCGTCCAGGTCGGCACCGGCGCCCGCGGGGCCGAGCGGTGCGTCCCCGCCCTCGGCACGCAGTACGCCGAGGCTGCGGCGCAGATCGGCGAGCGCCGTTCGGCCCGTCTTCGACACGTCTCCCATGACGGACAGTGCGCGCTCCGGGTTCTTGGCCCCGACCTTCCGTGCGCCGTCCGACAGCGCGATCATGACGGAGAGCGAGTGCGCCACGATGTCGTGCATCTCGCCGGCGATGCGGTTGCGCTCGCGGCCGCGCGCCAGGTCCTGCGCCCGCCGGGCCCAGCCCTCGAGCTCCGCCTCGTGGAGGCGCTGATTACGCACCCAGGCGCCGAAGAACACCACGAGCGCGTTGACGAGCGCGTAGCTGCCCACGAGCATCACGAACAGGACCACATGCGCGGCCGGGTCGGCGCCCTCCGCCAGCGCGTCCCACGAGCCCGACTTGGCGTACCAAATGAGCAGGCAGACGCCCTCGAGGACCGTGACGATGAAGGCCACGGTGTACACGCGCGCCGCCGCGTATTGGCGAGCCACGGCGTAGAGCGCGAACCACAGACCGATGCCCATGGACGAGAGCGGCAGCGCCAGGAGCATGGACCCAAGCTCCAGCACCGTCACGATCACGAGCACCGCCAGCGGGAAGCGGCGGCGGAAGAAGAGGGCCCCGGCGATGAGCGCTATGACGGCAAAGACCCACGGCCAGGAGGGATCGGTCTGGGCGATCGAGAAGATCATGGTGAGCAGCGAGAGCAGGATGTAGCCCGCGCAGACCGCGAAGTCCATGATCAGCGGATGCGCGCGCACGTAGCGGCGCAGCTTGGAGTGGTGGCGGTCCCCCAGGGCCTGCCACACGTCGTCTCCGTCGGGGATCCCGCGCAGGGCGTCCCAGCCGGCGGGCGGCGGGGCGGGCTGGGAGGAGGCGCCCGACGTCGGGCCGTTGCCTGGGGTGCCGGGCGCGCCGGAGGGCGCGTCCCCCGTGGGGGACGCGCCCTCGGCGCGTTCGGTGGGTGGCACGGCGGCGGTCACCGCACCGCGCGGCGCACGGTTGCGACGTAGCCGAGCACGAGCGGAACGATGACCCAGAAGCCGATCATGAGCCACACGTCCCACGTGGCGAGGCGATCCACGGCGGTCATGCCGGCGGCCTCGATGTCCTCCGTCGTGGCGCCGGAGAGCAGGCTCGCGGAGGGGCGCAGGGCGTCCACCGCGGCCGTGGGCAGGTGATTGCTGATCCAGCCGACGAACTTGTTGCCCATGAAGGCCAGGCCCACGAGCACATTGCTGATGACGTAGACAAAGACGGCCACGGTCACCACAGCGCCCGTGGTGTTGCGCATGAGGGCGCCGAGGCCCAGCGCCATGCACACGATCACCATGACGTAGAGGCCGGAGATGAGGGCCTCGTTCAGCATGCGACCATCGCTCTGCGCCCCCATCCCGGTCAGGTTGAAGGCCAGGGCGGACACGAGGCTCGCGAGGGCGTACATGGCGGTGCCGAAGACGAAGCCGAGCACGGCGTGCAGGAGCACCTTGGCGCCGTAGACGAGCCCGCGCCGCGGCACGGCGCTGTAGCTGCTGACGGCGGTGTGGGTCGTGTATTCGCCGGCCAGCTGCACCACGGCGTTTGCCGCGACGAGCAGGGCGCCGATCTGCAGGCCCAACCCGCCCATCTGGGCCACGAGGAACCACGGGGCCTTGACCTCGTACTCGCCGGCCTGCGAGCCGATCGCGAACGAGACGCCGGCGGAGAAGAGCACCATGACCACGGCGCCGGAGAGCAACAGGATGGTCGCCGAGCGCAGCGACCAGAGCTTGCGCCACTCGGAGCGCAGCACGCGCCAGAAGGTGACGCGGGCGCCGGCCAGGCTCGGGTTCTCGGGGACGGTATCGCGCGTGTACGCACCCTGGACGCTCATCGGAGGACCTCCTGCGGCTGGGGGGTCTGGACCCCGGAGCGGTACTCGACCTCTGCGGCCGTGAGGCGCAGGTAGGCGTCCTCGAGGGAGGTCTTCACCTGCGTGAGTTCGCTGAGCATGACCTGCGTTTCGAAGGCCACGCGGCCCACGTGGGCGGCGTCGAAGCCGCGCACATCGAGGCGGTTCGCGTCGAGCCGGCGCACATCGGCGCCGCCTGCGTGCAGCGCGTTGCCGAGCGCCGTGGTGTCGGAGGCACCCACGAGCACGTGGTTCTCGCCGAGGCGCGAGGTGAACTCCTCGAGCGAGGCGTCGGCGAGGATCCGGCCGCGGCCGATCACCACCACGCGGTCGGCGGTCTGGGCCATCTCCGACATGAGGTGGGAGGAGATCAGCACGGTGCGCCCCTGGGAGGCCAGGTCGCGGCAGAGCCGTCGCACCCAGGTCACGCCCTCCGGATCCAGGCCGTTGACCGGCTCGTCGAAGAGGAGGACCTGCGGGTCTCCGAGCAGCGCGGCGGCGATGCCGAGGCGCTGACCCATGCCGAGGGAGAAGCCGCCCGAGCGCTTGTCGGCGACGGCGCCCAGGCCCGTGAGCTCGAGGACCTCGTCCACGCGCTGGGCGGGCAGGCCATTGGAGTCGGCGAGCGCCAGGAGCGAGGTGCGGGCCTTGCGGGCCGGGTGCAGCGAGCGCGCGTCCAGCAGCGCTCCCGCCGTGCGCAGCGGCGCCGGGTGCTGCGCGAGGGGGCGGCCCATGATGGTGGCGGTGCCGCTCGAGGCGGTCTCGAGCCCCATGAGGATGCGCATGGTGGTCGACTTGCCGGCGCCGTTGGGGCCGAGGAAGCCCGTCACTTGGCCCGGCTGCACGGTGAAGGAGACGTCGCTCAGCGCGGCCTTTCCCCCATAGTCCTTGCTCAGGTGGCTGATCTCGATCATGCCGCCCACGCTATCGGCCCCGGGCCCGCCCGGTCATGACCCGGAGGGATGATCCCCCGGCTCGGTTCCCGGCCGTTCCTCCCCCGCGAGGGGGAGGGGGCACCCGCTGCCGGGGCGGCGTCGGGCACTGGGGCGGCGTCCGCCGCCCCCTCCAGGGAGGGGGCGTCCTCGAGCGAGGGCACGACGGCGGGCGGCGTGCCGGGTGCCTCGGCGGGGGCCCCGGCCCCCAGCGGCACCGCGCCGACCGGCACGGCAACGGGGGCCGTGAGCGGCGCTGCGTGGCGCGCGCCCGGCATCGGGGCGGGCGCGGGGCGCTTGGGCGGGTAGGCGTCCCGCCCGGCGAAGAGGCCGCCGAGCGGATCCACGAGACCCACGCGGCGCACGGGGTCGGTCTCGGGGCGCAGGACGCTGCGCACCACGAGGAAGCAGATCCAGCCGAGCGAGACCATGTGGCCCAGGATCAGGAGCACGAAGAGCTCGTCGGGGAAGCGGCCCTTGGCGTTCTCGTCGCCCGAGTGCATGTAGAGGTACATCCAGATGCCGGCGAAGTGGGCCACCTCGAAGAGCTGCCACGTCAGCAGGGCGCGCCAGCGGGGGTACGCGAGCGCAGCGAGCGGCACGAGCCAGAGCACGAACTGCGGCGAGTAGACCTTGCCGACCAGCACAAAGGCGGCAACGACGAGGAAGACGAGCGAGGCCACGCGCGGCGGCTGCGGCGCCGTGATGCCGAGCGCGAGGATGCCGAGGCAGGCCAGTGCGAAGGCGGCGAAGCCGATGATCGTGATGGCGCTCGGGGTGGTCTGCAGGGCGGGCAGCCAGCGGCCCACCGAGAGGTCCCACGCCTGATAGACGGAGGAGTTGCCAGCGCCGCGGCTGCCGCTGAAGGAGTAGAAGGTCCACCAGCGATCGAAGGACGCGATCGCGAAGGGCACGTTGACCACGAGCCACGCGGCGGCGGCGCCCGCCGCCACCTTGAAGAAGGGCTTGTAGATGCCCGTGCGGATCGCGATGACGAGCAGGGCGCCCAGCGCGAGCGCCGGGTAGAGCTTGGTCGCGGCGCCCAGGCCGATGAGCGCGCCGGCCAACCACGGGTGCTCGCGGCCGAGGGCCAGGAGCCCGAGCGCCAGCATGGCCACGGCCCACATGTCCCAGTTCACCGTGAGCGCGAAGAGCATGGCCGGGCTCGCCGCCACGATCGCGGCGTCCCAGATCCGGCGCCCGGAGGACTTGGCCACGGCGAGGACCACCACGGCCCAGAGCGCCACGGCCAGGAAGGTGTTGATGTCGAAGTAGGCCAGCAGCTGCTGGCCCGGCTCGAGCGAGCGCGGCACGAGCAGCGAGACCACCGAGGCGATGCCAGACATGAGGACGGGGTACTCGAAGGGCTCCCCCGAGGAGCCGGTGAAGGGCGCCCAGGGGTCGGCGGCAAAGCCGCGGCCGCCCCACAGCGCCGTCCAGTCGGAGTAACACATGCCGACGAAGGCGTTCTGGGCGCCGCCCCAGCCGTTCTGCCTGCACACGTCCTTGGAGAGCACGGCCAGCAGGCCGAAGACCGTCACGATGACGAGCAGCACGCGCTCGACCCGCCAGAATCCGGGGCTCACGACGCCCGGCTCCGTGCGGCGGCCCAGCGGGCCGCCGATGGCGCCCACGAGGGAGCGAAGGAACGCATCGTTGCGGCTGGGCACCGTGATGCGCAGCGGACCGCGGCGGTGATGTCCCTGGGGATCCTGGCTCGACATGCGCCCCAGCCTACGGGGGAGGCGGGCCGGGGGTCCTTTTACCAAGGATTGGATGTATCCTGACGCCGTCAGCAACTCATGCTCGATGTCGAGGGGAACATCCCATGAAAAAGACCTTGCCGCGTTTCTTGTCCTTGTCAGCCGTCGGAGTGCTCGCGCTCGCCGTCACGGCGTGCGCCGCCGGCGAAGGGGTGCCGGGTGTCCCGGGCGTCGGCGTGACCGGGGCTGCCCCGTCGATCGACGTGCCGACCATCACCACCACGGTGGATCCGCCCGCTCCGTCAAGCACCACCCCGGTCCCCACGGAGTCCTCCGAGGACCCCTTCCCGACCGAGTCCTCGGACGATCCCTTCCCGACCGAGTCCTCCGACGACCCGTTCCCGACGGAATCCTCCGAGGCACCCGTGCCCACCCCGACGGGGAGCGAGCGCCCGTACAGCCCCACCGACAAGTGGAACGCCGACAAGGCCGTCTGCTCCTCGGCCCGCGACGCCATGCTGTACCGCGACTCGTCGCTCCCCTCCGACAAGGCCTACGAGAGCTACCTGACGCGCGCCAAGCAGCTCAAGGCGCTCGAGGCCAAGGCCACCATCGCGGAGGTGAAGACGGCCATTTCTGCCCTGGCGAACTTCAACCAGAAGATGGGCACCGCCATGAAGGAGCGCGACTCCAAGGGCATGGTGGACCTCATGAAGGAGATGACCAGCGCCACTGGCGACTACCGCAAGTCCTCCGCACTGATCTCGGCCTGCAAGGGCGGGTACATTCCCGGCACCTACTGATCCGCCGCTGATCCACCGCTCGCGAACGGGCCGTCCCTTGCTTAAAGGGGGGGCGGCCCGTTTGCGCGGGCCGGGTGACGCAAAGTGTTCGGCTTCGTCACCTGGCATTCACCCAGCCCCGGTGTGGGCGTCACCCTGGCTCCTTAGCGTCGTGGACGTGAACGCAGCAGAGCACACCCACCGCACCGACCGCGTGGTCGTCGTCATCCCGGCCCGGGGTGGCTCCAAGGGTGTCCCCCTCAAGAATCTGCGGCCCGTGGCCGGCCGCTCGCTCGTGGCCAGGGCCGTTGACGCGGCCAGGGCGGCCGCCCTCGTCACCGACGTCCTCGTGAGCACCGACCACGCCGGGATCGCCCGCGAGGCCGTCGCCGCCGGCGCCCGCATCGTGGAGCGCCCCGACGAGCTTTCCGGCGACACGGCGAGCAGCGAATCCGCCGTGCTCCACGCGCTGGACACCCTCGCCGCCAACGGGCAGCCGCAGCCCACCATCACGGTGCTCCTGCAGTGCACCTCCCCCTTCATCGACCCCGCCGATCTGGACGAGGCCATCCGCCGCGTGCTTGTCGGCTCCGCCGACGTGAGCTTCTCCGCCGTGGAGGACCACGGCTTCCTCTGGACTCGAGACACCGCGGGCAACGTGCTTGCCGTGGGGCACGAGGCAGCGCACCGCCCGCGCCGCCAGGACCGCGCGCCCCAGTACCGGGAGACGGGCGCCTTCTACGCCATGCGCACCTCCGGACTGCGTGCCTGCCGCCATCGCTTCTTCGGCACCATCGACATCCTCGAGGTGCCGGCCTGGACCGCGCCGGAGATCGACACCCTGGAGGACCTCCAGGCCGTCTCCGAGCTGGCCGCGCGCCGCGCCCACGCCGCCGGCTCCGCCGCGCTGTTGGACGTGGACGCGCTCGTGACCGACTTCGACGGCGTGCACACCGACGACGCCGCGTACGTCAGCCAGGACGGCACGGAGACCGTGCGCGTCAATCGCGGAGACGGCCTCGGCGTCTCCCGCCTGACCCGCGCCGGCGTCCCCCTCCTCATCCTCTCCACGGAGGTCAACCCCGTGGTGAGCGCCCGCGCCGCCAAGCTCGGCGTCCCCGTCCTGCACGGCATCGCCGACAAGGCCGGCGCCCTGCGCGAATGGATGCGGGAGCACCGCCTCGACCCACGGCGCGTGGCCTACCTCGGCAACGACGTCAACGACCTGCCCGCGCTGCGCCTCGTCGGCTGGCCCCTCGCCGTGGCGGACGCCCGCCCAGAGGTGCTCGCCGAGGCCCGCCTGACCTTGGCCGCCAGCGGCGGCCACGGCGCCGTCCGTGAGGCCTGCGAGCGCGTGCTCGCCGGTCGAGCGGCGGCCCAGGCCGCGCCGTCGGGCACCCCCTTCTCTCACGTTCATCCCGGCGCCGCCCCGGCGCCGGAACTCCACACCTCCCCGGTCGCGACCGCGACCGCGTGAGTCCCTTAAGAAAGGCACACGCGATGACCACCATCGATTCCACCCGCGCCACCCAGCCCGTGCAGATCGGCGAGAACCTCCTTGGCCCGGACCAGGACGTCTACGTGATCGGCGAGATCGGCATCAACCACAACGGCGATATCGAGGTGGCCAAGCAGCTCATCGACATCTCCGCCGAGGCCGGCGCCAACGCCGTGAAGTTCCAGAAGCGCACGCCGGAGATCTCCACCCCCCAGGACATGCGCGACAAGATCCGCTCCACCCCGTGGGGCGACATGACCTACCTCGACTACCGCTACCGCGTGGAGTTCGACGAGTCCCAGTACAAGGAGCTCCTCTCCTACGCCGCCGAGCGCGGCCTGGACGCCTTCGCCTCCCCGTGGGACGTGCCCTCCGTGGAGTTCATGGAGAACCTCGGCGCCGTGACCCACAAGGTCGCCTCCGCCTCGGTCACCGACATCGAGCTGCTCACCGCCCTGCGCGAGACGGGCAAGCCGATCATCCTCTCCACTGGCATGTCCACGATCGAGCAGATCGACAAGGCCGTGGAGACCCTCGGCACCGACAAGCTCGTGCTCATGCACGCCACCTCGACCTACCCGCTGCCGGCCGAGGAGGCCAATCTGCGCATGATCGAGACCCTGCGCGAGCGCTACCAGGTGCCCGTGGGTTACTCGGGCCACGAGCGCGGCCTGCAGATCTCCCTCGCGGCCGTGGCGCTCGGCGCCGTGACCGTGGAGCGCCACATCACGCTGGATCGCACCATGTGGGGCTCGGACCAGGCCGCGTCGCTCGAGCCCAAGGGCTTCGCCTCGCTCATCCGCGACATCCGCATCCTCCAGGACGCCCTGGGCGACGGCGTGAAGCGCGTCTTCCCGGGCGAGCTGGCCCCACTCTCGCGCCTGCGCCGCGTGGACGCCTGAGCGTGCCCGACGGGCTCGGCGGGCGGCGAGTGTAGGCACCGCCCGCCGAGCCGAAGTGCTCGACGACGCCGGGTCGCCCCTTCGCGGGGCGGCCCGGCGTTCCGCCGTGCTGGGGTGGGCGGCCCCGGATTCTCACCCCCGTGCCCGGATTCTCACCCCCGCGGCGTCGTTGCACCGTCCCCGGGACGGTGCAGAAACGCCGAGGGGGTGCAAAGTCAGCGAGGGGGTGAAAAACGGGGCAGCGGGCTCAGTTGCTCAGGGCCAGCTCGGCGCGGAAGAACGCGTCGGCGTCGCGCCGCGCTGCTGCCCGCTCGGCCGGATCCTCCCCGGCGGCCTCGAAGACCACGGCGCGGGCGAGCTCGCGCTCCACGAACTCGGCCAAGACCGCCGGCACCTCCCCGGCCCCCATCTCCCGGGTGCGGGACTTGAGCGCGATGAGCCCCTCCGCCGCCGAGCGGACGGCGGCGCCGGGGTTCGCCTCGGCGAGCAGCGTGGGCAGGTCCATGGGAGGCAGGATGCGGTCCGGGTGCTCGGCGAGCCAGTGCAGCGCGGCTGCCGGGCGCAGCACGTAGAAGAAGCGCTTGAGATTGGCCCGGCCCAGGCGCTGCTGGCGGGCCACGTGCAGGTAGTGCCGGCCGAGGTCCTCGCGCCGCGTCACCCGCTCGGCGAGCGCCAGGGCACGATCCCTGAACGCGGCGTCCCCGAAATACACGATGGGCGAGCGCAGCCACTCGAGGGCCGCTGCGTTGCCCTTCACGATCAGACGCACGGCCTTGGCCAGGTCCCAACCGTTGACGTCGAAGACGGCGTCAAGCGGCGTCTCGATGACGTCCCGGACGGGCCACAGGGACAGGTAGTCCGCGGCGGGGCGCAGGTACAGGAAGCGGGCGTCATAGTCGCTGTCCGGCGAGGGGAAGCCCCACGCGCGCGATCCGGATTCGATGGCCCAGAGCACGCGCACGCCGTGGGCGGCCTCCACGCCGGAGAGCCGCTCGTCGATGCCGGCGACGACGCCTGGGTCAAGGGAGGCTGGGACGGTGCGCATGCCCCCGGAGACTACCCCCGGCGCCTGGGCGAGCGCTTTGCCTCGCGTTCACCTTGGCGTGGAGTAGGGGCCATGTCGGCCTCGTAGCGTCCAGGGCATGCCCTCCTACGATGTCAGCCTGGTGGTGACGGTCCGCGATCAAGCGCCCCTCTTGCGCGACGCCCTGACCTCGCTCACGCGGCAGTTCGAGGATCCGTCCCGCCTGCAGGTCCTCCTGGTCGACGACGGCTCCGTGGACGATCCCGCCGCGGTCGCCGCCGAGTACGCCCCCGCCCTCCCCGGCCTCACCGTGCTGCGGCACGAGCAGCCCCGTGGCCTCTCGGAGGCGCGCAACACCGGACTCGCGGCAGCGCAGGGCCGCACCCTGGGCTTCATGGACGGCGACGACTGGTTCGCCCCCGGGCACCTCGCCTCGCTCCTGCACAGCCTTGACACGCTCGGCGTCGACTTCGTCCGCACCGACCTGATCGAGGAGCATGCGGGGACCCGGAAGCCGCGCCGCGCCCCCCACGGCCTGCGCTCGGTGCCCCTGGTCCCCCGCGACACCATCCTTCCCGCCACCCGCACCACCCTGATCGACTACCCGTACGCGTGGGCGGGCCTCTTCCACCGCCGGGTGCACGAGGAGCTTGACCTCGTGCGCTTCCGCGACGGCCTGCACACCGCGGAGGATCGCCCCTGGATCTGGCGGCTCTTCCTCGGCACCTCCTCGCTCGCCGTCGTCGACTCCCCCGGCATCCTGTACCGGCGCGGCGGCGGCGGCACCCTGACCCAGATCCTCGACGAGCGGCAGCTGCAGTTCACGCGCGCCTTTGCCCTGGCCATCGAGGCCGTCGCCGCGGATTTCGAGGCCGAGCGCTTCCTGCCCAAGGTCGCCCGTCAGCTCCTCGGGGTCAGCGCTCACCAGCTCGAGCGCTCCCGCGCCATGACCCCCGAGCTGCGCCGCCGCATGCGCCAGAGCATCGGCGAGACCTCGGCCCTCCTGCCCGCCGAGGTCCTCCGCGAGGCCTTCGACGAGGTCGACGCGCGCCGCGCCAGGGTCCTGCGCCCGTGGCTCGCCCTCCAGGGCAAGGCGGTGTCGTCATGATCCACGTCTTCGAGGCCTCCACCCTGTATCAAGTCGCCTCACTGAGCTCCATGCTCCGTTCGGGGAGCATCGACACCCACGGCGAGCGTCGCGTGCTCCTGCTCGTCGATTCGGCCCGCCAGCCGGAGCTCGTGCCGTCGCTGCGCGAGGCCGCCGGCTTCGAGGCCCTCGCCGCCGACTTCGACGACGTCGTGGACTTCGGCGCGGCCCTGTGGCCGCTGCGCCCGCACCAGTTCGCCCCGCGCCGGCTGGAGCAACCGCTGTTTCAGACGCTCCTGCGGGCGGCGTGGGGCCTGGGCGAGGAAGACGTGACGCTCTACCTGGAGTCGTTGCAGGTCAACCCGGCCCGCGCCCTCGCCGCCGTCTTCGCGTCCTCCCCGCTCGTGGTGCATGCCGACGGGCTCATGAGCTACGGCCCCACGCGCAATCGCCTCGCGCCGGAGATCCTCGAGCGGGTGCGCACGCTCGTCTATCTCGACCTCGTACCTGGCCTCTCGCCGGCCCTGCTTGCCGAGGCCTCGCCGCGCCTCGTCGCGGCGCCCCTCGAACCCTTCGCCCGGCTCATCGACGCCTGGGCCGGCGCGCTCGCCCCGAGCCCCGCGCTGCAGGGCGTCATCGACGCGGCCGAGCCCACGGTGCTCGTCGTCGGCCAGTACCTGAGCGACCTCGGCCTGCTGACACCCGAGCACGAGGCCGAGCACTCTCGCCTCTTGCTGGAGGCGGCGCTCGAGTTCGGCGCGCGCAGGATCGTGTTCAAGCCGCATCCGGCCGCCTCGGCCTCGTCGATCGGTTCCTTCCACTCCGCGGCGCGCAGCGCCGGTGTTCAGGTGAGCTTCATCCACGACGCCGTGCCGGCGGAGGTGGTGGCCTCCTGGCTCGCCCCCGTGGGGGTCGTGTCCTTCTTCTCCACGACGCTGGCCACGCTACGGGCCCTCGGCTCCGTGCCGGTGCGCGCCGTGGGCACGGGGCCCCTCCTGCACGCGCTCGCCCCCTTCGAGAACTCCAATCGTGTCCCCCTGGTGCTCTCCGATGCCCTCTACGGCGACGGAGCGGACGCCGGGCTCGCCGAGGATCCTGCCCGGCTGCAGGCCCTCATCGACTCGATCGCCTACGCGATGCGCTCGGAGCAGCTGCCCGAGCTGCGTTCGACGGCGCTGCGCTTCCTGGCCGCCGAGCCCGGGCTGAGGGATCGCTACGTCAAACAGCGCCGCTTGCGGGCCCTCGGCCTGCCCCACCGTTCGCCGTCCTCCCCCGGCCGTGCCCATCGCGCCGTGCACGGCATCATCAAGAACGAGGAGATCGCCAACAAGGTCCTCAGCGTGGTGCGCGGCGCCTCCGACCCGGACGGCCTGCGTCGCGGTTCGCGCCGCGCCGCCGCCGCCGTGGGCTCCCGCCTCGTGACCTGGTCCAAGCGAGCCTGAGATGCGCCTCCTGCTGCACGCCGCGAGCCCCTCGGGGCTGCTGACCCTGCTCGCCGCCACGGCGGCCGGGGTGCTTCCGGCGTCCAGCGACCGGGTCATCGTCTTCGACTCGCGCACCGCGGCGGGGCGTGGGGTGGGCGAGGCCATCGCTGCCGGCCTGCGCCTGCCCGCCTCGGACACGTGCCTGGACCTGGGCCCCCGCGCGGATGCGGCCGCCGTCGTCCGCTCCCTCGCCCCGTCCGTGGTGGTGCTTGACGCCGCGGCGGCGGCCTCCGCCGAGCGCCTCGCCACGACGGCGGGCAAGGCCCGCCTCGTCCTGCTCGACGACGGGGGGCGGGCTCCCAGCCCCACCCCCTCCCAGCTCTCCCGCCGCACGCTCGAGCGGATCACCGACCTCGTCTTTGCCGAGCTCATCCCGGGGCTGCGCCCCGTGCTGCTGCGCGAGCGCGGGGATACGCTGCGCCGGCATCCGGTGCCGCTCCCCGCGCTGCGGGAGGCGGCGGCGGCCTGGGCCGGCGCCGTGGCGGCCCCGCGCCGCATCCAGGAGTGGCGCTCCGCCGGGGAACGCACGGCGCTCGTGCTCGGCACGGAGCTGCCGGAGCTCGGGCCGCTCGCCGAGGCGGAGGCCCAGCGGCTGGCCGGCCGGCTCGTGGACGCCGCGCTCGACACCGGCCTGCGCGCGCTCGCGTTCCTCCCCGGCCCCGGCACCGGGCGCGCCGACGCCCTGCGGCTGGCGGAGGCCGCCGCCGAGGACGGGCTCGCCTGCGCCGTCCTGCCCACCGATCTGCCGGCCGCGGTGGCGCACCTGCTCGTGGCTCCAGCGCTCACCCTGTCCGTGGACGAGCCCTGGCTCCTGGCCCTGCGCGCCCACGGCGGCGAGCGCGTTCAATCGGTCGCGACGGGTCGGCTCCTGCCGCGCCTGGCCTCGCTGTGCGACGCGCGGCGGCCCCGGCTGGCCCTGACCGACGCCGTGCTGCGCCGCGGCGTTCCCCTCCCCGAGGAGCAAGAGGACGGCGCTGGCGACACCCTGCAGCAGCTCCTCGACGCCGTCGCGTTTGCCGTGGCCCCGGAACGGTTGTCCGCTCTGCGCCCCTCCGCGACCCGCACCCTGTTGCACTCGCCCGCCCTGCGCAGCGCCTATGTGCCCACCCGGCTCGCGAAGTCGCTGCACCTCGACGAGGCCGACGCCGCCGCGACGCCGAGCCCGCGGACCCCGCCGGGCTCCGGTCCCCAGGGCACACCCCGAGCCGGTTCCCCGACGTCGCAGGCGACCCCGCCGGCCGGTCGCCGCGGCGGCCCGAGCCGCCGGGGCACCCGCGGCGCGGCGCAGGATGACGCCGCGCCCCGGAGCATCCCCCTCCCCGCTCACTCCACGCCGCGCGGCGTGGTCGGCGCCGCCTCCGGCCTGGCCGTGGGGGCGGCCTCCGGCCTGCGCCGCTGGTGGCAGCGAGGCAGCAACGCATGAGCCAGCTTCCCGCGCCGCGCCGCGCCCACCCCGCCGCGCCCCGCGCCGTCGCCCGCCCCCGTCACGGGCGCGCCACCTTCTGGGTGGAGTCACCGCTCCAGCTGCTCAGCGCCATCGAGGCGCACACGGCCGGCCTCACGGGCGACGCGACGGCAGTGAACCTGCGCCCCGGCGTCGCCGGCCTCGAATCGACGCGAACCACGCTGGAGCGGGCGCTGCCCGCGGGCGTCGTGCTGCGCGAGGGGATCGGCGGGCTCGGCGCGGCCTGGGGCTCGCACCACCACCGCTGGGGCGTGGGCGATCTGCACTCCGGGCAGGTCCAGCGCGCCCTCCTGGCGCCGCTCGGCGAGCGCGAGCTCGTCATCATCGACGACGGCCTCGCGACCTTGGCCCTGCTGGAACAGCTCGCCTCGGAGAAGCCGGTGCCGCTCGTGCGCCAGAGCGCGCCGGGCGGCAGTCAGCGCCGGGCGCTCGGCCTGGCCATGTGGCACCTCACGCGGGCGCGCGCCGCGGCGGGCAAGGTGCTCGTCGTGACCGCCATGCCGCTGCCACAGGCGCTCCGGAGGCGCCTGGCCGACGTGGGCGTGGCCGTGGAGGGGCACCGTTTCGAGTGGCTGCGCGCCCAGCCCGTGGAGGAGACCTTCTCCGAGCCCACCATGGTGGTGGGCTCGGCCCTCGCCGCCGACGGCCTCATCCGCGAGGAGCCGTACCTGCGCTGGGTCGAGTCACTCACCGAGGAGGGGCCGCTCTCCTATTTCCCGCACCGCCGCGAGCGCGGGGACGCCCTCGCGCGGCTCGCCGCGCACCCGCGCATCACGGTGCGCCCCAATACCGTCCCGGTGGAGATGCGCCTGCGCGGCCTCTTCCCGGGGCAGCGCGTGCAGGCCCTGCCCTCCACCGCCATCCCGTCGCTGCGGCTCTTGCTCGGTGGCCGGGACGTGCGCGTGCACGGCAGCCGGGTTCCGGACGCTTGGTGGACCGCCGCGGCGTCCCCCGAGCTGCGGGCCCACCTGCAGTCCTCCGTCCTGTCCCCGTCCCCAAGGAGCGCCGAGTGAGCGGCACCATCCTGGCCATCGCCGACTCCGACTCGTACCTGAAGTACGCCGTCCACTTCCTGGAGCACCTGCCCCAGTGGCGGCGCCAGGTGATGGTGGTGCGCTCCCCCGTGCAGCCCACCAGCGTGCAGACGCGCGCCGCCCTCGAGGGCACCTTCCTGCAGGGTCGGACCCCGGCCGTCCTCCCGCTCAAGCGGCTCGCCGCCAACGCGAACCCGGCGCCCGACGTCGTGCTGGTCGCCGCCACCGGGCCCGTGGCCCGCGAGGTGCTCCTGCAGTGGAGCGGCTCGCCGCGCCGCCCGGCGCTCGTGACGGCGCTGCCGGGCATCGCCCTGCCCGCCACGCGCCTCGCGCTCACCTTCCGCGAGCTCAGCGACCTCTTCTTGGTGCATTCCCTCGCCGAAGGCGAGGAATTCGCGCGGCTCGGCGGCCTGCCGGCCGCGCCGCTCGTCCTGCCCGTGGGCGGGCTCACGGGCGTGGGGCCGGTGCCCGACGACGCCCCGGACGCCGCGGGTGCCGAGGGTCCGGACCCGGAACGGCCGGCCGACGACGGCCCCGATCCGGCCGACGCTCCGCTGCCCGAGGAGGAGAAGTCCTCCCCCGCCGTGCCGGCCGCCGCCGAGGATCTCGTGCCACCGGCCATGGCCCTGGCCCGGCTCCCCATGCTTCATCACCACGCCCCTCCCGCCACCAACGAGGCACCCGTGACGCGGCTCGTGTTCGCTGCCCAGGCCAAGATGCCCTTCGAGCGGGAGGAGCGTCGCCGCGTGCTGCTGGAGCTCGCGGCGTGCGCGCGCGAGCGGCCCGGGGTGGACGCCGTTCTCAAGCTGCGGGCGCGCCGGGGGGAGCCGCAGACGCACCGCGAGGCGTTCCCCTATGACGCCCTCTGGGACGAGCTGATCGCCGAGGGGCTCGTCCGCGGCAACGAGCTCTCGTGGGAGGCCGGGCCGCTCGCACCGCTCCTGACCCCGGGCACCGCCCTCGTGACGGTGTCCTCGACCGCAGCCATCGAGGCCATCGATCGCGGGCTCCCCGTGGCCATCCTGAGCGATTTCGGCGTCTCGGAGCGGCTCCTGAACTCGCTCTTCACCGGCTCGGGCCTGCTCACCACCCTCGCCGAGGTGCGCGCCCTACGCCTGCCGACGCTGGAGCCCGGCTGGGCCCAACGCAACTACTTCCACACCCCCTCCGCCGACGGCCGGGCCTGGCCGGACGCCGGGGCCGCGCTGGCCGAGCTCGCCGAGCGCGCGCGCCGCGGGGAGCTGAGCCAAGATCCCGCCATCATCGCGCGGGCGCGCTCCCGGGCCTGGCGGGCCCGCCTGCGCACGCGCCTGCCCCAGCCGGTCCTGCGGGCCTCGCAGTTGCTGCGACAGGTGACCGGCTAGGGAGGGCCCCGGCCGCGTGGGGCGTCCGTCACGTCGGCTCACAGGCTCCCTGGACTAGACTGGATTCCAACTGTGCGCGCGCCTGCCTTGACCATGACGGTCCAAGCACGGCGCGCGTCGAGCGAATCAAGACATTCCAAGGAGACGATTTCGTGTCGGATCATCCTCTCCGGGTCGCCATCGTCGGCGTGGGCAACTGCGCGTCCTCGCTGGTGCAGGGCGTCGAGTACTACCGCGACGCCGACCCGAATACCACCGTTCCCGGACTGATGCACGTCCAGTTCGGCGACTACCACGTGAACGACGTCCAGTTCGTTGCCGCGTTCGATGTGGACGCCAAGAAGGTGGGCCTTGACCTCTCCGAGGCCATCAACGCCTCCGAGAACAACACCATCAAGCTGGCCGACGTGCCCACCACGGGCGTCACCGTGCAGCGCGGCGTGACCCTGGATGGCCTGGGCAAGTACTACCGCCAGACCATCGAGGAGTCCACCGAGGCCCCGGTCGATGTGGTGCGGGCCCTCAAGGACGCCAAGGTCGACGTCCTGGTCTCCTACCTCCCGGTCGGTTCCGAGGAGGCGGACAAGTTCTACGCCCAGTGCGCCATCGACGCGCACGTCGCGTTCGTGAACGCCCTCCCCGTCTTCATCGCCGGCACCAAGGAGTGGGCCGACAAGTTCACCGAGGCCGGCGTGCCGATCGTGGGCGATGACATCAAGTCGCAGATCGGTGCCACCATCACGCACCGCGTCATGGCGAAGCTGTTCGAGGATCGCGGCGTCACGCTGGATCGCACGTACCAGCTCAACGTCGGCGGCAACATGGACTTCAAGAACATGCTCGAGCGCGAGCGCCTGGAGTCCAAGAAGATCTCCAAGACGCAGGCCGTCACGTCCAACACCTCGGCCGAGCTGGCCGAGGACGACGTCCACATCGGTCCCTCGGACTACGTGGCGTGGCTGGACGATCGCAAGTGGGCCTTCGTGCGCCTCGAGGGCCGCAACTTCGGCGACGCCCCCGTCTCGCTCGAGTACAAGCTGGAGGTCTGGGACTCCCCGAACTCCGCCGGCGTCATCATCGACGCGGTGCGCGCCGCCAAGATCGCCCTGGATCGCGGCATCGGCGGCCCCATCCTCTCGGCGAGCTCGTACTTCATGAAGTCCCCGCCGGAGCAGTACAACGACGACATCGCGAAGGAGAAGGTCGAGGCCTTCATCCGCGGCGAGATCGAGCGCTGATCACGCGCCGGGGCTGACCCCGGACGCGCGAAGGCCGCGCAGGCTTCATGGCCTGCGCGGCCTTTGCGTTTCTCGGAAACTGCCGACGGGCGTCCGTCAGCGGAACGAGCGAGCGGTCCATAGCTGCGTCTCCATTTCAAGGCGCAGCCTCTCGGCGCGCTCGGTGCCGGGAACCTCGGGGGCTGGATGCCACGGGGTGCCGGTCTTGAACCGGCTGCGGGCATTCTGGCGGTGCTTCATCGCGTTTCACCTCCCTTCTTGGGCAGGCGGACGAGCGCATCTTGCGGCTGCCTGAGCACGGCGGGGCCGGCAAAGATCAGCTCGGTGCGGTGAGCGCTGGGGGTGGGTGCGGTGAGAGTGGTGCTGCGGGCCATGACCGATGAATCCTGTCGATGAGGCTGAAAGTGTGGGAATTCATCCCGCCTCGGATCCGGTCGCTACCGGTGGTGCGCCTGCGGCGCGCGATCAGAAGCTGCTGATCAGAGCGAACCCAGGACCGAGGTGGGGGAGGTGACGGTGGCAATCCCGGCGCGATCGCGCACGGACGGATTGAATCCACGAAGAGCTCCGGCATAGAAGCCGATCTGGATATTCATCATCTGGTCCCACCTCCTTATGGCTGGGTTCGGGCCGCAAGCGACCTTGTCGGGGTCTACGGCGAAGTTGTGTAGTTGGCCTGCGACCGCGTTTCCCATTGGGAACTCCCGATCACGAGTTAAACGGTAACAGCAAACCCGCCCCAGGCAAAAGCCGGGGGCGGGTTTTTCTTGCATGACTTTGTGGTGAACGCCGCGGTCACCGCCGCGGCGGCGCCGTTTAGGCCTCGGCGCTCTCGGGCTGCTGGGCCCACCACTCGCGCAGCTCGGCGAGCGCCTGCTCCTCGCTCGCCGGACCGCGATCGAGGCGGCGCTCCAGCAGGAAGGAATAGGCGCGGCCCACGAGCGGGCCGGGCTTGATGCCGAGGGCCGCCATGATGGCGCCGCCGTCCAGATCGGGACGGATCGCGTCCAGTTCCTCCTGCGCGGCGAGCTCCTCGACGCGGGCCTCGAGGTCGTCGTAGGCGAACTCGAGGCGCTCGGCCTTGCGGCGATTGCGCGTGGTCACATCGGAGCGCGTGAGCAGGTGCAGGCGGTGCAGCAGCGGGCCGGCGTCGGTGACGTAGCGGCGCACGGCCGAGTCCGACCAGCCGGCGTCTGCGTAGCCGTAGAAGCGCATGTGCAGCTCCACGAGGCGGGCCACGGCCTTCACGGTGTCGTTGTCGAAGCGCAGGGCCTTCAGGCGCTTGCGGGCCAGCTTGGCGCCCACCACGTCGTGATGGCGGAAGGACACGGCTCCGCCGCTCTCGAAGCGGCGCGTGTCCGGCTTGCCGATGTCGTGCATGAGCGCGGCGAGGCGCAGGACCAGATCGGGGCCGGGCACCGGATCCTCGGGGCCGCCCTCGCGCTCGGCCGCCTGGCGCAGCACGGTCAGGGAGTGCTCGTAGACGTCCTTGTGGCGGTGATGCTCGTCCTTCTCCAGGCGCAGCGCCGCCACCTCGGGGATGACCAGATCCGCCAGGCCCGTCGAGACCATGACGTCGATGCCGCGATCGGGATGCGCGCCGAGGAGCAGCTTGGAGAGTTCGTCGCGCACGCGCTCCGCCGAGACGATCTCCAGGCGCGAGGCCATGGACTCCATCGCGGCGAGCTCGGGGGCCGCCACCTCGAAGCCGAGCTGGGAGACGAAGCGGGCGCCGCGCATCATGCGCAGGGGATCGTCGGAGAAGGAGATCTCGGGGCCCGACGGCGTGCGCAGCAACCCCAGCGCCAGGTCGCCCCGGCCGTCGAAGGGGTCCACGAGCTCGCCGCCCGGCAGGCGGATCGCCATGGAGTTCACGGTGAAGTCGCGGCGCGCGAGGTCGTCCTCGAGGCGCGTGCCGAAGCGGACGTGCGGCTTGCGGGAATCCTCGTCGTAGACGTCGGCGCGGTAGGTCGTGATCTCGATCTGATCGTCGCCGCGGCGCATGGCGATGGTGCCGAACTCGCGCCCCACGTCCCACGTGGCCTCGGCCCAGCCCTCGATCGTGTCGAGGATCTGATCGGGGTTCGCATTCGACGTGAAGTCGAGGTCGGGCGCCTCCCGGCCCAGGAAGAGATCGCGCACGGGGCCGCCCACGAGGCTCAGCTCGTATCCGCGCTGCGCGAAACGCTCCCCCAGCTCGATCGCCACGGCGGGCAGGGCTGCGGGCAGGGACGAGTTCGCTGCGGGTGCGGGATTCACCCGCCTATCCTCCCAGATTCGGGCCGCCCGCGGCGGCCCGAGGTGACACACGCCGCGCCGCGGCGGGCGATCGAGCCCGAGGCACCCAGGCGGAGGGCGCATCGTCGTCGTGCGCTTCAGCCTCCCTCCCCCCGCACGCCCACCCACTAGAGTGAAGGGCATGAGTCACCCCGTCCCCGACCCGCGCAAGCGGACGCCGCTGACCGCGGCGCTCGCGTGGGAGAGGTCACGGGCCACGCGCTCCGTGCACCGGGCGGCGCAAGCCGCGGCCGGCATCCCCACGCTGGAGGAGGTCTCGGCCGGCGGCATCGTCATCGACCCCCACTCCCCGCACGTCTCCGTGGCGATCATCGCCCGGTACAACCGCGGCGGCCGGCTCGAGTGGTGCCTGCCCAAGGGCCACCCCGAGGGGAACGAGACCCACCGCGAGGCGGCGGTGCGCGAGGTCGAGGAGGAGACCGGGATTTCCGGTCAGATCGTCGCGACCCTTGGCTCCATCGACTATTGGTTCACCGTGCCGCAGTATCGCGTGCACAAGACCGTGCACCACTACCTGCTCATCGCCACCGGCGGCGAGCTGACCACGGAGAAGGACCCGGACCACGAGGCCGTCGACGTCGCGTGGGTGCCCCTGCGCGATCTGCCGCGCCGCCTGTCCTTCCCCAACGAACGCAGAATCGCTGACCTGGCCCGGGAGGTCATCCAATCGCATGGCCTCTGAACCACTCGCCGAACGCGCAGCAGCAAGCGCGGCGCCGGTGAAGCGCAATCGGGCCGTGGCACTCATGGCCTCCGGCACGCTCGTTTCACGCGTGCTCGGCTTTGTCCGCACCTTCCTGCTGGCCATCGCGATCGGCTCCGTCTCCTCGGTGGCGGATGCCTTCGAGAAGGCCAACACGGTCCCCACCATCATCTTCATGCTGCTCGCGGGCGGCATCTTCAATGTGGTGCTGGTCCCCCAGCTGATCAAGGCCTCCAAGGCAGCGGATCGGGGCGGTTCCTACACGTCCAAGCTCATCACCCTCACGGTGGTGGTCATGGGCATCATCACGGCGCTGCTCACCCTGGCCTCGCCGTGGATCCTGCGGGCGCTCTCCTCCGGGTGGAGCACCGAGCTGCTGCACATCGGCACGATCTTCACCTACTGGTGCATGCCGCAGGTCTTCTTCTACGGGCTCTACGCCGTGCTGGGGCAGGTCCTGAATGCCCACGGACGCTTCGGCGCCTACATGTGGGCGCCCGTCGCGAACAACGTGCTGCAGCTGATCCTGCTCGGCGCGTTCATCCTGATCTTCCAGGGCTACCACGGCGCCCCCGCCACGCAGCTGCGCGATTGGAGCACAGCGCAGACCGTGCTGCTCGCGGGCGGGGCCACCCTCGGCATCGCCGTGCAGGCGCTCGTGCTCATCTGGCCCCTGCGCAAGCTGGGCCTGCGCCTGCGCGCCGACTTCTCCTGGCGCGGCATCGGCCTCAAGCACGTGGGCAAGATGGCCGCCTGGACGCTCGCCGCCATGATCATCGGCAACCTGACCAACCTCTACTTCGGCAAGCTCGTCTCCGCCGCGACCGAGGCCCGCAAGAGCATGGGCGCGGCAGGCGCCTCGGTGCCCGGCGAGGCGGCCCTGAACATCTCGCAGCTCATCACCGTGTTGCCGCACTCGATCTTCGCGCTGTCCCTGGCCACGGTGCTCTTCAACGAGCTCTCCCACGCCTTCACCGACCGGCGCCAGCACGAGGTCGGTGCCATGCTGAACAAGGGCCTGCGCACCACGGCGGTGCCCATCATGTTCTTCACGGTGGGCTTCATCGTCCTGGCCGGCCCCCTCGGCCGGCTCTTCGGCGGCACCGCCGCCGCCACGGCCAACGACGCCGGCGCGGCGATCGGCATCCTCATCGCCCTCACGGCACTCGGACTGCCGGCCAAGTCCTACACCTTCTTCCTGCAGCGCACCTTCTACGCGCAGGAGGACACCCGCACGCCCATGCTCATCCAGAGCGGCTACGCCGTCCTGGGCCTGGCCCTGGCCACCGCCGCCTCCTTCCTGGTGCCCGCCACGCAGATCGCGTACGCGCTGGCCATCATCTACGCCGTCACCAACGTGGCGCAGGCGCTCCTGGCCCACTGGGCCGTGAAGCGCCGTCTCGGCGGCTACGGGGCCGTGAGCGTCATGGACGCGTACATCCGCATCGGCGTCATGGCCGCCTTCTCCGGCGCCGCGGGCGCCGTGGTCCTGTGGTTCATGGGCGGCTTCGACTTCGGTTTCGCGTGGAACGGCTATGGTCCGGCGATCCTCTCGATCGTCGCGACGGGCCTGACCATGGGCGTCATCTACCTCTTCCTGCTGCGCTTCGCCCACGTCTCCGAGCTCGAGGACTTCATGGGCCCGCTCGCCCGGCGCCTGCCGGGCGGCCCCCGCCGCCGCTGATCCGGGGCTGCCGGGTCGGGGTCGCCCGACCGGCGCTGGGGGTGCCGTCACCTGGGTGCCCGGAAGGGCACCCAGGGCGCGTCGCGCCCGCCAACGCACGACGACGCCGTCGGGCCGTCGGAGGTGCCGGTTCACCCCCGGCCGCCCCGCCTCAGCGAGCTTCCCCGCCGGCTCCGCGCCGGCGGGCTTTGGGTGCTGGTGGACCGCCGCATGACGCCGCGAGCGCTGCGCGAACGGCCGGCCCGCCCCTGGCGTACCCGGCCACAACGTGGCCCTGCTCGCAACGCGACCCGGGGAACCGCGTCCTTGAAGGGGTGGCCGGTAGCATGGACAGATCGGGGGCGACCCCGTCCAGCATTCCCCCCTCAAGGAGACGCACGTGTCCGCAGAGATCACCGTCGGGTCCACGCTTGGTGGCCGTTACCTCGTCACCGCCGAGGTCGTCGCCACGGCCGAGGGCGACATGGTCTTCGACGGCACCGACCAGGTCCTCAACCGCCCGGTGTCGTTGCTCGTCGCCGCGCCGGCCAACGCCACGCGCATGGCCGTGAGCGCCCGCGAGATCGCCATGGGAACGCGCCCCTCCGAGGTGCAGGTGCTCGACCTCGGCCTCAACGCCGATTCGACGTACCTGATCGCCAATCTCTGCGATCCGACCTCGCTGCTTGACCTCGTCATCGAGGCCGACGCTCCGTACATCGAGCCCTTCCAGACCGACACCCTCGGCCAGGAGATCTTCGGCGAGCCGCGCAGCCTGGAGCCGCAGGTGTACGAGGACGACGCCGAGTACTACCAGGAGCTGGCCGCCGAGCAGCAGCGTCGCCCGCTCCTGGGGCGCCTCTTCGGCAAGCGCTCCGACGAGCCCTTCGACGTCGACGCCGCGCCGGCCACCGCGCCCACGCCGCTCGTCGACCCCTCGAGCCCCGAGGCCGCCGGCCCGGCCGGGTACGCCGCCGTGGCGGACGCGGGCAACGCCGCACCGCCGACCGGCCCCTTCGCCGCCGCGCCGCAGTCGGCAGCCGAGGCCGCCCAGGCCTCCACGCGGGCCCGTGAGGCGGCCCAGGACGCCGCGCCCGCCCGGACGGAGCCCGTCACCGAACTGACCGCGCCGGTGCCGCAGGACGACTCCACCCGGCCGTCCGCGATCGTCCCTCCCGTCACTCCCCTGCCGCCCGTCGGCGCCCCCGTGCCGCCGCCGGTCACCCCGGCCGCGGCTCCCGGATCCCAGCTCGCGAGCGACGAGCAGGCCGCTCGGGCCGCGGCCGAGCGCGGTTCCGAGGCCCGCGCCGCGTCGCGCTTCCCGCGCGAGGCCGCCGCCGGTGCTGCGGCCGCCGCTGCCGCGCAGGCGTCCCGGGCCTCGGCGCAAGCCGGCCCCGGCGCGACCGGGGTCGCCGACGGCGCCACGGACGGCGCGCGCGTGGCCGCCGCGGCCGACGACGTCTTGGCCCGCGTCCCCGCCTCCGCCGGATCCGGGCAGCGCGAGGACGCCGATTCCCATCGCTGGACCCGCCTGCTCGTCGGCCTCGTGCTCGTCGCCGTGTTGATCGGCGGCGTGGTGGTGGCCGTCAAGGCCCTCGGCGGTGGTGGCGCTCAGCCCACCGCCGGTCCGAGCAGCTCGGCCACCTCCGCGGCCCCCTCCACGAGCGGCAGCGGCGACGCCAGCAGCGAGGCCCCGGCGGCCCCGAAGCCGAAGGTGGCCTCCGCCGAGCTCGTGGCCCCGGCCGAGTCGCAGTGGTCGAATCTCTTCGACGCCGGGCGCACCTCGCCGAGCAACGCCGCAGACGGCCAGTCGTCCACGCGCTTCTCCACGTACTCCTACAAGACCCCGACCTTCGGCAACTTCTTCAAGGAGTTCACGTTGATGGTCAAACTCGAGAAGGCGACCGACGTCTCCTCCGTGACCATGAGCGGCCTCGGCGGCACCGGAGGCGAGGTCCAGGTGTCGGTGGGTGACACGCCGTCGGCCTCCGCCGCCAAGGACGTGTTCTCCGGCTCCTTCTCCGGCGCCACGCTCGAGGCTCCCACCGTGAACGGCGGCCAGCCGGTCAAGGGGCAGTACGTCTTCATCACCGTCTCGGAGCTGCCGCGCCTGGCCTCCCCGAGCTCGGCCGATCGCCCCTACGGCTTCCAGGTCTCCGAGATCAAGGTCTCCTGACCGGCCCGGTGAGCAGGGGCGCGTGGGAATAGCGCCGCGCACCGGACCGTTACGACACACAGAGAAGATGCGCCCCGCTCGGGGCGGATTGAACAAGCGAGGAAGGCAGGCTCACGTGGCCGCTCAGAACACCGACGCCGTGCGCGACGTCATTATCGTTGGTTCCGGCCCCGCCGGGTACACGGCCGCGATCTACACGGCGCGCGCCAACCTGTCCCCGCTGGTCATCGCCGGCTCCGTTGAGGCCGGCGGCGAGCTCATGAAGACCACCGAGGTGGAGAACTTCCCGGGCTT
>NZ_QQXK01000033.1 GCF_003575975.1 Galactobacter valiniphilus | reverse complement strand
GTCAGAGATCACATCACGCGACACACATCCAAGACTCGCTCACAAGGCCCCCGAACGTGTTTAGCAACACGCCCTAGAGCAGCGCGGGCTGGCGGAGTGCTCCCGATCGCCGCGCGAGCCGCGTGCGGGCCCGTGCGACGCATCCTGACGCCAACTCACGGGCCGTCGCTTGACGGGAGTAGCGTCGAAGACCGTCCGCCGCGGAGCTTGCGGCGGGCGGGAAGGAACACCATGAGTAGCCCGGGAACCGGGACACCCTTTAGCTTTGGGCAGCGACGCATCCCGCGCCCGCGGGACTTTGCCGAGTACCTGAAGTTCAAGCCGATCGAGCGCGACGCCATCTCGCGGCGCCTCGCCTCGGCGCACACGCTCGAGGACATGGCACGCATCGCGCGTCGCCGCACCCCGAAGGCCGTCTTCGAGTACGTCTCCGGCGCCGCGGAGGACGAGATCAGCCTGGCCCGCGCCCGCGACGCGTTCTCCCGCGTGGAGTTTCAGCCGCACGTGCTGCGCGATGTCTCGCAGATCGACCTCAGCACGAGCATTCTGGGGCGCGAGTCGGCGCTGCCCCTCATCTTCGCCCCCACGGGCTTCACGCGCATGATGCAGTACGAGGGTGAGCCCGCCGTGGCCAGGGCCGCCCAGGCGGCCGGCCTGCCGTACGCCCTCTCCACGATGGGCACCACGAGCATCGAGCGCCTCGCCTCGGCGGCACCGGACGCGAACCTCTGGTTCCAGCTCTACCTCTGGACCGATCGTCAGGCGAGCCTGGATCTCGTGGACCGCGCCCGAGCGGCGGGCTGGGACACCCTGGTCCTGACCGTCGACACCCCGGTGGCCGGAAACCGCCTCCGCGACGTGCGCAACGGCTTCAGCATCCCGCCCAAGATCACCGCCAAGACGTTTGCCGACATGTCGATGCACCCGCAGTGGTGGCTCAACATGCTCACGACCGAGCCGCTCGAATTCGCCTCCATCAGCTACGAGGAGGGCACCCCCTCCCAGGTGGTGGGCTCCCTCTTCGACCCGTCCCTGCAGCTGGCCGATCTGGCCTGGCTCCGCGAGCGGTGGGAGGGCAAGCTCGTGATCAAGGGCATCCAGGACCCGCAGGACGCGCGCGAGGTGGTTGAGGCCGGCGCGGACGCCGTGGTCGTCTCCAATCACGGCGGCCGCCAACTGGACCGGGCCCCCACGCCGCTGGAGCTCCTGCCCCGCGTCGTGGACGCGGTGGATGGCCGGGCCGAGGTCTTCATGGACACGGGCATCACCTCCGGCGCGGACATGATCGCCGCCGTGGGCCTGGGCGCCACGGCCGTCATGGTGGGCCGCGCCTACCTGTACGGCCTCATGGCGGCGGGCGAGCGCGGTGTGAGTCGCGTGGTGGACATCTTCAAGGACGAGGCCCTGCGCACCATGCAGCTCATGGGCGCCACCTCGCTCGAGGACATGCGCGGCCGCGTGAGCCTGCGCCCGTAGCCGTAGCCGTAGCCGTAGCCGTAGCCGAGCACCCCGTCGCGCCCTCAGCGCGGCGGGGTGTTCGCGTCGATCCAGAGCACCGAGGGCCGTCGGTCCTGCACGAGCGTGCGGGGATCGCGGTAGCGCTCGTCCCTACCGTGCCCGGCGCGCAGCCCCCAGTGCACGCAGCGCCCGGAGCAATGCCCGCCGGCCGCCACCGTGCCGATCGCCTGCCCGGCGCGCACGGTGTCTCCCACCGCAACGATGGCCTCGACCGGCTCCAGCGTGGTGCGCCAGCCCCCGCCCACCTCGATCGAGACGGTGGGTCGCCCGGCCACGGTGCCGACGAAGCTGACGGTGCCCTCGGCCGGCGCCACCACGGCCGTTCCCGTCGGGGCCGCCAGGTCGACGCCGCGGTGCCCCGGCTTCCAGCGCTGCTCGGGGGCGTCGTAACCCTCCAGCAGGCCGACGCTCTCCCAGCCGGTCCCTGGCGCCGGCGCCCGGCCCACGGGCGGGACGCCCGCCGCCGCGGCGGCCAGCGCCATCGTGGACAGGCCCAGCATCAGCACCCCGCGGCGTCGGCCGAGCCGCACGCGCGCGGCCCGCGGCGAAAAGGCCAGGGGCGCCAGCGGGGGAGGGGAATCGGGCGGTTCGGGCCCCTCCCGTGCCCCGGCCCCAGCGACGGTCCCGAGTTCCCGGCCATCGCGACCCAGCCAGCGCGGCCGCGCTTCAGGGCCGCGGACACGACTGTGGTGCTCCCGGCCGGCCGCCTCGGGACGTCCGGCCGGCAGGCGCGGCGCGCCCACACCGGCTCGCGCTTCCTCCGCACGCGCCTGCGCGTGCCCCCTCTTTGTCTCCATCCACCCAGGGTGCGCCGCCAGCGGCGGCCCCGCCGCGCCGTCGTGCCCCGATGTGAACAAGCGGAAACGGTGAGGGGAAGTGTGGGGGAGCGCACCAGCCCCCGTGCACGAGCACACCGCCGCGTGCCCTACAATGGAAAGAGCGATGTCGTGTGCCCGCACGCGGTGCCACACATCGACTTCGCGCATCGCGCACCGCCCGCCTTTTCGGAGGCGAGCGGCACCCCCACCCGTGGTCCGGAATCTTCCGGTGGGTCGGCGTGGCCTCAAGCCCTGAGGCAAACGATGCCAGGGATGACTCCCCACAAGGGGGAGTGATCGTCAACCGCAAACGATAAGGGCGGGAGCGCGCTGCGCGTGCCCCGTTCGAAAGGAGCACGACATGCCCGTCGTGACCATGCGCCAGCTGCTGGACTCCGGTGTCCACTTCGGCCACCAGACCCGTCGCTGGAACCCCAAGATGAAGCGCTTCATCTTCACCGAGCGCAACGGCATCTACATCATCGATCTCCAGCAGTCGCTGGGCTACATCGATCGCGCCTTCGAGTTCGTGAAGCAGACCGTGGCCCACGGTGGCTCCGTGCTCTTCGTCGGCACCAAGAAGCAGGCCCAGGAGGCCATCGCTGAGCAGGCCACGCGCGTCAACATGCCGTACGTGAACCACCGCTGGCTCGGCGGCATGCTGACCAACTTCGCCACGGTCTCCAAGCGCGTCCAGCGCATGAAGGAGCTCGAGGAGATCAACTTCGAGGACGTCGCCGGCTCCGGCCACACCAAGAAGGAGCTCCTGCTCCTCAAGCGTGAGCTGACCAAGCTGCAGTCCAACCTCGGCGGTATCCGCAACATGACCCGCACCCCCTCCATGGTGTGGATCGTTGATACCAAGAAGGAGCACCTCGCGGTGGACGAGGCCCAGAAGCTGGGCATCCCCGTGGTCGCCATCCTGGACACCAACTGCGATCCCGACGAGGTCACCTACCCGATCCCGGGTAACGACGACGCGATCCGCTCCGTCAACCTGCTGACCCGCGTCATCGCCGACGCCGTCGCCGAGGGCCTCATGGTCCGCCACAACGGTGCCGAGAAGGGCGAGGCCGCTGCCGAGCCGATGGCCGAGTGGGAGCGCGAGCTGCTCGAGGGCCAGCAGGCCGAGGCGCCCGCCGCCGAGGCCACCGAGGCGCCGGCCGAGGCCGCCGCCGAGGGCGAGAAGTAAGCCTTCGTTTGACCAACTGACCGTGGGCCGGCCTGACCGGCCGGCCCACGGTTGTCTCCGGCGCCACCACGCCGCGAAGACACTGATCCACGAATCAACTTCACACGAACGGGGTTACCCACATGGCGAACTACACCGCCGCTGACATCAAGGCCCTGCGCGAGCTCACCGGCGCCGGCATGATGGACGTCAAGAAGGCTCTGGACGAGGCCAACGGCGACACCGCCAAGGCCGTCGAGATCATCCGCGTTAAGGGCCTCAAGGGCGCCACCAAGCGCGAGTCCCGCGCCACCGCCGAGGGCCTGGTCGCCGCCACCGTCGTTGACGGCAAGGTCGGCTTCATGATCGAGCTCAACTGCGAGACCGACTTCGTCGCCAAGAACGACAAGTTCATCGCCCTGGCCAACACCGTGCTGGCCGCCGCTGTCGAGGCCGGCGCCGCCGACGTCGACGCCGTCCTGGCCGCCCCGGCCGAGGGCAAGACCGTCAAGGACGCCATCGACGAGCTCGGTGCCATCCTGGGCGAGAAGCTGCAGCTGCGCCGCGTGTCCAAGGTCGAGGGTGACGTCGTTGACGCCTACCTGCACAAGACCTCCAAGGATCTCCCGGCTCAGGTTGGCGTCCTCGTGGCCGTCGCCGGTGCCGGCGAGGCCGCCGAGACCGCCGCCCACGACGTGGCCGTGCACATCGCCGCCATGTCCCCCACGTACCTCACCCGCGAGGACGTGCCGGCGGACAAGGTCGCCGACGAGCGCCGCATCGCCGACGAGACCGCTCGCGCCGAGGGCAAACCCGAGGCCGCGCTGCCGAAGATCGTCGAGGGTCGCCTGACCGGTTTCTTCAAGGACGTCGTGCTGCTGGACCAGGCCTTCGCCAAGGATGCCAAGAAGTCCGTCGGCAAGGTGCTCGAGGAGGCCTCGGCCACCGCCGTCGCCTTCGAGCGCTTCCGCGTCGGCGCCTGATCACCCTTTAGGGGATCACCGCACCCCAACAACGAAGGGCGGTCACCGGGAACACCCCGGCTGACCGCCCTTTGTTGTGTCCGCTTGTCGCAACCGGCCCCCACGAGCCGGGCGGCGAACGCCCTCACCCGGGCACGATTCGTGGGAGAATCCTCAAGGCCCCACCGATGAAGGCCATGAGGAACACTTCAGCACCACGCGCAAGGAGACCTTCATGTCGCATGAGACCGCCACCCGCCGTCGTCGGGTCCTGCTCAAGCTGTCCGGGGAGGTGTTTGGCGGAGGCAAGCTCGGTGTCGATCCCGGCACCGTGCGCGGCATCGCCGAGCAGATCGCCAGCACCGTGGGCGAGGTCGAGACGGCCATCGTCGTGGGCGGCGGCAACTTCTTCCGCGGGGCCGAGCTGGCGGAGTCCGGCATGGACCGCTCGCGCGCCGACTACATGGGCATGCTCGGCACCGTCATGAATTGCCTGGCCCTGCAGGACTTCCTGGAGCAGGCCGGCGTCGAGACGCGCGTGCAGTCCGCGATCTCCATGGCCCAGGTCGCCGAGGCCTACATCCCGCGCCGCGCCATCCGTCACCTGGAGAAGGACCGCGTGGTCATCTTCGGCGCCGGCGCCGGCCTGCCGTACTTCTCCACCGACACCGTGGCCGCCCAGCGCGCCCTCGAGGTGCACGCCGACGAGGTGCTCATGGCCAAGTCGGGCGTGGACGGCGTCTACACGGCCGACCCGCACAAGGACCCCACGGCCAAGAAGCTGGACACGCTGACCTACAACGACGCGCTGCGCCAGAACATCCGCGTCATGGACCAGACCGCCATGACCATGTGCAAGGACAACAAGCTCGACATGCTGGTCTTTGGCATGGAGGGCGAGGGCAACGTGGCCCGCGCGCTGCGCGGCGAGCGGATCGGCACGACCGTCACCGTTTGAGCGGCTTGAGCGGCGCCCGAAAGGGCGTTGTGACCTAGGATGAGATTCAAACTGCCCCCCGTTTTCGTTCCGGGGAGCCAGAACACGGCCGTGCTGTACGCGCGGCGAAGGAGAGAACCGTGATCGAAGAGACTCTGGCAGATACCGCCGACAAGATGGATCGCACCATCGAGGCGGCCAAGGAGGACTTCGCGACGATCCGTACGGGCCGCGCGAACCCGGGCCTGTACGCCAAGGTGATGGTGGACTACTACGGCTCCATGACCCCGCTGCAGCAGCTGGCGCAGTTCGCGACGCCGGACGCCCGCACCATCCTGATCACCCCCTTCGACGTCTCCGCCATGCGCGAGATCGAGAAGGCCCTCTCCGACTCCGAGGTGGGCGCCAACCCCTCCAACGACGGCAAGCAGATCCGCGTGACGCTCCCCGAGCTGACCGAGGAGCGCCGCAAGGAGTACGTGAAGATCGTCAAGGGCAAGGCCGAGGACCACAAGATCGCCACGCGTAACCACCGCCGCAAGGCCAAGGACGCGATCGACAAGGCCGTCAAGGACGGCGAGATCGGCGAGGACGACGGCGCCCGCGGCGAGAAGGAACTCGACGCCATCACCAAGAAGCACGTCGACGCGATCGACGATCTGCTCAAGCGCAAGGAAGCGGAGCTGCTGGAGGTCTGATGACCAACGGTTCCGATGCCCCCACGCCGTCACCCTCGCTCGAGGGGGACGGCGTGGGGGTGCTTCCCCTGCCCGAGGATGTCGCCGCGCCCTTGCGCCCACTGACCCGCCGGGCGCGCCGCGAGGCCAGCGCCAAGACCTCCAAGGCCGGCCGCGATCTGCCCATGGCGATCGGCGTCGGCGCCGGCCTCATGGCCCTGCTGATGCTCGGCATCTTCGTGTGGCCGCCGCTCTTCGTGGCGCTCGGTTCGATCGTGTGCGTCATCGGCGTGTGGGAGGTCTCTCGCGCGCTGCAGTCGCACAGTGGGGTCCCGGTGCCGCTGTTGCCCATGGCCGTTGGCGCCGCGTCGATGCCCATCGCCGCGAGCTACGCCGGCCCTGCCGCGCTCGGCGTGGCGTTCGTCGCCTCGGCGCTCCTCGTGACGATCTGGAACGCGTTGGAGGGGCGCGCGAGCTCGCTGCGATCCATCGGCTACTCGCTGCTCACGCTGTCGTGGGTGCCGCTGCTTGCCTCCTTCGCATTCCTGATGTTCCGCGAGGAGAACGGCCCGCTACTGCTCTTCTCGTTGCTGCTGCTGGTGGTCTCCAACGACACCTTCGGGTACATCTTTGGCGCGTGGCTCGGCAAGCACCCTATGGCCCCGCGGATCAGCCCCAAGAAGTCCTGGGAGGGCTTCGCCGGCTCGGTCGGCGGCGCCATGCTTGTGGGTGTGGCGCTGTGCCTCTTTGTCCTGCACCTGCCGTGGTGGGTTGGCCTCGTGCTCGCCGCCGCGACGGCGATGGCCGCCACGGCCGGCGATCTTGCCGAGTCGATGGTCAAGCGCGAGCTCGGCATCAAGGACATGAGCAATCTGCTGCCGGGCCACGGCGGCATGATGGACCGCCTCGATTCCATGCTCTTTGCCGTGCCGATCGGCTACGTCGTCACGGTGCTCGCCGTCGGCGCGTTCACCTAAGCCGCGCGCGGGCGCTGCCGATAGCATGAGGGACGCACACGCCGTGCGGCCAGAACCGACTTTGATGACGAAGACACAGACCAGGAGTGACAAGTGAGCGTGCACGACGACGCCCAGCCGGCCGGGCGCAGCCTCTTCCCTCGCGTGGCGGATGACGAGTTCGGATACGAGCCAGCCCAGGTGGAGCGCTTCCTGCAGCGCGCCCGGGCCACGTACGAGACGGCACTCCCGGACGACGAGGTCGTCACGAGCGCCGTGGTGCGCCGCACCACCTTCGACCCGGCGCGCGGCGGCTACGAGCCGCGCGAGGTCGACGCCGCCCTGGATCGCCTCGAGGACGTCTTTGCCGCCCGTGAGCGCAACGCCATCATCGAGTCCGAGGGGCACGACCGCTGGATCGAGGGGATCGCCCAGGTCTCCGGCGTGCTGCGGGCCCGCCTGCACCGCGCGCCCGGCGAGCGTTTCCGCCGCCCCTCGCGCGGTGGGGTGTCCTCCTACGCGATCGCCGACGTCGACGCGCTGTGCGATCGCCTCCTCGAGTATTTTGAGCAGGATGTGCCGCTCTCCGTTGACGACGTCCGCCGCGCCACCTTCGGCCGCGCCACGGGCGAGGAGGGCTACGAGGAGAACCAGGTGGATGCCTTCCTGGATCGCACCATCGAGCTCATGGCCTCGATCGACTGACCTCCCACGCTCACGGCGGGGCGGCCTCCCTTCACGGGAGGCCGCCCCGCTCGCGTTTGTGGGGCACGGCCCGACGGCGGGTGGGCAGGTCGCGTGCCAGGGACCACCCGCCGTGGGGCTGGCGTGGGCGCCGTCAGGGCGTGTGCAGGCGCGCGAGGATCGCGTCGGCGTCGGCCGGGCCGGGGCTGCGGTACGAGGCGATCACGAGCGCCGCGATGGCGCACGGCACGCTCAGCAGGGCCGGCTGGCCCAGGAGCCCGCCCCACAACGTCCCGGTACCGACCCCGAGGGCCGCGGCGCCGAGGCTCGCCCCGCACACGAGCGCGCCGGTGACGATGCCGGCCACGGCTCCGGGCCCCGAGCAGCGCCTCCACCAGATGCCCGCCAGCAGCACGGGCGCGATGGTGGAGGCCGTCAGCGCAAAGATGGAGCCGATGACGCCGGCCAGCGCGGTCGAGGACGTCACGAGGGCCAGCGCTCCGGGCACCAACGCGGCCAGCAGCGCGCCGCGGCGGAAGCCGTCCACCGTCCCGCCGAAGAAACGGCGACCGATGACGCCGGCCAGGGCGATGCACAGCCCCGAAGAGGTGGAGATGAAGGCGGCGAACGCGCCGCCGGCCACGAGCGCCGCGAGGGCCACGGAGAGTGGGCCGTCCAGGAGCAGGGTGGGCAGCTGGAGCACCGTGGTGTCCGGCGTGCTGCCGATGGCACCGGAGGCCACGGCGAGGAAGCCGAGGGCCGTGGGAATCAGGTAGAACGCGCAGACGAGGCAGATGACGATGACGGTGGTGCGCCGGGCGCTGGCGCCATCCGGGTTCGTGTAGAAGCGCACCAAGACGTGGGGGAGGCCCAGCGTGCCGAAGACGAGCGCCACGAGTAGCGAGACCGTGACGAGCGGCGGCTGCGTCGAGGCCGGCAGGGCGAGCTCCACGGCCACCGGGCCGCGCGAGGTGGCGAAGCCGAAGATGAGCGCGGCGGCGGGGACGGCCAGCGCCGCCAGCTTGAGCCAATACTGCACGGCCTGGACCAGGGTGATGGAGCGCATGCCGCCCGGCACCACCGAGGCGATCACCACCGCCGTCACGATGAGCGGCCCCACCCAGCCCGGCGCGCCCGTGACGGTGCGGACGGTCAGGGCCGCGCCGTGCATCTGGGGGAGCATGTAGAGCCACCCGACGCCGAGCACGGCGTAGCCGAGCGCCTTGGCGGCCCGTTCGTCCCTGAACCGCACGAGCGCGAAGTCGGACAGGGCGTAGGCGCCGGAGCGGCGCAGGGGAGCGGCGACGAAGAGCAGAAGCATGAGGAAGCCGGCCGCGTAGCCCACGGGGTACCAGAGCCCGTCGCGGCCCGAGAGGACGATGAGGCCCGTGACCCCCAGGAAGCTCGCGGCGGAGAGGTACTCGCCGCCGATCGCCGAGGCGTTGAACCACGGGCGCACCGAGCGCGCGGCGACGTAGACGTCTGCCGTGGTCCGCGAGCGATGCCCGCCCCGCAGCGCCACGAGGATCGTCACGGCGCAGACGAGTCCGATGGCGGCGGCCAAGGCCAGGGAGTTCATGCGGCCTCCCCGCTCACGCGCTGGTAGCGCCGCTCGAGCCGGAGGGAGGCGGCCTGGTACAGCAGGGCCGCGCCGATGACGAGCGGGTAGAGCGCCACGCCGATGAGCCACCAGGAGAGCGGGAGACCGGCGGGGCGGACGCTCTCCAGCAGATCCCACGACGCCGCGGCCACGGCGAGCACCGAGACCACGGCAAGGAAGGCGGCGGCCACCGTGACGGAGAGCCGCAACTGGGCGCGGCGCAGGGCGGCCGCGTAGTAGTTCTCCGCGCTGAGCACCTCCTCGGCGCCCTCGCGGCGCTCCTCGGAGCTCAGCCGCGTGCGGCCCGGCGCTGGCGCACCCAAGGCGGCCTCGACGGCGGCGAGGGCACCCGCGTGCGTGGCGGGGGCGTCCCCGGGCGAGGCCGGGGAGGCGAGGCGCCCGCCCTGGCCGGGCCCGGCGTCGTCGTGCCCCTGCCCGGCGGCGCTCACTGGCGCTCCGAGGCGAGGGCGTTGAGCCCAAAGCTCGCGCGCACGCGCGCGAGGGCGCGGCGGGCCACGGGCAGGGTGACACCGGCGACCCGCACGACGGGCGCGCCGTCCACGCGGGTCACGGCCTCGATGGCGTCAACGCGCACGAGGGCCGAGCGGTGGATCCGCACGAAGCCGGCGCCGGCCCAGCGCGCCTCGAGCGCCGAGAGCGGGGTGCGCTCGAGGAAGCTGCCGCGGGCCGTGTGCAGGCGCGCGTAGTCGCCGGCCGCCGTGACGTGCGTGATCTCCCGCAGCTGGATGCGGACGGAGCTCTCGCCCTGGACCACGACGACGGTCGGTTCGGCGGCGCCCTCCGGCGCCTCCGCGCCGCCGGGGGCGGGAGCCGAGGCGGCTGCGGGGGACGCAGGGACGGCCTGGGACCCCGTGGCGGGGTGGGCGGGCGCAGGGGCCTCCCGGGCCTCGTGGGGCGAGGCCTCGCGGGCGTCGGCCACGCGGCGCACGGCCTCGGAAAGCCGGGCCGGGCGCACCGGCTTGAGCAGGTAGTCGACGGCCGCGAGCTCGTAAGCCTGGATCGCGTGGGACTCGTCCGCGGTCACGAACACGAGGGCGGGCGGATGCGCAAAGCGCTGCAGGATCGAGGCCGTCTCCAGGCCGCTGAGCCCGGGCATGTGGATGTCCAGGAGGACCAGGTCCACTGCGTTCTCCTGCAGCTCGCGGAAGGCGGCCTCGGCGCTGTGCGCCGTGAACACCTCGCCCACCCGCTCGTCGCGCGAGAGCAGGTAGGCGAGCTCGCGGACCGCCGGCTCCTCGTCGTCCACCACCAGAACGCTGATCATCTGGCCTCCCTGGCCGCGGGGGCCGCCGCGGCGGCCGGATGGAACTTGGGGATGCGCACGGCGACCTGCATGCCGGCCCCTGGACCCGTGTCGACGACGAGGCCGGAGCCCGCGCCGTACACCTGGCGCAGGCGCAGGTCGACGTTGCGCAGGCCCACGTGATCGCCGGGGCTGGCCCCGGAGAGGACCTCCCTGACCCGCTCTGGATCGGCCCCCACGCCGTCGTCGTTGACGATGAGCAGGGCGGTCTCGCCCTCGTCGCGCGCGCTGAGCGTGACCGTGCCGCCGCCCGGCCTGGCCTCGAGCCCGTGACGCACGGCGTTTTCGACGAGCGGCTGGAGTGTGAGGAAGGGCAGGGGGAGAGCAAGGACCTCGGGGGCCACGTCGAGGCGGACGCGCAGGCGATCGCCGAAGCGCGCCCGTTCGAGTTGGAGGTAGCCCTCGATGGCCCGCAGCTCCTCCGAGAGCGTCGTGAAGTCGGAGTTGCGGCGGAAGGAGTAGCGCGTGAAGTCGGCGAACTCGAGGACCAGCTCGCGGGCCCGCTCGGGGTCGGTGTGGATGAAGGACGCAATGGCGTTGAGCGAGTTGTAGATGAAGTGCGGGGAGATCTGCGCGCGCAGCGCCCGCACCTCGGCCTCCGCGAGCGCCGAGCGCGAGGACTCGAGCTCGGCCGCCCCGTGCAGCGCGCTCACCCAGGCGGCGACCTCCTCGACCGAGCGCACAAAGGCGGCGTCGGACTTGACGCTCGCGGCGGCGAGCCAGCCGACCTGCGCGTTCCCGGACCGCAGCGGCGCCGTCACGACGTGCCAGCCACCGTCGACGTCCTTGAGCCTGCGCACCTTGGCGCGGGTGCCGGGGGAGGGGAGCTCCGGGGCGGTGTTCCCGGGCCAGCGGCCCCACAGCGTCAGGCGGCGATGCGCGTCGTAGAGCGCCACCCCTTCGGCCCGTAGGAGCCGGGCCAGGGCGGCGGCTGCCTCCGGCGCGGAGCCGGGCTCGAGCCCGCCGGCCAGCGCGGCGGCCGTGGCGCCCACCTCGCGCAGCGTGCGGTAGTGCTCGTGCTCGGATTCGCCGCCCAGCGTGCGGTCCCGACGCAGCAACGCGAGGATGCCCCAGGCCGCAAGCAGGACAAGCGCGGTGGCGCCGAGGGCCGCCACCGCGAGCAGCGCCCACGTCGAATCCATGCCACTCAGGCTAGGTGATCTGCGTCACGGCGGCGTACCGCTGACCGCTGATCGCGTCATATCGATCGTTCATCGTGTCGCGCGCGGCGCTTGGGCGCACGAGCGGGCGCACCCCCTGGGATGCGGGTGTGGCGAGGGTCACACTCGTCGGGTAGTCCGGCACCCGCGGTGCCGTCCCCGCATACGGCACCCACGAGGCAAAGGAGCGTCATGTCAGACTCGCCCACCCCAGCACCCGAGGACTTCCTTCGGGTCCAACAGGAGCCTCGCTTCAGGAAGCTGCGTTCGGACTACCGGCGCTTCGCCTTCCCCATGACGGCGCTCTTCCTCGCGTGGTACCTGCTCTACGTCATCGTTGCGGCGTTCTTCCCGCAGGTCATGGCCGTGCGCGTGTACGGCTATGTCAACGTCGGCATCGTGTGGGGGCTGCTGCAGTTCGTCTCCACGTTCGTCATCACGGCGCTCTACGTACGCTTCGCCAATCGCAAACTGGACCCGGAGGCCACGGCCATCCGTCAGGAGCTCGAGGCCGACGCCGAGCGCAACGCCGCCGCCCAAGCCGGCGCCAAGCACGCCGCTCCCGCCGCCACCCAGGAGGAGGCCAAGTGAACCCGCTCGCCATCGTTCCCGTGCCCGCCGCCGCGCCCGCGGCGCAGGTGGGCAACCCCTGGATCAACATCGGCATCTTCGGCCTGTTTGTGGTCGTGACGCTCGTGGTCGTGCTGCGCGCCTCGCGCAACAACAAGACCGCCGCCGACTACCTGGCCGGCGGTCGCGCCTTCACGGGCGGCCAGAACGGCACCGCCATCGCCGGCGACTACCTCTCCGCCGCGAGCTTCCTCGGCATCGTGGGGGCTATCGCCATCTACGGCTACGACGGCTTCCTCTACTCCATCGGCTTCCTCGTGGCCTGGCTCGTGGCCTTGCTCCTCGTGGCCGAGCTGCTGCGCAACACCGGCAAGTTCACCATGGCCGACGTCCTGAGCTTCCGGCTCAAGCAGAAGCCCGTGCGCATCGCCGCTTCCATCACCACCCTGGCGGTCTGCCTGTTCTACCTGCTGGCGCAGATGGCGGGCGCCGGCGGCCTCGTCTCGCTCCTGCTGGGCATCAGCGACAAGGCCGGCCAGTCGGTCGTCATCATCGTGGTCGGCGCCCTCATGATCTTCTACGTGCTCATGGGCGGCATGAAGGGCACCACCTGGGTGCAGATCATCAAGGCTTGCCTGCTCATCGCCGGCGCGTTTGTCATGACGGTGTGGGCCCTGGCCATGCACGGCTTCGACTTCAACGCCCTGCTCGGCGCGGCCGTGGAGAAGGCCGGCACGGAGAAGATCCTGGATCCGGGTCAGCAGTACGGCAAGTCCATCACCACCAAGATCGACTTCCTCTCGCTGGGCCTGGCCCTCGTCCTCGGCACGGCTGGTCTGCCGCACGTGCTCATGCGCTTTTACACGGTGCCGACGGCCAAGGAGGCCCGCAAGTCCGTGGTCTGGGCCATCTGGCTCATCGGCGCCTTCTACCTCTTCACCCTGGTGCTCGGCTACGCCGCCGGCGCGCTGATCGGCGTCGACGCGATCAAGGCGGCTCCGGGCGGGCAGAACTCCGCCGCCCCGCTGCTGGCCTACCACCTGGGCGGCTCGGTGCTGCTAGGCATCATCGCCGCCGTGGCCTTCGCGACGATCCTCGCGGTCGTCGCCGGCCTGGCGATCACGGCTGCCGCCTCCTTCTCGCACGACATCTACGGATCCGTGATCAAGAAGGGCAAGGCCACCTCGGAGCAGGAGGTGAAGGTCGCCCGCCGCACGGTCATCGTGATCGGCCTCGTGGCGATCGTGGGCGGCATCGGCGCCCAGGGGCAGAACGTGGCCTTCCTGGTGGCGCTCGCGTTCGCCGTGGCCGCCTCGGCGAACCTGCCGACCATCCTGTACTCCCTGTTCTGGAAGCGCTTCACGACCCGCGGCGCGCTCTGGTCCATGTACGGTGGCCTCGGCTCGGCGCTGATCCTGATCATCTTCTCGCCCGTCATGTCCGGCGCGGCGACCTCGATGATCCAGGGCGTGAACTTCGCGTGGTTCCCGCTGGCCAACCCCGGCATCGTCTCCATCCCGCTCGCGTTCTTCCTCGGCTGGCTCGGTTCGATCACCGACAAGAACACCGAGGATCCGGTCAAGGCGGCCGAGATGGAGGTGCGCTCCCTGACCGGCATCGGCGCGGAGGCACCCGTGGATCACTGATCCACCCCCAAGTCAGGTGATGCCCCTTCGAGGCGGTCCAGGGCCGTTTCGCTTCGAGGGGGCATCGCCGCGCCCGGGGGGGGCGATGCCTGGCCCGGCGCAGCCGGGTCGTGCGCCCCTTCCTGGCACCGGCACGACGTCGCCCGCTCACGTGAGCGGGCGACGTCGTGCCGTGTTGTTGCGGGGTCACCGGCGGTCCAGTTACCGGCGAGTAAGCCTTGAGGAACCACATCGCTGTGAGTACCGTCACAACAAGACTCGGCCACCGCCGTGTCAACGAGCAGAACCTCGGCCGCACACCCAGCCGGTCCGGGATTCCGATTCGAGGAAGGTGCTGATCCATGGCGCTTGCTCCCAGCGAGAGAAACGCGAATTCCCCCTATCCGGAGGATTCGGCGCAGAACTGCCCCAGCACGCTCAGCCTGCTCTCGCCCGAGGGCGTGCGCGTGACGACCGGCCCGGACGCCGCCCGCGTGGCGGACATCGACGACACGGCGCTCGCGGCGCTGTACGCCAAGATGGTCGTCCAACGGCGCATCGACGCCGAAGGTACCGCCCTGCAGCGCCAGGGACAGCTCGCCCTCTGGGCTCCGAGCAAGGGCCAGGAGGCCGCGCAGATCGGCGCCGCCGAGGCCTTCCGCGACGATGACTTCATCTTCCCCACCTACCGCGACCACGGCGTGATCCACTCGCGCGGCGTTGCCCCCTCCGAGGTCATGCGCCAGTGGCGCGGGGCCTCCCACGGCGGCTGGGACCCGCACGAGAAGCACATGGCGCCCGTGCAGATCATCATCGGCGCGCAGACTCTCCATGCCGTCGGCTACGCCATGGGCGCCGCCTTCGACGGCCAGGGCGGGGCGGCCGTGGCCTTCCTGGGCGACGGTGCCACGAGCCAGGGCGACGTCAACGAGGCGATGGTCTTTGCCGCGAGCTTCAACGCGCCGGTGCTCTTCTTCCTCGAGAACAACCAGTTCGCCATCTCCGAGCCGGTGACCCTGCAGTCCCGCACGCCGCTCGTTGACCGCCCGCGCGGCTTCGGCATCCGCGCCGTGCGCGTGGACGGCAACGACGTGCTCGCCGTGCTCTCCGCGACGCGCGACGCCCTGGCCCGCATCGATGCCGGCGAGGGCCCGCAGTTCATCGAGGCCGTGACCTACCGCCGCGGCGCTCACACCACCGCGGACGACCCGAGCCGTTACCGCGACACCGAGCTGGAGTCCTACTGGGAGAAGCTGGACCCGATCGACCGCGTCGAGGCGCACCTGCGCTCCCGCGGCGTGGACGTGGATGCGGTGCTGGCCGAGGCCGGCACCGAGGCGGACGGCGTGGCAGCCGAGTTGCGCGCCGCCGTGATCTCCATGCAGGAGGACGATCCGGAGCTGCTCTTTGCCCACGTCTACTCCGAGCCGCACCCGCGGATCGCGGAGCAGCGCGAGGAGTACCTCGGTTACCTCGCCGAGACGGGTGGTTCCGCGGCATGAGCACCACCAAGCTGACCTTCGCCAAGGCCATCAACTCCGCGTTGGACACGGCGCTGGCCCAGGACCCGCGCGTGCTCATCATGGGCGAGGACGTGGGCAAGCTCGGCGGCGTCTTCCGCGTCACCGACGGCCTGCAGGCCAAGCACGGCACGCAGCGCGTGCTTGACACGCCCTTGGCCGAGTCAGGGATCGTAGGCACGGCCGTTGGCCTGACGTACCGCGGCTTCCGCCCCATCGTGGAGATCCAGTTCGACGGCTTCGTGTATCCGGCCTTCGATCAGATCGTGGCCCAGGTGGCCAAGCTGACCATGCGCACCGACGGGCGGCACAAGATGCCGATCGTCATCCGCATCCCCTTCGGCGGAAACATCGGTTCGCCTGAGCACCACTCCGAGTCGCCCGAGGCCTACTTTGTGCACACCGCGGGCCTGCGGGTCGTGGCGCCGGGCAACCCGCAGGACGCCCACGACATGCTCCTGCAGGCCATCGCGAGCGACGACCCCGTGGTCTACTTCGAGCCCAAGCGCCGCTACTACGAGTCCGCCGAGGTGGATCTCGACGCGCTGTCCGCCGCCTCGCGCCTGGACCAGGCCGTGGTGCGCCGCGCCGGAGACGACGTCACGCTCGTTGCCTACGGCCCGCTCGTGAAGACCGCCCTCGAGGCCGCCGAGCTCGCCGCCGAGGACGGCACGAGCGTGGAGGTCGTCGACCTGCGCTCGCTCTCGCCCATGGACTACGAGACGCTCACCGCCTCCGTGCGGCACACGGGGCGCCTGGTCGTGGCGCACGAGGCCTCCCGGACCGTTGGCCTGGGCGCCGAGATCTCCGCCGTGGTGACCGAGCGCTGCTTCGAGTACCTCGAGCACGCGCCCGTGCGCGTCACGGGCTTCGACATTCCGTACCCGCCCGCGCACCTCGAGGAGCATCACGTGCCGGACCGGGACCGCATCCTGGACGGCATCGACCACGCGCTTGGACGCTTCGACGGGATCGGCCTGTCCGCCCCCGCGGGTGCCGCCGTGGAAGGCGGTGCCCTCTGATGCTCACCGTGTTTCCGCTGCCCGATCTCGGCGAGGGACTCACCGAGTCAGAGATCGTCTCCTGGAACGTCAAGGAGGGCGACACGGTTGCCCTCAACCAGGTCCTCGGCGAGGTCGAGACCGCCAAGGCCGTCGTGGAGCTTCCCAGCCCCTTCGCCGGCGTCGTCTCCGCGCTGCACGCCGGGCCGGGCGAGGTCGTCGAGGTCGGCAAGCCGCTCGTGACCTTCGAGGTGGAGGGCGAGGAGCCCGCCGCGCCAGCCGGGGGAGAGGGCGGCGCCGAGCGCACCCCCACCCTGGTCGGGTACGGGGCCGCCGCCGACGCCGGTGGCTCACGCCGCCGCCGCCGCGGTGCCGCGACGCTGACGCAGGCGCCTCCCGCCGCGGCGCCAGCCGATGCGGCGCCGGCTCCCGCGGAGCCGCCGCTCGCCCCCGCGGCCGCCGTCGTGGCCCCGGCCATCGCCGAGGCTCCGGCCCCGAGGGCTGACCGCCCGCGCTCCACGCCTCCCGTGCGCAAGCTCGCCCGGGACGCCGGACTGGACATCGCGCTCATCGCCGGCACGGGCCCCGAGGGGCTGGTCACGCGCGCCGACGTGCAGGCCGCCCTCTCCGGGGCGCCGATTGCGGCGTCCCTGCCGACTCTCGCCGCGCCAGCGGCGGGCGAGGCACCCGCCGCGCCGGCCGCCGTCGTGCAGGCTGGCTCAGCGCATGAGGGCGGCGCGCGCACCCTCGGCGGGCGCCCGCGCACGTGGGACGTGCCCGTCAAGGGCGTCAAGAAGGCCACGGCCAACGCGATGGTCGCGTCCATGCGGGACCAGCCGCAGGTCACCGAGTTCCTCACGGTGGACGTCACGCGATCCATGGAGCTCACCGCGCAGCTCAAGCGCGAGCGCGGCTTCCGCGACATCAAGCTCTCGCCGCTGAGCCTCGTGGCGAAGGCCGTGTGCATCGCGCTCGAACGCGAACCGGGGCTCAATGCGCGCTGGGCGGGCGAGAACATCACGATGCAGTCGTTCGTGAACCTCGGCATCGCCGCGGCCACCGACCGCGGGCTCGTGGTGCCGAACATCAAGGACGCGCAGGCGCTGAACCTGCTGGGGCTGTGCGAGGCGATCAACGAGCTCGCCGCGACGGCCCGTGCGGGCAAGACGCCGCAGGCGAGCCTCACGGGCGGCACGTTCACGATCACGAACGTTGGCGTGTTTGGGGTGGACGCCGGCACGCCGATCCTCAACCCGGGGGAGACGGGCATCCTGGCGATGGGCCAGGTGCGCCGCACGCCGTGGGAGCACCACGGGGAGATTGCGTTGCGTGACGTCATGACGCTTTCTCTCACGTTCGATCACCGCGTGGTGGACGGGGCGGAGGGTTCACGCTTCCTGGCCGATGTGGGGGCGATTCTCTCGGATCCGGGGCGCACCCTGACGATGGTCTGACTCCGCCCGGCCCCCTCGTGGTGCCCCGTCAAACACCCCTGATCGGAGTGCCAAATGTCGCCGAAACCGCCGTTTTCGCGACAAATGGCACTCCGATCAGGGTGTTGAGGGGCGCCAACCGCGGTCCATGAGTGCGTTTCGGACGCGTCGCACTCCTTCGTCGGGGGTCTTGAGGACATGAGCGGACGTCAGTTCAACCATCAGCCACCCCGCCTGTCGCAGGCGGAACATTCGGTCGACGTCCGCCTGATACGTCTGTGCGTCACGGTGGTGGGCGCCTTGGTATTCAACGCGCACCTTGTACGCCGCGAACGCCGCGTCCACGTTGCCGAGCCAAGCATCGCCCTCGTAGATGTCCGCATTGAGCGCGGGCGAAGGGAGCTCGGCTTCAAGCCATCGGAGGCGCATGAGCGTTTCGGGATGGGAATGGCTGCCGGTGCTCGCCAGGGGCAGCGCCCATCGCAAGCGCATGCTGCCGAGCCATTGCCCGGCCGCTAACGCGTTTCTGAGGTCGTGGATCTTACAGAGTGGGCCGGTCAGCAACTCGGGGTGGAACCCGCCCGGATTGCGGGGAATCCACAACAGGGCGTCCGCCGCAGCGACGAGATCGTCCACGCAAAGGTGTTTACCGAGCGAAGCCCAGGCCTCCGGGGCCGAGAGGCTCGGCAGGCCCTGCACGGATTCGGTGCGCACCACGTTTGCCCGGAATCGCCGCCCTCGTACACCGAAGCGCCGCGGCGGTGTTGCAGGGTAGCGGACGCCGACGTGCAGCTCGGTGAGCGTGGTTCGCGGCACGGGCATGCCCCAGAGGGCGGCGGCCGAGGGGCCGACGAAGAAGGCATGCTCGGCTAAGACCGGCGCCAGGGCCCGCAGGGCCTCGATGTGGCCCTTGGCGTCCGTGATGTCGTCGAGCGGTTCGCCAGCGCTGGCACCGACCGTGCGGGCGCCGTGGTGCGGGCGCAGGAGCGTGGGGGCATCCCACTCCGCGCGTCGCTGACCTTCGCGGCGGGCCTGGGAGACGCTGAAGTGGCGCTCACTCGGTGGTTGCTGTGGCATCCCCGAAGTATGGGCGTTTCTGGCTCGGCGTGCGGCGCATTGTCCACAGGCCTCCAACACCCCCTGATCGGACTGCCAAATGTCGCCGAAACGCCCGTTTCGACGACATTTGGCACTCCGATCGGGGGAAGGGAGGGCCTTGCTGGAGGGTGGAACGACGGCGCCCGCTCACCTTGAGGTGAGCGGGCGCCGTGCGCGTGGGGCCGGGGAGGGCTCAGGCCAGCTCGAGGATGTCCTCGCTCACCACGGCGGCGCGGGCGTTGGAGAAGTCCTTCGCCTCGCCGATCTTGGTGAAGCCGCGGCGCTCCAGGATCTTCTGCGTGCCGATGTTGTCGGAGACCACGCGGGCGCGCACGGGGCGGGCCGGGAACTCGGCGAGGATCGCGTCCACGGCGGCCGTGGTGATGCCCTGGCCCCAGAACTTCTTGTCGGTCCAGAACGAGAGCTCCGGGATGCCCTCGTTGGGGTAGAGCACGATGGAGCCGGCAACCTCGCCGTCCAGCTCGATGGTGCGCACCACGGTCTCGGGATCGCGCAGCATGAGGCCCCAGTGGTAGTTGAAGACGCCACGATCGGAGGGGTTCTTGGCGGTGAAGGCCGCCATCTCGTTGGCCTCCGGGTCCAGCTGCTGCTCAAAGAAGCGGTCGAGATCGCCGGGTTCGACGGGACGGAGCTTCACGATGTCTCCTCAAGGGGTCCGGGGCGACGCGTCGGGGTCGAACGCGTCCGGCGCATCCCCTCGTTGGGGCGATGCACCCGTTCACCCTACCGCCGGGGCGCCGTGAGCGCGGCCATAGCGAGGTTCGTGAAGAGACCCACGGGGTCGGAGACCGCCCCGGAGCGGCGCAGCGCGTGAGGCGTGGAGTTGAGCAGGCCGAACGCTGCGTGCACGCGCAGGCGCAGTTCGGCCTCGTCGGCGTCCGGCACGGAGGGTCCCAGCGCGGCGACCCAGAGCTGCACGTATTCGGCCTGCAAGGAGCGCACGCGGTGGCGCGGCCCGGCGTCCAGGCTGGCGAGGTCGCGTTCCTGCACGCGGATGACGGCTGACTCGTTGACGGCGAAGCGCGCGTGCGCGGTGCACAGCGAGCGCAGGGGCGACGCCGACTCGCAGGCCGCGCGCCCGCCCTCCAGCAGGGATTCGGACACTCCCACGAGCATCTGCGCCAGCAGATCGGCCTTGGATTCGAAGTGCCGGTAGACGGCCGGGGCGCTCACGCCGGCCTCGGCGGCCACGGCCCCGAGCGTGGTGGCGTGGAAGCCGTCGGCGGCAAAGAGGCGCGCGGCGGCGGCCAGCAGCTCGGCCCGGCGGTGAGCCTTGGCCTGCTCCCGAAGGGACACCATGCGCTCCTCCTTCCTGTCGGTACGCCTCGGCGCGGACGCCAGCGCGCCCGCGGCACCAGTCTTCACCAGATGCTTGCCCGGGCGAGCCTAGACAAGCGTGATCAGGGTCACTAGTGTCGGGCTTCAGTGAATCACCATTCACTGAAATTGTCGCCACCGCGGCGGCAACCACACAGCCCGCCACCGACCCTGGAGGCTCATGTGCCGGTCCTGAGCACCACCCTGGACCCCTCCGACCCGCTCGCCCGGGCGCGCCGCGAGCGCAATCGCGCCCTCGCCGAGGAGCTCCGCGAGCGCCTCGCCCGCGCCGCGGCGGGCGGCCCCGAGGCCTCCCGCGAGCGCCACGTGGCCCGCGGCAAGCTCCTGCCGCGCGACCGCGTCGCCACGCTCCTGGACCCGGGTTCGCCCTTCCTCGAGCTCGCGCCGCTCGCGGCGGAGGAGATGTACGACGGCGCGGCGCCGGGTGCCGGCCTCGTCTCGGGGATCGGGCTGGTCCACGGCCGGCCCGTCATGGTGCTCTGCAACGACGCCACGGTGAAGGGCGGCTCGTACTTCCCGATCACGGTCAAGAAGCACCTGCGCGCCCAGGAGGTGGCCGGCGAAAACGCCCTGCCCTGCGTCTACCTCGTGGACTCGGGCGGCGCCAACCTCCCGCGCCAGGACGAGGTCTTCCCCGACCGCGAGCACTTCGGTCGGATCTTCTACAACCAGGCCAGGCTCTCCGCCGCCAAGATCCCGCAGATCGCCGCGGTCCTGGGCTCCTGCACGGCGGGCGGCGCCTACGTCCCGGCCATGAGCGACGAGTCGGTCATCGTGCGCAACCAGGCCACCATCTTCCTGGGCGGCCCGCCGCTCGTGAAGGCAGCCATCGGCGAGGACGTCAGCGCCGAAGAGCTCGGCGGCGGCGAGCTGCACGCCACCACCTCCGGCGTGGTGGACCACCTCGCCGAGGACGACGCCCACGCCCTGGCCATCGTCCGCGACATCGTCGCAACCCTCCCGGCGCCCACCCCGGCCTTCGACAGCGTGACCCGGCGCCCCGCCGTCGAGCCCCTGGTTCCCGCCACGGGGGAGAGCGGCCTCGCCGCCGTGATCCCGGAGGAGGTGACCGAGCCCTACGACCCGCGCGAGATCATCGCCCGGCTCGTGGACGGCAGCGTTCTTGACGAGTTCAAGCCGGAGTTCGGCACGAGCCTCGTGACGGGCTTCGCCCGCATCGACGGCCACCTCGTGGGGATCCTCGCCAACCACGGCGTGCTCTTCTCCTCGAGCGCCCAGAAGGGCGCCCACTTCATCGAGCTGTGCGATCAGCGCGGCATCCCGCTGCTCTTCCTGCAGAACATCTCGGGTTTCATGGTCGGCTCGCAGGCCGAGGCTGGCGGCATCGCCAAGGACGGCGCCAAGCTCGTCACGGCCGTCGCGAGCGCCCGCGTCCCCAAGCTCACCGTGGTGGTGGGCGGCTCCTTCGGCGCCGGAAACTACGCCATGGCCGGCCGCGCCTACCAGCCGCGCTTCCTCTGGATGTGGCCCAACGCCCGCATCTCGGTCATGGGCGGCAAGCAGGCGGCAAGCGTCCTCGCCACCGTCCACCGCGCCAACGTGGAGCGCAAGGGCGGTGAGTTCACGGCGGAGCAGGAGGCGGAGTTCTCCAAGCCCACCCTGGAGCAGTACGAGCATCAGGGCAGCCCCTGGTACTCCACGGCCCGGCTCTGGGACGACGGCGTGATCGCCCCCGAGGACACGCGCCGCGTGCTCTCCCTGGCGCTCGGGGTCATCACGGCCACCGAGCTGCCGCAGACCTCCTTCGGCCTCTTCAGGATGTGAGCCCCGTGTCGCTTCAGCCCCACGCCGTCCCCACCCGGGAGATCCACACCGTCCTCGTCGCCAACCGCGGCGAGATCGCGCGCCGCGTCATCCGCACGGTCCACGCGCTCGGCCTCACGGCCGTGGCCGTCTATTCGGACGCCGACGCGGATGCTGCGCACGTCCGCGAGGCCGACGTCGCCGTGCGCCTCGGCCCGGCTCCGGCCTCCGAGTCCTACCTGGACCTGGACGCCGTCCTCGCCGCCGCCTCGGCCACGGGTGCGGACGCCGTCCATCCCGGATACGGCTTCCTCTCCGAGAACGCGGCGTTCGGCCGCGCGCTCGCCGAGGCGGGCATCGCCTTCATCGGCCCGGGCGAGGAGGCCCTGGCCGTCATGGGAGACAAGATCACGGCCAAGAATCACGTGGCCGCCGCCGGCGTGCCCGTCACGCCGGGCATCGCCGAGGCGGGGCTCGACGACGCCGCCCTGGTCGCCGGGGCGGGCGGCGTGGGCTTCCCGCTGCTCATCAAGCCGAGCGCCGGCGGGGGTGGCCAGGGCATGGTGGAGGTGCACGACGCCGCGGAGCTGCCGGGCGCGCTGGCCTCGGCCCGCCGCACGGCCCGCACGGCCTTCGGCGACGACACGCTCTTCCTGGAGCGCCTCATCACCAACCCGCGGCACATCGAGGTCCAGCTCCTGGCGGACAAGCACGGCACCACGGTGCACCTGGGGGAGCGCGAGTGCTCGCTGCAGCGCCGCCACCAGAAGGTCATCGAGGAGGCCCCCGCGCCGCTGCTGCTCGCCCAGCCCGACGGCGGCGCCGCCCTGCGCGCGCGCCTCGGCGAGGCGGCCGTCAACGCCGCCCGCTCCGTGGGCTACGTGGGCGCTGGCACCGTGGAGTTCCTCGTCTCCGACGACCGCCCCGACGAGTTCTTCTTCATGGAGATGAACACGCGCCTGCAGGTGGAGCACCCCGTCACGGAGGAAGTGGTCCGGGTCCGCGGGGAGCGCCTGGACCTCGTGGCCTGGCAGATCCGCATCGCCGCGGGCGAGGCCCTCGACTTCACGCAGGACGAGGTGCGCCTGACGGGCCACGCCGCCGAGGCGCGCGTCTACGCCGAGCGCCCGGAGGAGAACTTCCTGCCCGCCGTGGGCGCCGTGCGCGCGGTTTCCTTCCCGCGCGGCGAGGGCCTGCGCGTCGACGCGGCGCTGGACGGCCCCGGCGAGGTCAGCGCGTTCTACGACCCCATGATCGCCAAGGTCATCGCCTTCGGCCCCGACCGTGGCGTGGCCCTCGACCGCCTCGACGCCGCCCTCGCGGACACGCTCATCGCGGGCGCCGGCAGCAACGTGGGCTACCTGCGGGCGCTGCTCGCCGATCCGGACGTGCGCGCGGGACGGCTCGACACCGGCCTCATCGCCCGCCGCCCCGAGCTCACGCGCGCCCCGGCGCCGGAGCCCCGGCTCGTCGCGGCGCTCGCCGCGGCCGCCGCCGTCCTCGAGATCCGCGCCGGCTCCGGCGCCCAGGCCCTCGAGCCGATCGTCCCGGCCGCCCAGCCCGGCACCGCGCCCGGCTGGACGCCGGACGGCTGGCGAGCGGGCGGCGTCGGGCAGGCGGGCGTCCACGTGCTCCTCGAGCTGCCCGACGGCGCGGCGAGCGGCGCCGTGACGCCCCGCCCGGGCGGGGCGGAGGGCGAGTTCGGCGACGTCGAATGGCGCGGACAGCATGCCGCTAGGCATGGTGCGTCCACCGAGCAGGAGCTCGTGCTGCACGCCAGCACGGGCGGGATCGGGCGCAGCGCGGCGCGCGCCACGCTCGTGCACACGGGCGGCGACCGGCCCGAGTTGTGGATCCACGGCCTGGGCCAGACTCTGCACGCCACGGCGGTGCTGCGCGCTGCACGGCAGCGCGAGGCGCTCGCCGAGCGCGGCGTGGCGGCGACGGGCGGCGACCCGCGCGCCATCGCGCCCATGACGGGCACCGTGGCGACGATCGGCGTGCGGGACGGCGAGCTCGTCGAGGCGGGGGCGGCGCTCGTGGCCATCGAGGCCATGAAGATGGAGCACCCTGTCACGGCCCCCATCGCCGGGCGCGTGCGCCTCGCGGCGGGCGTGGCCGTGGGATCGCAGGTCAACCAGGGACAGATCGTGGCCGTCATCGAAGCGGAGGCGGAGCCGGAGACCCCGGCCGCCGCCCCGGAAGCCAGCTGAGGAAAGGGAAGCAAGCCATGAGCGAGTCGCTGCTTGAAGAGGAGTACCAGGACCTCGTGGAGACGGTCCGCGAGTTCGCGCGCGAGGTGGTCGCGCCCGTCTCGTACCAGCACGACGTGGAGCACAGCTTCCCGTCCGAGGTGGTGGCGCAGATGGGCGAGCTGGGCCTCTTCGGCCTGCCCTTCCCCGAGGAGTACGGCGGCATGGGCGGCGACTACTTCGCCCTGGCGCTGGCCCTCGAGGAGCTGGGGCGGGTGGATCAGTCGGTCGCGATCACGCTCGAGGCCGGCGTCTCGCTCGGCGCCATGCCCGTGTATCGCTTCGGCACCGAGGCGCAGAAGGAGGAGTGGCTGCCGCGGCTGACCTCGGGGGCCAACCTGGCGGCGTTTGGCCTCACCGAGCCGGAGGCCGGCTCGGATGCGGGCGGCACGCGCACCACCGCGCAGCTCGAGGACGGCGCGTGGGTCATCAACGGCGCCAAGGAGTTCATCACCAACTCCGGCACGGACATCACGGCGCTCATCACCGTCACGGCGGTCACGGGAGAACTCCCGCCCAAGGAGGCGAGCGGCGCCCCGCGCAAGGAGATTTCAACGATCCTGGTGCCCGCTGACACCCCCGGCTTCACGGCCGAGCCGGCCTACAACAAGGTGGGGTGGAACGCCTCCGACACCCACCCGCTCTCCTTCAAGAACGCGCGCGTGCCCGAGGAGAACCTGCTGGGCGAGCGCGGCCGCGGCTACGCCAACTTCCTCTCCATCCTGGACGAAGGCCGCATCGCGATCGCCGGGCTCTCCACCGGCGCCGCGCAGGGCTGCGTCGACGAGTGCGTCAAGTACGCCAAGGAACGCAGGAGCTTCGGCAAGCCCCTCTCCGAGTACCAGGGCGTCTCCTTCAAGATCGCCCGCATGCAGGCCCGCGCCCACCAGGCGCGCCTGGCCTATCACCACGCCGCGCGGCTCATGCTGGCGGGCCAACCGTTCAAGACCGAGGCGGCGCTCGCCAAGCTCATCGCGGGCGAGGCGGCCATGGACAACGCGCGCGACGCCACGCAGGTGTTTGGCGGCTACGGCTTCATCAACGAATCGCTCGTGGCGCGCCACTACCGCGACTCGAAGATCCTGGAGATCGGCGAGGGCACCACCGAGGTGCAGCTCATGCTGATTGGGCGGAGCCTGGGGCTGTGAGCCGGCGGATTCAGCAGCGCGGGCTCTACGCCGACGAGCTGGACCTGGGGGACGAGTTTGTGCACGCGCCAGGGCGCACGCTCACGGAGGCGGACAACGTCCTCTTCACGACGCTCACCATGAACCCGCAGGCCCTGCACCTGGATCACGCCTTCGCGGCGACCCAGCCGTTCAAGCGCCCGCTCGTGAACTCCATGCTGACGCTCTCCACGCTCGTGGGCCTCAGCGTGGGGCAGCTGACGCAGGGCACGCTCGTGGCGCAGTTGGGCCTGAGCGACATCGCCTTTCCGCACCCCGTGTTCGCGGGGGACACGCTCTACGCCTCCACGACCATCACGTCCAAGCGCATGAGCTCCTCGCGGCCCGGTCAGTGGGTCGTGGGGATGAGTCACGAGGGGAAGAACCAGGACGGGCGGGTCGTTGCCACGGCGAATCGCACCGTGCTGTTGTGGGATGCCGCCGGCCACGCCGCGCACGCGGCGGGGGAGGTGCAGGCGTGAGCTTCGTGGACGGGCCGGACCTGATGTTCGTGCCGGGGGATCGCCCCGAACGCTTCGAGAAGGCCGCGGCGCGGGCCTCGGCGGTCATCATCGACCTCGAGGACGCCGTGGCGCCCGGCGCCAAGGCGGCGGCCCGCGACGCCCTGCTGGCCTCCACCCTCGAACCGGCCACCAGCGTGGTGCGGATCAATCCGCGCGGCGAGGGGCACTTCGAGGACGACCTCGCGGCCCTGCGCCGCACGGCGTATCGCTACGTCATGGTGCCCAAGGCGGCCAGCGCCGCTGACGTGCGGCTCCTGGACGGCGACGGCGAGCCGTACCTCGTGGCGGCCCTCATCGAGACGGCCGCGGGGGTCGCCGCCGCGGAGGAGCTCGCGGCCCAGGACCACGTCGGCGCGCTCATGTGGGGTGCCGAGGACCTCATCGCCTCGATGCAGGGCACCGGCTCGCGCCGGGCGGACGCGAGCTACCGGGACGTCTGCGTGTACGCACGCTCCCGCGTGCTGATCGCGGCCAAGGCCCACGGCAAGGCGGCGATCGACGCCGTGTACCTCGACCTCGCCGACGCCGCCGGGCTGGCGGCCGAGACGCATGACGCCGTCGCGAGCGGCTTCGACCTGAAGGCGGTGCTGCACCCCGATCAGGCGGCGGCCGTCCGCGAGGCGTACCGCCCGAGCGCCGAGGAGCTAGCCTGGGCCGCCCGCGTCCTGGAGGCGGCCACCGCGCAGCAGGGTAGCTTCGCCCTGGACGGGCGCATGGTGGACGAGGTGGTCCTGAAGAAGGCCAGGCTGCTCGCGGCCAGGGGCGCCTAGCCCGGGAGGATGCAGCAAGGGCGAGGCAGCTGAGGCCGGGGGAACGGCCGTCGAAGCTACCCCGCCCTTGTTGGCGGGCAGGACCCTCGAGGAAGGGAGAGAAGGTCCTGCAGGGATCTCGCCCGGCGCCCATGGAAGGGGATGTCCGGCGCCCGGGAGAGAAGTGGGCGAGGGGCTGGGACGTGCCCCTCGCTGGTTGATGCGACGCGCGCGCCGAGCTCAAGTCTGGCAGCACGCGCGCCACGGATGCGGGGATCTGGCCGGTGTGGCCTGACTCACATCAGTTTATGTAGAGCCCTTGTCGAAACGCGAGGGGCGGGGAGCGGTTCCCAGGTCATTGCCGGGCAGAACGCTGTTCGGGTTAAGGAATACCAGGCCGCGTCCGGGCCACCGGACGCGCGGGCGCCCCAAGCCCTTGTCGGATCAGGCGTGCGCGCGGTAGCGGCGCTCCGGACGTCCCGCCCCGTACTTGAGCTCCACGCTCAGGACCCCCTGCGCCGCGAGGTGCTCCAGGTAGCGGCGCGCGCTCACGCGGGAGATGCCCACGCGTTGGGCGGCCTCGGAGGCGGAGAGGTCGCCGGCTGCCGAGGCCACGGCCTCGCGCACCTTGGCGAGGGTCTCGCCGGAGAGCCCCTTGGGAGGCGCGGGGGCGCCGGCCGCCGCCGGGGGAGCCCCGAAGAAGCGGTCGATCGTGGCCTGCTCCGCCGTGCCCTCGCCGCCCACGGCGCTCACGAGCTGGCGGTAGTTCTGTAGGCGCACGGCCAGGTCCTCGCGCGCGAAGGGCTTCATGAGATAGCCGACGACGCCGCCGCGCACGGCGCGCCCCACGGTCGCCTGCTCGCGGGCGGCCGTGATGACGAGCGCGTCAAGGTCGGGGTGGATGCCGCGCAGCTCGCGCAGCAGGTCCAGACCGTTGGTGTCGGGGAGGTGGATGTCCAGCAGCACCAGGTGGGGCCGCGTGGAGGCGACGAGGCTCGTCGCCTCGTGGGCGTTGTGGGCCACTCCGGCCACGTGGAAGCCCTCCTCGTTGGCCACGAATCCCGCGTGGATGCGCGCAACCATGAAGTCGTCGTCCACGACCACCACGTTGATCACCGCGTGTTTCCCCCTGCCTGCTTCGTCTCGAGCTCCCGCGTGGCTGGCTCGGCGGCCGCGCCGGCGCCCGACCTTGTTGCATGCGGCGCAGGGGAGTCCTGGCGCACGGGGGCCGGTTCGCGGGGGAGCCAGGCCTGAAAGGTGGTGCCCTCCCCATCTTCCAGGGCAACGTCGCCGCCGCGGCGGCGACACACGTGGCGGGTGAGCGCCAATCCGACGCCGCGCCCGCCGGGCGAATCGGAGGCCTTGGTGCTGAAGCCGCGCTCGAAGATGCGCTCGCCGAGCGCCGGGTCCGGGCCGTCGCCCGGATCGCTCACGCTCACCGTGATGGTGCCCGCCTCGTCCTGCAGGTCCAAGGTCACCACCGCGTCGGGCAGGCCGGAGATCGCGTCCAGCGCGTTGTCGATGAGGTTGCCGATCACCGTGATGAGGTCGCGCGAGAGCTCGGGGGAGACGGGGCCCAGGTGGGCCTCGGGATCGAGGTCGAGGCGGACGTGCCGCTCCGCTGCGGCGGAGGACTTGGCGACGATGAGCGCCGCGAGGGGTGCGTCGGCCACGCGCTCGGTCACGGCGTCAACGATGATGGAGCGCTCCGTGGAGGCGGCCTCGACGAAGCGCAGGGCCTCCTGGGATTCTCCGAGCTGGATCAGCCCGGCGATGGTGTGCAGCTGATTGGCGAACTCGTGGGTCTGGGCGCGCAGCAGATCCGAGGTGGTCTGGGTGGTGCCGAGGCGGTCCTCGAGCTCGAAGAGGTCGGTGCGGTCGCGCAGCGTGGTGACGGAGCCGATGCGGCGCCCATGCGAGGTGATGGCCTTGTTGTTCGCCACGAGCAGTCGATCGCCCACGAGCAGCGGCCGGTCGGCGATCTCCTCCCGCGAGCCAACCACCTCCAGCAGGGCGTCGGAGACCCCGTGGGTCGGCAGCTGGGTGCCCTCGCGCACGCCGTCCCAGCCCAGCTGGGCACGAGCCGCGTCGTTGAGCACGGTGATCCTGCCCTCCAGATCCACGGCCACGATGCCCTCCTTGACGCCGTGCAGCAGCGCCTCGCGGTGCTCCACGAGGGCGGCGATCTCGCCGGGTTCCATGTCCAGGGTCTGGCGCTTGAGGCGGCGCGAGAGCAGCCACGAGCCGCCCAGGCCGATCGCTGTACACGCCAGCAGCGCCACGAAGGCATCCGGCGCCGCCTCGGCGAGCCGCTCGCCCCAGCTCGGATACTCGCGGGCCGCGACCGCCACGCCCACCCGGCCGCCGTCGTCCCCAAACACGGGGACGCGGGCCAAGAGCAGGTGCTGCCCCGCGACGTCGGCCGTTCCCGTCCACTGGCGATTCAGCGCCCCCTGCATGATGGCCACGGGTGCCACGTAGCCCACCAAGGTCACGTCGGAGGAGGCGACGACGATCCCGTTCTCGTCCACGAGCGTGGCGTAGGTCGGGCCGGAGACGGAGCGCACGGATTCGAGCGCCGCGGGCAGGGCCGAACCGCCGCGCGGGATGGCATCCGGGAGCTCGGTGCGGACGAGGGGGGTGGCGGCCAGGGCCTCGGCGGCGGAGAGCGTGCGCCGCCCCTCCAGGGCTTCGAAGGAGCGCAGGGACTGGGCCACCGAAAGGTAGAGCACGCCGGCCAGGACCCCGAGCAGCACCAGGAGCTGCAGGGCAAGCAGCTGCCCGGCGAGGGAGATGCGGCGGGGGCGGCGGGAGGGCACGAGCGACCATTTCAATGGGAAAGTTGGGGCGGCGGAAACCGTGACCACAATGACCACAAGATTCGATGTGAACGCAAGCTGTGATCCACATCATAGGCGCGTGCACGCTGTACGAGTTCAAGCAAGGCACTCAATGAGGAGACCGCTCATGGCTCGCATTCGCACCCTCAAGTTCGCCGCCGTCGCGGCGGCTGCCGCTCTCGCCCTCACCGCGTGCGGTGCCACCTCCGGCACCAACGCGAGCTCGGGCGGCGCGGCCTCAGACGGTCCCGTGAAGGACCTTCGCATCATGGTCCCGAACACGCCGGGTGGCGGCTACGACACCACGGCCCGCACCGCGGCCAAGGTCATGGCGGCCGAGGGCATCACCGACAAGGCGCCCGAGGTGTTCAACCTCGCCGGCGCGGGCGGCACGGTGGGCCTGGCCCGCCTCGTCAACGAAAAGGGCAAGGGCGATCTGGCCATGCTCATGGGCCTGGGCGTGGTGGGCGCGAGCTACACCAACAAGACCGAGGCCAAGCTCACCGAGACCACCCCGCTGGCCAAGCTCATCGAGGAGCCGGGCGCCATCATGGTCTCCAAGGATTCGCCGTACAAGACGATCGACGAGCTGGTGACGGCCTGGAAGGCCGATCCCAGCAAGATCTCCGTGGGCGGCGGCTCCTCGCCGGGCGGCCCGGACCACCTGTTGCCGATGCAGCTGGCGCAGGCGGTCGGCATCGACCCGACCAAGGTCAACTTCGTCTCCTACGACGGCGGCGGCGATCTGCTGCCGGCCATCCTCGGCAACAAGGTCTCGGTGGCCGCCTCCGGCGCCGGCGAGTACATGAAGCAGATCGAGTCCGGCGAGGTCCGCGTGCTGGCCGTCTCCGGCGCCACCCGCCTGGAGGGCGTGGACGCCCCCACGCTGAAGGAATCCAACATCGACCTGGTCTTCAGCAACTGGCGCGGCATCGTGGCCCCTCCCGGCATCTCGGAGGCCGACAAGACCAAGTGGATCAACGCCCTGAAGAAGCTGCACGAGTCGGCCGGCTGGAAGGAAGCCCTGAAGACCAACGGTTGGACGGACGCCTTCATCACCGGTGACGAGTTCGGCACCTTCCTCAAGGACCAGGACAAGGCGGTGGCCGACGTTCTGACCAAGCTGGGTCTGGCCAAGTGACCACCGCAGCTACTGCCCGCCCCAACCGCTCCGAGCTGGGCCTCGCGGCCCTGCTCGGGGTGGTTGGGGTGGTCGCCATTGTTGACGCGCTCGGCCTGACCAGCGCGACCACGACCTCGGACCCCGTGGGTCCGAAGGCCATGCCCATCGCGGTGGGCATCCTCCTCCTGGTGTGTGCCGTGGTGCTGGCCCTCCAGGTGCTGCGCGGCGGGGCGGCTGAGCCGGACGCCGGCGAGGACATCGACCCCACCTCGGCGTTCGACTGGAAGACCCTGGCCCTCCTGGTGGGCTTCTTCCTTCTCAACGCGGCGCTCATCAACCAGCTCGGATGGGTCATCTCCGGCGCGATCATGTTCTGGGGCTCCTGCTGGGCCCTCGGTTCCCGTCGCTGGATCGTGAACATCTTCATCTCGCTGGCGCTGACCCTCGCCACGTACTACGGCTTCTATTTCGGCCTCGGCATCAAGCTGCCGGCCGGGATTCTCACGGGGATTCTGTGACATGGAAACGCTCAATCTGTTGATGGATGGCTTCAGCCACGCGCTGACGCCCACCAACCTGCTCTTCGCCTGCATCGGCGTGGTGCTCGGCACCGCCGTGGGCGTCCTGCCCGGCATCGGCCCGGCCATGGCCGTGGCGCTCCTGCTGCCGGTCACGGCCGGACTGGGTCCGGACACGGCCCTCATCATGTTTGCCGGCATCTACTACGGCGGCATGTACGGCGGTTCAACCACGTCGATCCTGCTGAACACGCCGGGCGAGTCCGCCACGGTGATCACGGCGATCGAGGGCCACAAGATGGCCAAGGCAGGGCGCGCGGCGCAGGCCCTGGCCACCGCGGCGATCGGTTCCTTCGTGGCCGGCACCATCGGCACGGCGCTGCTCGTGGCAGTGGCCCCGCTCGTCGTGAAGTTTGCCGTCAACCTCGGCGGGCCGTCCTACTTCGGCATCATGCTCCTGGCCCTCGTGGCCGTGACCGCGGTGCTCGGCAGCTCCAAGGTTCGCGGCTTCGCCTCGCTGGGCCTGGGTCTGGCGATCGGCCTCGTCGGTTCCGACGTGGTCTCCGGTCAGCAGCGCATGACCTTCGACATCCCGCTGCTCGCGGATGGCATCGACATCGTGGTGGTGGCCGTGGGCATCTTCGCCGTCGGCGAGGCCCTGTGGATCGCCGCCCACCTGTCCAAGGCCAAGACCACCACCATCCCGGTGGGTGCCCCGTGGATGGGCAAGGAGGACTGGAAGCGTTCCTGGAAGCCGTGGCTGCGCGGCACGGCCTACGGTTACCCGTTCGGAGCCCTGCCGGCCGGCGGCGCCGAGATCCCGACGTTCCTCTCCTACATCACGGAGAAGCGCCTCTCGAAGCACAAGGAGGAGTTCGGCCACGGCGCCATCGAGGGTGTCGCCGGCCCGGAGGCCGCGAACAACGCCTCGGCCGCCGGATCGCTGACGCCCATGCTGGCCCTGGGCCTGCCGGTCAACGCGACGGCAGCCGTCATGCTCGCGGCGCTCACGAGCTACGGCATCCAGCCTGGCCCGCTCCTCTTCGAGGAGCAGCCGCAGCTCGTCTGGGGCCTCATCGCCTCCCTGTTCATCGGCAACACGTTGCTGCTGCTGATCAACATGCCGCTCGCGCCCCTGTGGGCCAAGCTGCTGCAGATCCCGCGCCCGTACCTCTACGCGGGCATCCTGTTCTTCGCGACGCTCGGCGCGTTCGCGGTGAACATGCAGTCCTTCGACCTGGTGCTCCTGATGATCCTGGGCCTGCTCGGCCTGGTCATGCGCCGCTACGGCCTGCCCGTGCTGCCCATGATCATCGGCGTCATCCTGGCGCCGCGCGCCGAGAAGGCGCTGCGTCAGTCGCTGCAGCTCTCCAACGGCAATCCGATCGGCCTGTTCTCGGAGCCGGTGGCGGTGGTCTGCTACATCATCATCGTGCTGGTCCTGGCGCTGCCGCTCTTCGCCTGGTGGTGGAAGAAGCGTCATCCTGGTGCCTCGGGCCTGATCGCCGAGGGCGTGGATCAGACCGTCGAGGTGGCCGAGCGCATCGGCGAGGGCGAGACGGTGCAGGGCGACATGCGTGCCTACCTGGACGAGCACGGCACCAAGATTCGCGAGAACGGCCGGCCGGTGGGTATCGCGACGCTGCCGACCAAGCCGGAGGCCCCCGGCGCGAACGACGGCGACGAGGACCGCGGGCATTGCCCCGGCAGCGACGCCAGGCCCGTCTCCGCCTCGGAGACGGAGCGTCGCCAGCGCGAGGAGCGCGGGCGGCACAGCGAGTAGCCACCCGCCCGTGCCGGGCGCGCCATGACGGCGCCCGGCACGGGCGGCATCCTGCCCGACGGCGGCCGCTCACCCTTGGGGGGTGAGTGGCCGCCGCGCTGTTCCCACCTGTAGGGTGGGCGCCACGACGTGTAGCTCACTAGTCAGAGCGCCGGGCTGTTACCCGGAGGGAGCAGGGGCGGAACCTGCCACGTCGACCAGTCCCAGAGAGCGAGCGCAATGACGTTTCCCTATGCCATGGGCCAGTTGGCCCGAGCCCTCGCCACGGCGGAGCACCACCCGGACCTGGCAACGCGCGAGCGCGCTGCGCTGAGGTCCGAGGGGTGGTTCAAGCACCTTCAACGCTCGGCCCTCGGCCTGATCAGGACGGGGGACCGGGCACCGCTGGCGCGGACCCCGGTCTGGGTCACCCCAGACGTGCTGCGCGGGGGCTTCGTCTCCGGCGACGCCGCGGCGCAGCTTCCGCTGGACGAGCGTGAGCTGGCCGTCCTCTCCGAGGCCTCGCTGCCCGCAACGCGCAGCGCCATGAACGGGTGGTGGCTCTCCGAATCGGGGATGCAGGTCCTGGTCCGTTTGCTGGGCACCGGTCACTACCGGTTGGAGCATCCAGAGGAGGGAGCCTTTCTCGCCGTGGCCGCGCTGCTCGAGGATGGCGACGCAGACGCCGCGTGGGCGATCCTGCGGGAGCTGGGGCCGTGGATGGATCGGCTGCGCTTCTCTCCCCGCGAGGCCCGGGACGCGCAGCCGCTCACCGGCCAGACCCAGCGCTACACGGCGGCCCAGACGGCGCAGCGCCTGGCGCACAAGCGCCCGCAGGCCCAGGTGGAGGCCCAGAGGGAGGCCCACGGGGTCTGGGCCCCGTGGGAGGACCGGCTCGTGGCCTTCTTTGAGGCCTGGCGGAACATGCCGGCGGAGGAGGTTCGCGCGTCGGCGGCGGTCTTGGTGGCCGAGTACGAGCGGCTCGCCTTGCTACACACGCTCAGCCGCAAGCACCTTCGCCCAGGCAGCACCCTGGCGCGCCTGAACGCGGCCGTCGCGTCCTTGGCGAGCGCGGGGGAGCTGACCCCGCGCGAGCACGGCCTGCTTGACGCGACGCTGCGCCGGGCCGCCGATAAGCGCGGCGCCCTCGGTAGCCCGGAACGCGAGGCCCTCCGCGCCCGGCAACGCGCCGATGTGCGCGCCCCCTCACACGCCGCGGTGGCTGCGGTCGTTGCCACCCGGGTCAGCGCCGCGCCGCCCGATCGAGGGTTGCCGGACGGGCACGGGCTTGATGGTCCGCTCACCGGGAAGGAGCAGGAGCGCACGGGCCTGCCGGAGGGCACCCCCGTGCCCGAAGCCGCCCGGAGCATCCTGGGGCAGGGCCTGCGGGCGGGCGTCGACGAGCTGCTGGCCCGCGGCGTCGTCCCCTCGGCGGAAGCGCTCGCCGAGCTGGCCCCGGACCTTGTGGCGGAGCACCTGGCGCGCACCCACCCGGACCCGGCGCTGGGGCGCCTGCTCGCCCTGATCTACCTGACCTTCAGGAAGCGGCGGACGCTGCTGCTGCTCAACCTCCAAGCGCAGGTGCGTTTCGAGGAGCTACCGTGGGTCGGCCCGCTCTCCCCGGAAGGGGAGCCGGGCAGCCGGCCCAGCCACACGCCGTCGGGCGCTGGACGGGCTGGCACCGCCACGGCGGGTCCCGGGCAGGCCTCGGCGCTCGCCGTGGCCCGCCGCTTGGGCGGCCTGGGCGTCCAGTGGTTCCCTGGCACCCTGCAGCCCAACCCGCTCACCTCCGAACTGCGGTACCTGCTGGGGCTGGCCGGGAGCCAGGTGGTGCTGCCGGAGGAGTTGGCGGCCGACATCTTCATGGGTTCGTTCTCCCCGCGCTTCGAACAGGCGGCCGCCCGAGGCGCGCGGGCGTTGGGCGGGAGCCTCTACGGGCGCTACTACCGGCTGGATTACTTGGCGGCGGAACGGCACAAGCTGGCAGCGCTGTGCACCCGTCGGGCGCGGGAACTGGGAAACCTCACGGCCGATGCCAACGGGACGGCGGCCAACGGCGCGGTGATCGAGCAGGCCCAGGTGCTCAGCACCCATCACCTGCTTCCGCTCCTGGAGCTCGGGGCCTTGGAGGGGATGGATTTTGCCGGGATCGCCCGGCGCGCGCTGTCCACCGCCCGCGCGGCGCTCAGGCTGGCGCTGGAGCAGGACCGACCGTTGGGGCGGATCAAGGACGCCGCTTACGCGTGGCGCAACATGGTGTTTTTCCTCGCGCAGCTTTCGGACAGGGAGGCCCACGCATGGGTCCGGCTCGCGGCCGAGGCGGAGGGGGGACGGCCGGAGGAGCGGGTGCTGGCGGGGCTACTGCGCGAGCTCGACCTGGTGGCCCAGGGCGGCGTGGGGGCGCAAGGGGTGCGCGCCTTCTACGGGTGGTCAACCGTGCCCCATCCGCAGCTGGCGAGGCTCCGCAAGGCGGCAGGTGTCCAGCCCCGATGACGGGCCCGCGGCCCTTGTGCGCCCGGGGCGCCCGGGCAAGGATGGGGCCGGGGGCGCTCCGCGCGCCCTCGTCTGCACCAGCAAGAAGCAAACCCTGCAGTGATCGAGCTCAAGGAGCACCATGGCTGGCAAGTTTGAGGTGTACGAAGACGCGAGCGGGAAGTTCCGTTTCCGTTTGAAGGCGGGCAACGGGGAGGTCGTGGCCACGGGCCAGGCCTACACCACGCGCGAGGGGGCGGTGAAGGGTACGCAGGCCGTCCAGCGAGCGGCTGACGGCGCCTCGGTCGTCGACGCCGACTCCTAGCGTCACGCGCTGACGGAACGGCCGCCCGCCCCGGGAGGGGAGGGCGGCCTTCTTCGTGCTGGGTACCGGCTACCGGCATTGCTGATGGAACGGTCGGTTCATTTACACATTTGACGAGCAATAAACTCTCAACGCTTTGAGATATATATAGATTTGAAAGACCCTTCAGGATTGACGGCAAAGTCGCAAGATGGTGCTCTAGCTGTATTGCCCCGGCAGGTTAGGTACGTCTTCGGCGGGGCGGCGTGACATGAGGAAGACCTCCGGGTGAGGTGTGGAGCTATCTAGGAACCAGCTCTCACCACGGAGGTCTTCATACCCC
>NZ_QQXK01000032.1 GCF_003575975.1 Galactobacter valiniphilus | reverse complement strand
CAATCACCACCGCGGCCACACATCACTCAAGGGCTCCACCCCCGCCAGCCGCGTACCCAACCTGGCGGGGCAATACACCTAGCCGGGGGTGTTGATCATCGCGGTGGCGGCGCGCTCGAAGTAGTCCCACATGATGCCGTCCAGCATGGGCGGGAGCGCCACCTCATCGAGCGCTGCCCGCATGTGCGTCAGCCAGGCCTCGCGGGCAGCCTGATCGACGGCGAAGGGGAAGTGGCGCATGCGCAGGCGCGGGTGCCCACGGCGCTGCGAGTAGGTCGTGGGTCCGCCGAAGTACTGGATGAGGAAGAGGCGCATCCGCTCCTCGGCGGGCCCCAGGTCCTCCTCGGGGTACATGGGTCGCAACAGCGGGTCCTCGGCGATGCCGCGGTAGAAGGCGGCGACCAGGGCCGTGAAGGTGGCCTCGCCGCCGGCTTGGACGTACACCGAGGCGGGGTCCAAGCGCTCCTCCGGTTCGGTCGCCTGGGCGGGGGCGGCGGGGGCGGTCTCGGACGGGGCCGTCGCCGGCTCGGCCGGGACCTTGGCTGCGGTGGGCACCACGGGAATCTGCACGCGGGCGCCGGCTCCCACCGAACGCACCTCGAGGGAGGCTCCGAGCGGGGCCGCGGCCTCCGGCAGGGTGGGCTTGGATTCGGGGGTGGGGGAGGTCATGCCCGTTATTCTCCCGCAGTCGGGCTGCTTGCGGTGGCCCCGGTGTCCGGCTTCACGCTGAGCGCAAAGTTGAGCGAGTTGGCGATGAAGCACTGCTCGTGGGCCCGGTCGTGGAGTGCGTGGAGAGCCTCGGCGCCGAGGGGCACTCCCGCGGCGTCGAGCACCCTGCTGCTGGGGGAGAGACTCGCCGAGACGAAGCGGCCCGCGTCCCCTGGGCCGAGTTCGAGGATGCCCTCGACCTCCACGGAGGCGTCGGTGACCTCGTAGCCGGCCAGGCCGGCGAGGCGCAGGAACGCCAGGAGGTGGCACTGCGCCAGCGCGCTCAAGAGGAGGGTCTCGGGGTTGAAGGCGTCCCGGTCCCCGAAGAAGGTGCGGGCGGCGGAGACCCGCAGCGCCGGAACCTCCGGCCCCGCCGAGGCGGTGGCCGCTCGCGAGAAGCGCCGCACCTCGGTGGTGGGGCGCGCCCCGGGCCCGTCCCAGTCCACCCGGGCGGTGAACACGTGGGACGGGCCGCGGCGCGCGCTCTCACTCATCGTGTGGCGTCGGCCTTCTGCGCGTTCAGGGCGCGGGCCATGCCGTCGCGGGCCTCCGAGAGGAGGCGCGAGAGCGCCGGGATGCGCTCGCCCAGGCCGGCCAGGGCGGCGTCCGTCGCTTCGAGCGTGTCCTGCGAGGTGGGGCGCGCGGGGTACAGGCCGTTCACGATGGCCTGGGCCATTTCGTAGGAGCGCGAGGTCCATACGCCCTCCACCGCAGCGAAGTACGGCGCCACGTAGGGGGCCAGCAGGGACTTGTCGTGCGTGCGCTGGAAGCCGGCGATCACCTTGCGCTGGAAGGTGTTGGAGAGCTCCTGCGACTCGATGAGGCTGGACCAGGCGGCGGCCTTGGCCTCGGCCGTGGGCACGGCCGCGCGGGCCAGGGCTGCGGCCAGCTCGCCCGTCGCCGAGCGATCCGCGGCCAGTGCGGAGGCGATCTCGTCCTCGCCGGCGACGCCGCCGGCCACGAGGGAGGTCAGCAGCTCCCAGTTCAGATCGGTGTCGATCTCCAGGCCCTCCAGGGTGATCTCGCCCGAGCGCAGGGCGGCGACGGTGGCGAGCTGCGCCTCCGTGCTGGCGAGGGAGGAGAAGGTCATGACGAGCATGAACTGCGAGTCGGAGCCGGCCTCCGCGGCCTGGGCCAGGGCCCACAGGCGATCCGTGGCGTCCACGGCGGTCGCCTCGGCAAACTCGGGCGCCACGTAGCGAGCCAGGGCCGTGCGTAGCTGGGCCAGCTGCACCTTGATGGTCGTGGAATCCTGCTCCGGGCCGATGTTGTTCAGCACGAGCTCGACGTAGTCGCGCGCGGCGATCTCGCCGTCGCGCGTCGCGTCCCACACGGCACCCCACAGCAGGGCGCGCACGAGCGAATCGCTCGCGGTGGAGAGGTAGTCGATGGCGGTGCGCAGGCTGCGCGGATCCAGGCGCAGCTTGGCGTAGCCCAGGTCGCCGTCGTTGACGAGGACCAGGTCGCCGCGGCGCTTGCCCACGAGCTGCGGGACCTCGGTGCGGGCACCGTCTACGTCGAGCTCCACGAACTCGCGGCGCACGAGCTTGCCGTCGACCACGTCGTGCAGGCCAACGCGCAGGCGCTGGGCGCGCAGCGTGGGGTGCTGCTCGGGCGTGGTCTGCACGATCGCGAAGGAGGTGATCACGTCGTCGGCGTCGACAGTGAGCTCGGGGCGCAGGGTGTTCACGCCGGCCGTCTCGAGCCATTGGCGGGACCACTCGGAGAGGTCGCGGCCGGAGGACGCCTCGAGCTCCACGAGCAGGTCCGAGAGTTCGGTGTTGGAGTAGGCATGCTTCTTGAAGTACTCGCGCACGCCGGCCATGAACTCGTCCTGACCGACCCAGGCCACGAGCTGGCGCAGCACGGAGGCGCCCTTGGCGTAGGTGATGCCGTCGAAGTTGACCTGCACGTCCTCGAGGTCGCGGATGTCGGCCTTGATGGGGTGCGTGGAGGGCAGCTGGTCCTGGTCGTAGGCCCAGGACTTCTCGAGGGAGGAGAACGTGGTCCAGGCGGTGTCCTTGTACTGCGTGTTCACGGCAGCGGCGTGCGTGGACATGAACTCGGCGAACGACTCGTTCAGCCACAGGTCGTTCCACCACTTCATGGTCACGAGGTCGCCGAACCACATGTGGGCCAGCTCGTGTAGCACGGTGATGGCGCGGCGTTCCACGAGGGCGGCCGGCACCTTGGAACGGAAGACATAGTCCTCGAGGATCGTCACGCAGCCCGCGTTCTCCATGGCGCCGGCGTTGAACTCCGGCACGAAGAGCTGGTCGTACTTCTCGAAGGGGTAGGCGACGCCGAAGTCCTTCTCGAAGACCTCGAAGCCCTGGCGGGTGACCTCAAAGATGTTCTCGGCGTCCAGGTGCTCGAAGAGCGACTTGCGGGCGTAGGCGCCCAGGGCGACCTCGCGGCCGTCGGCGCTCGTGACCGTCGAGTGCGTCGAGGCGTACGGGCCGGCCACGAGGGCCGTGACGTAGGAGGAAAGGACCGGGGTGGGGGAGAAGGTCCACGTGGCAGTGCCCTCCGCACCGGCTTCCGGCTGCGGCGTGGGCTGATTGGAGATGACGTCCCAGTGCGCCGGGGCGGTCACGGTGAAGGCAAAGGTGGCCTTGAGGTCGGGCTGCTCGAAGACGGCGAACATGCGGCGGGAGTCGGGCACCTCGAACTGGGTGTAGAGGTACACCTCGTCGTCGGCCGGGTCCACGAAGCGGTGCAGCCCCTCGCCCGTGCTGGAGTAATCCATCGTGGCGTCGACCGTGAGCACGTTCTCCGCCGCCAGGTTCGGCAGCGCGATGCGCACGCCATCGGCCACCTCGGCCGGGTCCAGCTCGACGCCGTTGAGCACCACGGAGTGCACCTCGCGGGTCACGGCGTCGATGAAGCTGGAGGACCCCGCCGTGGCGGAGAAGGTCACGGTGCTCACCGAGCGGAACGTGGTACCCGGGGCGCTGAGGTCCAGGCGCACATCGTAGGACTCGGTGGAGATGAGGCCGGCGCGCTCCTGCGCTTCGGCACGGGTGAGGTTCAAGCCCGGCACGTGATGTCCTTCTTTCGAGGGTGTTCTGAAAGAACTGTTTGACAGTCTTGCAACGATCTTCGCACTTTTGCGTCCAGTTTGGCCCATATTCTTGGAAGAGACAGCAGGAAAACGGCCCCAAGGGCCAGGAGGAAGACCCCCGCCATGCGCATTCACATCGCCACCGACCACGCCGGCCTCGAGCTGAGCCACCACCTGATCGAGGTGCTGGGCGCCGACGGTCACGAGGTCATCGATCACGGACCGACCTCCTATGACCCGCTGGACGATTACCCGGCCTTCTGCCTGCGCGCCGCGCAGGCCGTCGTGGCCGATCAGCGCGCCGGCGTCGAGGCTCTGGGCATCGTGCTCGGCGGCTCCGGCAATGGTGAGCAGATCGCCGCCAATAAGGTCGAGGGGGTGCGCGCAGCGCTCGCATGGAACGCCGACACCGCCAAGCTGGCCCGCGAGCACAACGACGCCAATGTCGTGGCCCTGGGCGGGCGCCAGCACAGCGTCGAGGAGGCCACGGAGCTCGTGCGCCTGTTCCTGGCCGAGCCGTTCTCCGGCGACGAGCGCCACTCCCGCCGCATCGGCAAGATCGCGGCCTACGAGACCACGGGCGAGATCATCGACTGAGCTGGCTCCAGCCAAGCAGAGGGGCCCTGCGCGGAACGCGCGGGGCCCTTTGCTTTGATAAAACGCTTCGCTCTAAAGAGTTTCTTGGGTTAGATAATATGTGTTTATGCCCGATGGTCGGGCGCGAAGCGCAGAGAGTGGAGCGGATGAGCGGGATCGACAAGGGCGCGCGACTTGAGGCGCGACTGCTGGACAGCCGGAATCTCGAATCGAATGTCACGCTGCGGCTGGATGGGGTCCTTCACGGCTTTCGCCTCGCGGAGTTCTCGAGGGGCGAGGAGACCGTGACGCTGACGGGAAGCGCGGGCGTGCAGTTCACCGTGCCCGGGACTCACGAGGTCACCGTCAGGCCGAACGCCGACCAAACCTTGCTCTTCAACATTCTTCAGCGCCGCAATGGGCTCCAGGCGGGCGAAGGGCGTCCAGTCTAGTAGCGCTCGAGCGCGATAGCGACAGCTGTACAACGCCGGGGGCCCCTTCCTGATGGAAGGGGCCCCCGGCGTTGCTGGAGGGGTAGACGGGAATCGAACCCGCGTAATTAGTTTGGAAGACTAAGGCTCTACCATTGAGCTACTACCCCGAAAGTGATTCTTTCGACGCCGGAAGCCGTAGCTCCGACGACCGACAGCCTAGCGCCAGCCACCACAGTGCCACAAATCGAGTATCCGGCGACCCGAGGCGATCCGGCTCAGTATCGCCACGACCAGCCGCCGGTGCCGGGCGGCTCGTAGATCAGCAGGCCGTGTTCGTGGGCGGCGTCGAGGACCAGGGTGCCCTGCTCCGTTCCGCCCGCGTCCACGGCCACGGGAACCTGGGTGGGATCGTTGCAACCGAAGGCCGCCTCGCTATCGGCCGGGGTGGCTTCCGAGCTCGAGGCGGACGGGGCCGTGAAGAAGGCCGCGGGGGTGAGCGGCATGAAGCCCTCCTCGCCGCCCGCCGCGGCGGCCAGCGAGGTGTGGAGCCGGATCTTGAGGAAGACCTTGCGCTCCGGCTCGGACCGGCCGCCGAGGCCGCGGATCTCGCAGCTCGTGAGCCGTTCCACGGACACGATGCGCAGGCTGAACTCGGTGGCCGAGGGATCGCCCGGCGCGCTGAGGAGCGCGGTTTCTCCGAGGGCTTTCACGGGGCGGCCGGCCGCGTCGGTCCTGACGGCGCCGCCCGTGACGGGGTCGCTCGAGGCGACCGCAGGGGGAGGGGCGCTGGGGGTCTCCACGACATGCGTGCTCGGCTCGCTTGGTGCACGCGTCGAAGCGGCCGGGGACCTCGCCGGAGAGCTCGCCGAGAGCCCGGAGACCCCGCCCCCCTCGCTGGGGCTCGCCGACGTGGCCGCGGAGCTCGCGGGCGGCTCCGCCTGACTCTGGCAGGCGCACAAGGCAGCCGTAGCGGCGAGGAGGACTCCGGCTACCGCGGCTCGCGCGGCCCTCACGAGCGCAGTCGCTTGGTGAAGTCGCCGCTGGTGATGAGCTTGCCGGCACCACCCAGGAGGTACTTCCTGCCGGCGGGGGTGGAGACGTAGCTCCACGACGAGCTGCCGTCGGCCAGGATGACCTTGGAGCGCTGGTACATGGCCGCACCCTTGGGTGTGCGCACCCCGAGTTCGTAGCGGTCCACCCGCCGCAGCTTCTCCGGGCCCTTGGATGCCGCATAGCTGATCTGCTCGGCCACCACGGCCCCCTTGCCCTGGGTGATGAAGGTCAGCCCGTTGTTGCGGTTCATGTATAGGCGATGGTTCGTGATGCGCTGGTCGGTCTGCCACAGCCGGTAGCCGCGCATGATGTGATCGGCGCCCTGGCCGCGCCGGAGCGTTCCGAAGACGGCGAAGGAGTACTTGTAGTCGACCCGCAGGTCGGTTTTGGCCATGACGAATCCGGTCTTCGAGGTGCCGACGACCTTGACCTTGACCCACGGCCCGACGACGCCGATCACGTTCACCTTGGTGCCGACGGGCAACGAGGCACTGACAGGGCTGTACGGGAGCCGGTTGGTGTCGGGACGCAGGGGCGTGGTGTGGCTCGTGAAACGACCGTAGGTGGCCACGGTCTTGACGGGAATCCGCGTGCCGATGTCGTTGCGGGTGATGACGTACCCCGTCTTGCCGGCGTAACTCACGCGGGACCAGGGCCCGGCGTGACCGGTGACCTTGACCTTCACCCCGGCCGGGATCGTGAGCAGGCTGCGATCGTAGGGGCCAGTGCTGGTGCCCGCCCTGAGGGGAACGTCCTTCGCCGACCAGCGATAGAACGCGGTGCTGCCGGTGACAGGAACGGAGCCGACGAGCTCGGAGGAACGGACCCAGCCCGAGGTGCCGCCCTTCGACACGAGCGACCACGCCCCGGACACCGCGCGCAGGCTGACTGTGTCGGCCACGCCGAGGCGGCGCAGGGCGCGGGAAGCGGTATCCGTTTCGGCAAGAACGCCGGTGGTGGCCCGCATCCACCGGGTGCCGCTCACCGCCGTGCTGCTGCGGGTCGCTTGAAGGTGGGTGGACATCGCCCATCCCTTGGCTCCGCCGGTCTCGACCCACAGCCAGGGACCGAAGGCGCGCGAGGCCTGAACGCGGGTGCCGGCCACGATGGTGCCAGCGCTGGCCGAGCCCGCGTCCGGATCCCGGCGCAGCGTGATGTTCGCCCCGGCGAAGCGCGCCGTGGCGGCGAAGGTTGTCGTCGGCGTGGGGGAGGGTGGTGTGGTGGACGGCGTCGGCGTCGGCGTCGTGGTTGGCGTGGTGGTCACCGCCGGCGGCGTCCCGCCGCCCGTCGCGGTGCCGGTCCCCGGCGCCGATCCGGTGGGGGTGCTGCTGTCGGGTGTCGCGGCGGCGGTGCCACTCGCCGAGGCCGAGGGATCGGCCGGATCGGCGCTCACCTCGGCCCGCGCCGGAAGGGCCGACACGGCAAGAATGCCGCTCAAGGTGATCGCCGTCGCCAACCCCATCACTCGGAACCGTGATCGTTGCGTCACTGCGTGCCCGCCCCCCAGGTATCGCTCGATGATTGGCTAACTCTAACGCGCAACTTCGAGTCGAGGCCAGGGGAACGCGATTCGGGGCGGGGCCCAGGGTGTGCGTAAACTGGATTCCGCATCATCGGGGTGTAGCTCAGCTTGGTAGAGCGCGCGCTTTGGGAGCGCGAGGTCGCAGGTTCAAATCCTGTCGTCCCGACGAAGATCCGTTACCCGGACCCGCAGACGGCGGGCCCGGCCAACACACATGTCAGGAGCTGCACGCAGTGAAGAGCGCCGTCGAGAATCTCTCCCCCACCCGGGTCAAGATGCACATCGAGGTCCCGTTCGCGGAGCTGAAGCCGGCCATCGACGCCGCCTACAAGGAGATTGCGTCGCAGATCCAGGTGCCCGGCTTCCGCAAGGGCAAGGTGCCGTCCCGCCTGGTCGACCAGCGCGTCGGCCGCGGCTACGTCATCGAGACCGCCATCAACAACTCGCTGGATAACTTCTACCGCGACGCCGTCAACGAGGCCTCCGTGGTCCCGCTGGCCCGTCCCGAGGTTGAGGTCCAGCAGGCCCCCGGCATCGACGAGGCCGCCCTGGATTCCGATCTGGTCTTCGACATCGAGGTCGATGTCCGTCCCGAGATCGAGCTCCCCGAGTACTCGGGCCTCGAGGTCGAGGTCGAGGCCCGTGAGGCCGGCGACGCCGAGGTCGAGAAGGCCCTCGAGGAGCTGCGCGGCCGCTTCGGCACGCTGAAGGCCGTCGAGCGCCCCGCCGCCGATGGCGACTACACCACCATCGACCTGGTCGCCACGATCGATGGCGAGACCATCGACGAGGCCACCGGCCTGTCCTACCTGATCGGCTCCGGCTCCATGCTTGAGGGCCTGGACGAGGCCCTCACCGGCCTGTCCGCCGACGAGGACGCCACCTTCGAGACCACCCTGGCCGGCGGCGAGCACGCCGGCGAGAAGGCCCAGGTCAAGGTCGTGCTGACCGCCGTCAAGGAGCGCGAGCTCCCCGAGGCCGACGACGACTTCGCCCAGCTGGCCTCCGAGTTCGACACGATCGCCGAGCTGCGCGAGTCCCTCGTGGCCAAGGCCGCCGAGGACGTCCTCGTGGAGCAGGGCATCGAGGCCCGCGACAAGGTCCTGGAGGTCCTGGTCGGCCTCGTCGAGGTTCCGGTCCCCGCCTCCGTCCTGGACGAGCAGGTTGAGCAGCACTTCTCCGGCGCCAACCAGGCCGACGATCACGACACGGACGAGCACCGCGCCGAGATCAAGGCCAACACCGAGAAGGCCTTCCGCAACGAGATCGTCCTCGACGCCGTCGCCGAGAAGGAAGAGATCGAGGTGGAGCAGGGCGAGCTGATCGAGTACCTGATCCAGTCGGCTCAGCAGTACGGCATGGACCCGAACCAGTTCGCGCAGATGCTCGACGGCGCCGGCCAGGTCCCGATGATGATCGGCGAGGTCCGCCGCCGCAAGGCCCTCGCCAAGGTCCTGGAGCTGGCCAAGGTCAAGGATTCCAACGGCAAGGCCGTTGACCTCGAGGCCTTCGTGAAGCCCGCCGGTGAGGACGCCCCCGAGGCCGAGTGACCCGGTCGCGGGCCTCGCAGCCCGTGAACGCTAGCTCATGGACCCCTCCACCCCCTGGGTGGAGGGGTCCTCGCTTTCTGGAGCGGGCGCCGTCGTGCGCCCAAGCCGGCGCGCGCACCGTGCGCCTACAGCGAAACGGGGCCGCCACACCCTTCCTGGGCGGGCGCGGCTGGGTAGGGTCGAGCCAGCAGATCATCACCGGGCGCGTTGTGCGCAGCGCCCCCGGACACGTTGAGAGGGAATCGAAGATGACCAACGACGCCACCCCCCGCATGAGCTCGGTGGACCCGGCCGCGCGCGAGGACTACATCTACAACCGACTCCTCAAGGAGCGGATCGTTTGGCTCGGCTCCGAGGTGGAGGACGGCATCGCCAATGCGATCTGCTCCCAGCTCCTGTTGCTGTCGGCGGAGGATCCCGAGAAGGACATCTTCCTGTACATCAACTCGCCCGGCGGCTCCATCACCGCCGGCATGGCCATCTACGACACGATGCAGTTCATCCCGAACGACGTCGTGACGGTCGCGACCGGCCTGGCCGCCTCCATGGGCCAGTTCCTGCTCTCCTCCGGCACGCCGGGCAAGCGCTACGCCACCCCGAACGCCCGCATCCTCATGCACCAGCCCTCGGGCGGCATCGGCGGCACGGCCTCCGACATTCGCATCCAGGCGGAACTGATCCTTCACATGAAGAAGGTCATGAGCGAGCTGACCGCCGCGCAGACCGGCCAGAGCATCGAGACGATCCTCAAGGATAACGAGCGCGACAACTGGTTCACGGCGGCCGAGGGCCTGGAGTACGGCTTCTTCGACCACATCGCCCAGAGCTCCAAGAACGTTTCCGGCGGCGGCGGCGTGGGTGCCGGCGCCTGAGCGCCGCTGAACCACACCGAGAGCCCCAGACCCTTCGTCTTCTTCAGGAGAAATCATGTTCTTCAATGGCAAGGCAGAGAACCTTCCCACCTCGCGCTACATCCTCCCGCAGTTCGAGGAGCGCACCCCCTACGGCTTCAAGCGCCAGGACCCCTACGCCAAGCTCTTCGAGGACCGCATCGTCTTCCTCGGTTCGCAGGTCGATGACGCCTCCGCCGACGACGTCATGGCGCAGCTGCTCGTGCTGGAGTCCATGGACCCCGAGCGCGACATCACCATGTACATCAACTCGCCCGGCGGCTCGTTCACGGCCATGACGGCGATCTACGACACGATGCAGTTCGTGCGCCCGGAGATCCAGACGGTCTGCCTCGGCCAGGCCGCCTCGGCCGCCGCGGTGCTGCTGGCCGCCGGCACGCCGGGCAAGCGCCTCGCGCTGCCGAACGCCCGCGTCCTGATCCACCAGCCGGCCCTGGGCGGCGGCGAGCGTGGCACGGCCACCGACCTGCAGATCCAGGCCGAAGAGGTCATGCGCATGCGCGCCTGGCTCTCCGACACGCTGGCCGGTCACTCGAGCCAGGATCCCGAGCGCGTGGACAAGGACATCGAGCGTGACCTGTTCATGACGGCCGACGCCGCCAAGGCCTACGGCCTGATCGACGAGGTCATTTCCCCGCGCAAGATGAAGCCCACGGCCATCTCGCGCTAAGGACACCCAGGCGCGGCGTTGCCTTCATCTACGAAGGCAACGCCGCGCCTTCCTCATGCCGTGGGGCGTAACGCCTACCATGGATCGACGGGCGCAGAAGCTGCGTCCACCCCGACACGAAGAAGGCAGCGATGAGCGAGAGTTCCGACCTGTTGAAGTGCTCCTTCTGCGGCAAAAGCCAGAAGCAGGTGCGCCGATTGATCGCCGGTCCCGGCGTCTACATCTGCACCGAGTGCATCGAGGTCTGCAACGAGATCATCGAGGAAGAGGCCGTCGAGGTCTCCGAGGAGCCCGAGTTCGAGCTGCCTCGCCCCTCCGAGATCTTCGATCACCTGCAGGAGTTCGTGGTGGGGCAGGAGGCGGCCAAGCGCGCCCTTTCCGTGGCGGTGTATAACCACTACAAGCGCATCAACGGCGCCGGCTCCTCGAGCCAGGGCGCCCTGGAGCACCGCGAGCTGGACGAGGTCGAGGTGGCCAAGTCCAACATCATGCTGATCGGCCCCACGGGCTCCGGCAAGACCTACCTGGCGCAGACGCTCGCCAAGCGCCTCAACGTCCCCTTCGCCGTCGCCGACGCCACGAGCCTGACCGAGGCCGGCTACGTGGGCGAGGACGTCGAGAACATCCTGCTCAAGCTCATCCAGGCCGCCGACTTCGACGTCAAGCGCGCCGAGCAGGGCATCATCTACATCGACGAGATCGACAAGATCTCGCGCAAGAGCGAGAACCCCTCCATCACCCGCGACGTTTCGGGCGAGGGCGTGCAGCAGGCGCTCCTGAAGATCCTCGAGGGCACGGTTGCCTCGGTGCCGCCGCAGGGCGGGCGCAAGCACCCGCACCAGGAGTTCATCCAGATCGACACCACGAACGTGCTCTTCATCGTGGCCGGCGCCTTCGCCGGGCTGGACGACATCATCGCGGGCCGGGCCGGCAAGAAGGGCATCGGCTTCGGCGCCCCGCTGGAGCACCTGAAGTCCGCCGAGGTCTCCTATGCGGATGTGCAGCCGGAGGACCTGCTGAAGTTTGGCCTGATCCCCGAGTTCATCGGTCGACTCCCCGTCATCACGGCCGTGGAGAACCTGGACCGCCCGGCGCTCATCAGCATCCTGACGGAGCCCAAGAACGCCCTGATCAAGCAGTACCAGAAGATGTTCCTCCTGGACGGCGTGAAGCTCACCTTCGAGCTGCCCGCCCTCGAGTCCATTGCTGACCTGGCCCTGGAGCGCGGCACGGGTGCCCGCGGCCTGCGTTCCATCCTCGAAGAGACCCTCGGGGCCATCATGTTCGAGGTGCCCAGCCGCGACGACCTCGCCGAGGTCATCGTCACGCAGGACACCGTCCTGAACCGCGCCGCCCCTGAGCTCGTGCTGCGCCAGGAGATGCGCCGCCCCAAGTCGGCCTAGCGCGGCGTCAGCTTTCGACGCACAGTGCACGGCACTCGCCCCCATCCGGTCCCGAAGGTGACAGGATGGGGGCGAGTTCTTTTTCCTCGCTAAGGAGCGTTGCCGTGAGCACGAACACCGTCGACTTCTGGTTCGACCCCGCCTGTCCCTTCGCCTGGTGCACCTCGCGCTGGATCAAGCAGGTGGAACAGGTCCGCGACATCGAGGTCGTCTGGCACCTGATCTCCCTGGGCGTCGTCAACGAGGGCCGCGAGTTGGACCCCGGGTACCGCAAGCACATCGATGGCACGTGGGGCGCGATTCGCGTCGTGGCCGCCGCGGCGGCCCAGGTGGGGGAGGGCGTGCTCGACGACCTCTACACCGCCATCGGCACGCGCTTCCACAACGATGCGCGCAACGGCGCCGAGGAGAGCCGCAAGGAGGCCGTCGCCGAGGCCCTCGCCGAGCTGGGCCTGAACGCCGAGCTCATCACCGCCTGGGAGTCGGACGAGTACGACCAGTCCCTGCGAGAGAGCACCAAGGCTGCACAGGACCTCGTTGGCTCGGACGTGGGCACCCCCGTGGTCGCCCTCAACGGCGTGGGCTTCTTCGGCCCGGTCATCACGCGCGTGCCGCGCGGCGAGCTGGCCGGCGAGATCTTCGACGCCGCCGTGACGCTCGGTAACTACCCGCACTTCTTCGAGCTCAAGCGCTCGCGCACCGAGGATCCCTCGGCCACGGCCGAGGGCTGAGCGGCGGGCCGCCTTCCGGCCCGGCAGACGCAAAAGCGCCCGACGGCGTGTGGTGACCACACGCCGTCGGGCGCTTCTCATGCGGCTCAGGCCCCCTCGGGGGCCTCCAGCTCGACGTCGGAGACGAGGAGCTCCTCGCCGCCCGTGACGAGCGTGAGCTCGGCGGCCGCGGTGGCGGCCTTCAGATCACCGAGGCCGTCCTGCAGGCGAGCGATCTGCTCGGCCGGGGCAGTGATCGTCGCGGAGAGCACGGCGGTGCGCTGCTTGACCTTGGCCTCGGACTTGGCCTTGCGCAGGCCGGCGAGGGCCACGCCCACGGTCGGCAGGACCTCGGGGTCGGCGTCCTCGAGGCCGGCGGTGAGCGCCGTGGCCTCGGGCCAGGCGGCGCGGTGCACGGAACCCTCGCGCCACCAGCCCCAGACCTCGTCGGTCGCGAAGGGCTGGAACGGGGCGAGGAGGCGCAGCACGGCGTCGAGCGTCGTGGCCAGGGTGGCGCGCACGGAGGCGGTCTCCTCGGGGGAGACGCCGCCGTAGGCGCGATCCTTGATGAGCTCCACATAGTCGTCGGTGAACGACCAGAAGAAGGACTCGGTGAGGTTCAGCGCGCGCGCGTACTCGTAGTTCTCGAATGCGCGGGTGGCCTGCTCGATGACGCCGGCGAGGCGGGTCAGGAGCGAGCGGTCCAGCTCGTTGGTGATGACGGAGGTGTCGCCCGTGACCACATCGGCCGCGGAGACGCCCATGCCGAGCGCGAACTTGGAGGCGTTGAGGACCTTGATCGCCAGGCGGCGACCGATCTTCATCTGGCCGATCTCGTAGGCGGTGTCGGCGCCGAGCTTGGCGGAGGCAGCCCAGTAGCGGACGGCGTCGGCGCCGAACTGCTCCAGGATGTCCGTGGGGACCACCACGTTTCCCTTGGACTTGGACATCTTCTTGCGGTCCGGGTCCAGGATCCAGCCCGAGAGCGCAGCGTGCTTCCACGGGGTCTCGCCCTCGAGGGAGTTGGCGCGCACGATCGTCGAGAAGAGCCAGGTGCGGATGATGTCGTGGCCCTGCGGGCGCAGGTCGAACGGGAAGACGTTGCGGAAACGCTCCTCGTCCACGCCCCAGCCGCCCACGATCTGCGGGGTCAGCGAGGACGTGGCCCAGGTGTCGAGGACGTCGGGGTCGCCGATGAAGCCGCCGGCGACGCCGCGCTGGGACTCCTCGTAACCGGCCGGGGTCTGCGCGGCCGGGTCGACCGGCAGCTGCGCCTCGTCGGGGACGATGGGGTTCTCGTAGTCGGGGTTGCCCTCGGCGTCCAGCGGGTACCAGACGGGGATCGGCACGCCGAAGAAGCGCTGGCGGGACACGAGCCAGTCGCCGTTGAGGCCCTCGACCCAGTTCTCGTAGCGCGAGCGCATGTGGCCCGGATGCCACTCGAGCTCGCGGCCGCGCTGGATCAGCTCGGCGCGGCGCTCCACGTCGCGGCCGCCGTTGCGGATGTACCACTGGCGGGAGGTGACGATCTCGAGGGGCTTGTCTCCCTTCTCGTAGAAGTTCACGGGGTGCGAGATCTTCTCGGGCTCGCTGATCAGCAGCTCGTTTTCGCGCAGCATCTCGACGACGCCCTCCTTGGCGGAGAACGCGGTCTTGCCCGCGATGCGCTCGTAGTTGGCGCGGCCTGCCTCCGTGGTGATCCACTCGGGGGTCTCGGAGACCAGGCGGCCGTCGCGGCCCATAATGGCGCGCGTGGGCAGCTGCAGCTCGCGCCACCAGGTGACGTCGGTGAGGTCGCCGAAGGTACACACCATGGCGATGCCGGTGCCCTTGTCGGGCTTGGCGAGCGGGTGGGCCTTGACCTCGACCTCGACGCCGAAGAGCGGGCTCGTGACCTTCTTGCCGAAGAGGCCCTGGTAGCGCTCGTCGTCGGGGTGGGCCACGAGGGCCACGGCCGCGGGGAGCAGCTCGGGGCGCGTGGTCATGATCTCGATGCCGCGGCCGTCCTCGGCCGTGAAGTTGTAGCGGTGGTAGGCGCCGGGCATGTCCCGGTCCTCCAACTCGGCCTGGGCCACGGCGGTGCGGAACGTGACGTCCCACATGGTCGGGGCCTCGGAGAGGTAGGCGTCGCCCTTGGAGAAGTCGCGCAGGAAGGCGCGCTGGCTCGTGGCGCGGGAGTGGTCATCGATCGTGCGGTACGTGATGTCCCAGTCCACGGAGAGGCCCAGGGTCGTGAAGAGATCCTCGAAGACCTTCTCGTCCTCGGTGGCCAGCTGCTCGCAGAGCTCGATGAAGTTCTGGCGGGAGACGACGTCCCAGTCGCGCTGGTTCTTGGCCGGCTTCTCCGGCGGCTGGTAGCCCTCGACGTACTTGTACGTGGGGTCGCAGCGGACGCCGAAGTAGTTCTGGACGCGGCGCTCGGTCGGCAGGCCGTTGTCGTCCCACCCCATGGGGTAGAAGACGTTCTTGCCGCGCATGCGCTGGAAGCGGGCGATCACGTCGGTCTGCGTGTACGAGAAGACGTGGCCGACGTGCAGCGAACCGGAAGCGGTCGGCGGCGGGGTGTCGATCGAGTAGACCTGCTCGCGCGTGGTCTGCGGGTTGAAGGCGTAGGTGCCCTCCTCGCGCCAACGCGTGTTGAGCTTGGTCTCGAGGCCCTCGAGGGCCGGCTTGTCGGGGACGGTGGAGGATGCGGGCGTGTCTGTGCCCGGAGTGATCTCAGCCATGCCTGCCATTCTCCCATGAGCGGCGGCGGGTCCGGTCCCCGTGTCGGGTGCACCCTCGGCCCGCCTAGAGTGAGATGCATCATTCGTTGCCTGCTCGAGAGGACCGGCATGGCCCAGTTCGTGTTTTCCCTTGTCTTGATCGTGATTGCCATCGGAGCGGTGGGGTATTCCCGCGCCAAGGCCAAGCGGGCGGAGGAGGGGAAGCCCTCTCGGGCCGCCAAGTGGACCGGGGTCGGGGCCAGCCTCGTGGCGGCGCTCGGCTTTGTGTTGCTGGGCACCTCGTTCCTCTACACGCAGGACGAGGGCGAGGCGAAGGCGCTGCGTTCCTTCACGGGCGAGCTGGTCGGTTCCAAGGTGGAGCCGGGCATCGGCATCAAGGCCCCGTGGGTGGAGACCGTCACCTTCGACACCCGCAACAACGTCGCCAAGTTCTCGGATTCTGATTCCGGGACCACGGGAAACTCCATCCCGTTCAACGACAAGGCCGGCACGCGCGGTTCCATGGACGTCACGGTCACCTACGCCGTGCGCCCCGACATGGTTGAGGCAATCTACAAGGAGTACCGCACGCAGGACATGTTCCGGACGCGCCTGATCAACCAGGACATCGCCGCCATGGTGCGCACGGTTCCCTCGCGCTACACCACGGTCGAGGTGCTCTCGAAGCGCGAGGAGGTCTCCGCGAACATCCTGGAGGCGCTGGAGAAGCGCTGGGAGAAGTGGGGCGTCACGGGCATCCAGGTGGCGCTGCAGGACATTCGCTACCCCGAGCAGATCATGCAGCGCTTCGAGAACTTGACGGCCGAGCAGACGCGCGCCGAGGAGGCGAAGGCCGCCACGGTCACGGCCGAGCAGGAGGCCAAGAAGAAGCTCGTGGAGGCGGAGGGCGAGGCCAAGGCCAACGCCGCCCGCTCCAAGGCGCTCACGCCCGAGGTGCTGCAGCAGCAGTACATCGAGGCCCTGAAGATCGCGGCCGAGAAGGGCCAGCTGATCATCACCGACGGCAAGACCACGCCCATGATCAACGTGGACGGCGCCAAGAAGTAGCGCCTAGCGGTGGGCACCGAGGCGGTGGTGTTCAAGGAAGTCGCGCAGCTCGTCCATGATCACGACCGCCTCGATGGCCCTGGCGTAAGGGCTGGGCATGCGGAAGAGCTCGGCGCCCCAGGAGGTGCCGTTCGGGTGGAAGCCCGGGCGGCCCTCGCTGCCGGCGAGTTCGCGGGCGCCATGGCGCCACATGGAGATCACCAGCTCGACGTCGCGCCTGGCCAGTTCCGCTTCGACGGCGGGCGAGTGCTCCCGCATGAGCGTCAGCGTCTCGGGGTCGTCCTTGCTGCGTGGGACCTGGGAGAGGTTGACGAAGCCGATGCCCTGGGCCGCGGCGACCTCGTCCTGGAAGGGCTCGTCGGTGGGGACGTAGAGGCCGGCGTCAGCGAGCCGACCCATCTGCCGGCGGCCGATGGGTCCCAGGTAGAAGTGGCCGTTCGTGATGGCGCCCGGGGAGGTCTTGCCTCCCACGATGCAGGCCCAGGCCGGGGGCTCGTCCTCGGCGGGCCAGAGCTGGGCGAGCGTCAGCGTGCCGTCGGGGAGCGTCGTCAGGCGCTCGCGCCGGGAGGCCGTCACGCGCCGGCCCCGGGCTGCCCGGTGGCAGGGAGCCTGCGCTCCAGCACCTGGCCGGGCCAGTCCTCCACCGTGAAGGTGCTCAGCCGCGTGTAGCCGCACGACTCGTAGTACTCGACGAGCCTCCCGGTGCCGCCCGCGTAGCAGTCGACGCGCAGGTAGCCCGGCCCCGCTTCGCGCGCCAGGTCGTCGGCGTGGGCCATGAGGCGACGGCCGACGCCCTTGGCGCCCGGCCGGCGCGAGCCGATCAGCACGCGGACGTACAGCTCGGGCTCGGTGGCGGGCGGTACATCCTCGCTCGCCTCTCCCACCACGAGGGAGCCGATGACGGAACCGTCGTCGTTGACGGCGACCCAGGCGCCGGGCAACGCCAGCATCTCCGCGACGCGGCGTTGCTGGCGCTCGCTCGTGGACCAGGGCTGGGATCCCCATTGCCCGGTGTTGCCGACCGAAACGAACCACTCGACGGCCTCGTCGAAGAGCGTGAGGACGGCGGGGACGTCGTCTGGGGTGGCGCGGCGAAGGGAGATCACGGGTTCCATGCTCGCACGGCGCGTGCCCCAGCGGATCAGGGATGATCCGCCGCTCGGTCGATGCGGGGATGCACTTCACACCGATAGCGTCGAGGACATGACGAAGCCTGGATCACGCCTGTCACGTTCCCTCGCCTTCGGTGTCGCCACCGGACTGACCTCGCTGCCCGCGTACGACAAGATCTCCACCCGCAATCGACGCCGCATCATCGGATGGGGCAGCCTCGCCGGGGCGATCGCCGCCGGTGGCGCCATGTTTGCGGCCAGTCGGCGTGGCGTCGATTCGGCCGGTGCTGATGCTGTCGGGGCCGCGGCGCCGGCCTCGGTGCCGGCTGCCGATGCGCCCGCCCCCAGCGCGGCCCAAGCCGCCCGGCCCCAGCCGGCCTTGCAACAACAGCTGGCCGCGACGGCCGGGCTGGCCCTCGCCGGTGGTGCGGCGACGGCCGGTGCACTCTGGTTCAGCTTCTGGGCCGATCGCCAAGCCATGCAGTTCCTGCGCAAGCGGGGTGTTCGGGCTCCGCGGGTCTGGTTGGCCGGAGGCGGCGCCGTCCTGGGTGCCGCCCTCGAGTTCATGGATCAAGCCAAGCCCGACGACAGCGAACGGAACGGACAGGTGGGGGCTCCCGATCCGACGCAGCCTCCCGGTGACGCCGAGGGTGCTCCGATCTTCTCCGCCTCATAGCGCCTGCTGCGGACCGCCCCCCTCCGCCCGGCTGCCACGGCAGGTGCCCGGGTGAGCCTCCTGTGGGGTGCCCTCGCGACGGTCGGGTGACGATCCTGGCGAGCCGCCCGCCCTCGTGCTCGACCGGCGTGACGTTCACGCGGTGGTGGCATCGGTAACGCGCCGTCCACGGGCGCCCCGGTTCGCTGGGGAGCGTGGCCGACCACACCGGGGAAGGCGACCGGAGTCCCTGCGTTGCCGACCTGTCGATCCGAACGGGCTCGCTCGGCCTCGCGGCCGCGACGGCCCCGTCCAAGGGAGCCAGGTTCGCGGGTCGAGCAAGGCGTGTTGGACCCACTCCGCTCGTGGGGTCGGCCTCACGCGCCAGCCCTGCATGGCCTGGTGGACGTGCCACGGAGCCTTCGGTCGAGCGGTGTTGTTCCTTCTCGAGCGCCCTGGCAGTGAGCGCCGAAACGATCCGGGGTGAACCGTTTCCGCCCTGCGTGGGCAAAGCGACGAGTCGCCCGCGATGCACCTCGTGGTGGTGGAAACTGCACAGGAGCACCGCGTTGTCGACGTCGCTGGCGCCGCCGCGCTCCCACGGGATCACGTGGTGGGCGTGGCACCAGCCTGGGGGAGCGTTGCAACCGGGTGCCCGGCAACCGCCGTCCCTCACGGTGAGGACCCGCCGCTGTTGCGGAGAGAAGAGCCGACGCGAGCGCCCGTAGGCCAGCGGCGATCCGGCGTCGTCGGTGACGAGCAACGACACCGCATCCTCGCAGAGCCTGGCGGCGAGCGCCGAGAGCGGCACTGGTTGGTCGGTGCGGGAGAGTTGAGCCTCGCGGTCGCGCGTCAGCGCCTGGAGCGTGGTGAACGCGGGGCCCAGCGATCCGGTGCTTGCCCCGGACGGGTTCGAGCCCCGTTCGGGCCGGGAAGTCTCCGAGCCGTGCGGGTTGACTCCCGCAACCCGGCGCTCGCCGTCGAGCGAACGGAACAGCCCGCCGGCCAGGGCGGCGCCTGGGAAGGTTCCCTGGCCCTCGACGAGCCCGGCCTCGCTGGCGGCCAGGTAGTCGGCCAGGGCCGAGAGGGTGACGGTCACGACGAGCGCCGAACTGGCACCCACGCCGGCGGCCGTGGCGCCGGAGCGCACGTGCTCCTCCACGAGGGCGTGGAGGGCATCGAAGTTCTGCTGATCCGAGCTGCGGTCGGTGGGCGCATCACCGTCCGGGGAACCTTCAAGCGTTGCGTGGCTGGCCGTTTGGGCCGAGGCGGCCTCGCCACGCCGCGATCCCGGTGCGGTGAAGCCGTCCAGGACCGACAGGAGGAGCGCCCCCTCGGCCTCCGGGGCGAAACCGCTGAGGGTGTAGCCGCCTCCGCGGGCCGCCCGCAGGCGAAGCGCACGGCGCTGCTGCTGTTCCTCGTAGCGGGGCTCGGGGCCGTCCGGGTCGATGTGGTTGGCCCACACCTTGGCCTGATTGCGCACGTGGTGCACCTCGAGGCGCCGCCCACCCCAGGGATCCTGGTCTCGGAGATCCGTGTCGCGGGTGCCGTTCCGAGCAGCGGCGGCACCGCTGCGCGGATTGCCCCACGGGCCCGCGGAGCGTTCGCCTTGCGTGTGGGTATTCGCAGCGGCCGCTGGTTCCGTGCCAGTGCCAGTGCCAGTGCCCGTGCCCGCGGCGCTACCGGGAGTGGCCGTCGGCCCGGCATCCGGGGGTGCGCCTGCGCCGCCTGGTGCCCCAAGCGTTCCCTGGGTTCCGGCTGCGGCGCGGTCTCCGTGGCGCTGTCCAGCGTTCGGCGCCGGCGGGCGGGAGAGATCGATCCGTCCGCCGGTTGCCTCGGCGACGAGCGAGACCTCGGCCGCCGCGATCATGCCGGGGATGGATTCGGGGGCGCTCGGATGCGGGAGCTCGCGGTGAACCGCGGCCGCTTGGTCCGCGCTTAGCTCGCCTGCCCGCAACGCCGCGGCGAGCGCCGGACGGAAGGGAGACAACTCGCCAGCGGAGAAGCCGGAGCGCGGGGCGGTGGCCTGGGCCAGGGAGATCAGGAGGTCCGCCGTGGGGGCCTGGATACCGAAGGCCTGCATGAGCAGCGGCTTGGTGGCGCGGAAGCCGAGGCGGGCCGCGAAGGATTCGGCCCGGTTGAAGCCTTCGGAGCGTCTGCTCACGGCGCCAGCGACGCTCACCCTCAGCGCGTCCACCGCTCGGGAGAGATCCGCCGCCGCGCCCAGCACGTCAACGAGTTCGGGCTCGCTCGCGGCGTCCCATGAGCCGGGGGACCAGGCGAGGGTCTGCCGCACGCGCGAGGTCGCTTCCTGCAGTGCGTTGCTGCTCAGCACGGCGACCTCCCATCGAACGCATCATTGGTTTCGAATGTATGTTCTAAGTCTACTCCCGGGGCACGGCCTTGTCTCGCGATATTTCGCGGATTCCAGGGATACTTCCCTGGCCATCGCGGCGGTTGACCGTGCGGGCGAGTGGGGGGAGTCTCGGAGGTCGTCGTGCCGTTCATAGAACATACGTTCTACTCGTCTAGTGCCCTGCTCACCCGAGCGGCCCGCCCGGGCCAACCGCCCGCCGTCGTGCATCCCACGCCGCCTCCCGGTCGTAGGCTTGAACCATGACCTCCCCCTCCGTGACCCCCGCCCGCTGTGCCCTCGTGACGGGCGCCTCCGCCGGCATCGGTGCCGCCACCGTGCGTGCCTTGCGCGCCGAGGGCTGGGATGTCCTGGCCGTGGCCCGCCGCGAGGGCCGCCTCATGGCGCTCGCCGAGGAGACCGGCTGCGCCTGGGTGGCCGGCGACGTTTCAAGCGACGAGGACGTGGAGCGCATCGCGCAGTCGGCCAGGGCCAACGGCGTCGACACCCTCATCAACATCGCCGGCGGCGCCCGCGGCAACCAGCACGTGGCGCAGGCCCACACGGAGGATTGGGACTGGATGTTCCAGTCCAATGTCATGGGCTCCATGAAGCTCACCCGTGCACTGCTCCCGCAGCTGCGCTCGGCCCAGCCCGGCGGCACGGTCCTGAACCTCACCTCCACCGCGGCCCTCGCCAGCTACGAGGGTGGCGGCGGCTACAACGCCGCCAAGGCGGCCCAGCGCGCCATGACCAAGGCCCTGCGCCTGGAGGAGGCCGAGCACAACGTCCGCGTCATCGAGGTGCTCCCCGGCCTCGTCAAGAGCGACGAATTCGCCCTGCGCCGCCTCGGCTCCCAGGAGGCCGCCGACGCGGTGTACGCGGGTGTCGAGGCGCCGCTGACCTCGGAGGATGTCGCCGAGGTGGTCCGCTACGCCGTGAGCCTGCCGCACCACATCAACCTCGACGAGATCGTTCTGCGCCCCGTGGCCCAGGCCGCGAACCACAAGCTCCTGCGCACGCCCCAGGCGTGAGCCGCGCGTGAGCCGCGCGTGAGGCGTGAGTGAGGCGTGAGTGAGCCGTGGCTGACTCAGCGTCAGGCCCGGTCGCCGGGCCCGGTGTGACCCATCGGGCTTGACGCCGCACGCTAGACTTGACCGCAACACAGGCACTGACCCGGCCATCACCGGCGAGCCTTCGGAAGAACCCCGCTGAACCACCGCGCACGGCGCCGCGGACCAGCGGCAAGTAGAACCGAGCGGGTGCGCCCGTCACAGCGCACACGAGCGGCTCGCGTCGCCCGGGATCACCCGGGGGAGCGCAAGCAAGCGGGGTGGTACCGCGGCCCCGGCGTCCATGCGCCGGTGCGTCGTCCCTGTAGTCGGCGAACAGCAATGCGCGCTTGCCTCAGGGGCAGCGCAGAAGGACTCGCAGGAAAGCCACGCCATGAGCCTTTACCCCCGCGTTACGAGCGATCCGTCCGGGAACACCCCGGCCTCCCCGCGCTTCCCCCAGATCGAGGAGCGCATCCTCAAGTACTGGGACGAGGACGGCACCTTCCAGGCCTCCATCGATCAGCGCGCCGCCGGCGAGAACGAGTTTGTCTTCTACGACGGCCCGCCGTTCGCCAACGGCCTGCCCCACTACGGTCACCTCCTCACGGGCTACGTGAAGGACCTCGTGGCCCGCTATCAGACGCAGCGCGGCCGCCGCGTTGAGCGCCGCTTCGGCTGGGACACGCACGGCCTGCCGGCCGAGCTCGAGGCCATGAAGCAGCTGGGCATGACGGACAAGAAGGAGATCCTCGACATGGGGATCGACAAGTTCAACGCCGCCTGCCGCGCCTCCGTGCTCAAGTACACCGACGAGTGGCAGAACTACGTCACGCGCCAGGCCCGGTGGGTGGACTTCGAGAACGACTACAAGACCCTGAACCCCTCCTTCATGGAGTCGGTCCTCTGGGCCTTCTCCGAGCTGCACCGCAAGGGCCTGACCTACGAGGGCTTCCGCGTGTTGCCCTACTGCTGGAAGGACGAGACGCCGCTCTCCAACCATGAGTTGCGCATGGATGACGACGTGTACAAGGATCGTCAGGATCCCACCGTCACCGTCGCCTTCCCGCTGACCGGCGCCGGCTTCGAGGGCGGCAACGCCGAGCTGGCCACCGACCTGAACGGCGTCAACGTCCTGGCCTGGACCACCACCCCCTGGACGCTGCCGACCAACCAGGCGCTCGCCGTCGGACCCTCCATCTCCTACGTGGTGGTGCCGGCCGGGCCGGCCCAGCCCCACACCAACACGCTCCCTGCGGGAGCGCGCTACCTCCTCGCCGCCGACCTCCTGGGCGCCCACGCCAAGGATCTGGGGTACGACGACGCCGCTTCCGCAGCCGGGGCGGTCGAGGCCACCTACCTAGGCTCCGAGCTCAAGGGCCTTCGCTACCAGCCGCTGTGGAACGTCTTTGCCGACGCCGAGCAGTGGGGCACCGAGAACGCCTGGCAGATCGTGGTGGACGACTACGTGACCGTCTCCGACGGCACGGGCGTGGTCCACCAGGCCCCCGCCTACGGCGAGGACGATCAGCGCGTCTGCGAGGCCAACGGCATCCCCGTGGTCATCTCCGTGGACGAGGGCGCCAAGTTCCTGCCGCTCTTCAAGGGCACCGAGCTGGACGACGTCGCCGGCGTGCAGGTCTTCGAGGCCAACAAGACGATCATCAACCACCTCAAGGCCGACGGCCGTCTGTTCCGCCAGGCCACCTACGAGCACAGCTACCCGCATTGCTGGCGCTGCCGCACGCCCCTCATCTACCGCGCCATCTCCTCCTGGTACGTCCGCGTCACGGACGTCAAGGACCGCATGGGCGAGCTCAACCAGGGCATCAACTGGATCCCGGAGAACGTCAAGGACGGCCAGTTCGGTAAGTGGGTCGCCAACGCCCGCGACTGGTCCATCTCCCGCAACCGCTTCTGGGGTTCCCCGATCCCCGTGTGGCAGTGCTCCGACGCCGAGTGCAAGCACGAGGAGGTCTTCGGCTCCCTCGCGGAGATGCAGGCCCGCTTCGGCCGCCTGCCCGTGAACCACGAGGGAGAGACCGATCTGCACCGCCCCTTCATCGACGAGCTCACCGTCGCGTGCCCCGAGCCGGGCTGCGAGGGCACGCTCAAGCGCGTCGAGGACGTCCTCGACGTCTGGTTCGACTCCGGTTCCATGCCCTACGCCCAGGTGCATTACCCCATGGAGAACAAGGACTGGTTCGACACCCACAACCCGGCGGACTTCATCGTCGAGTACATCGGCCAGACCCGCGGCTGGTTCTACACCATGCACATCCTGGCCACGGCGCTCTTCGACCGCCCGGCGTTCAAGAACGTCATCTCCCACGGCATCGTCCTGGGTTCGGACGGCCAGAAGATGTCCAAGTCCCTGCGCAACTACCCGGACGTTAACGAGGTCCTGGACCGCGACGGCTCCGACGCCATGCGCTGGTTCCTCATGGCCTCGCCGATCCTGCGCGGCGGCAACCTCATCGTCACCGAGGAGGGCATCCGCGAGGGCGTCCGCCAGGTGCTGCTGCCGCTGTGGAACGTCTGGTACTTCTTCACGCTCTACACGAACTCCGCCAACCACGGCGAGGGCTACGAGGCGCAGCTGCGCCACGACGCCAAGGACCCGCTGGATCGCTACCTCCTGGCCGCCACGGGCGATGTCATCCGCGACGTCCGCGTGGCACTCGACGCCTACGAGGTCTCCGACGCCACCGAGGCCCTCCGCTCCTACATGGAGACGCTGACCAACTGGTACGTGCGCCGCTCCCGCCAGCGCTTCTTCGACGAGGACACCGAGGCCTTCGACGTCCTCTACACGGCCCTCGAGGCCGTGTGCCGCGTGGCCGCCCCGCTGCTGCCGCTGGCCACCGAGGAGATCTGGCGCGGCCTGACCGGCGGGCGCTCCGTGCACCTGACGGACTATCCGGACGACTCGCTCTTCCCCGTGGATGCCGAGCTCGTGGAGCGCATGGAGCTCACCCGCACCATCGCCTCCACCGGCTCCAGCCTGCGCAAGGCCGCCAAGCTGCGCGTGCGCCTGCCCCTGGCCGGCATGGACGTCGTGGTCCCGAATGCGGCCGGCCTCGCCGGGACGTTTGCCGACATCATCAAGGACGAGCTGAACCTCAAGTCGATCGCCCTGGTGGACGCCGAGGAGGCGGACGAGGCCTCCTACGGCATCGTCCGCACGCTCTCCGTCAACGCCCGCGCCGCCGGCCCGCGCCTCGGCAAGCAGGTGCAGCAGGCCATCAAGGGCGCCAAGTCCGGCGACTGGTCCGTGGCCGATGACGGCACCGTGACCGCCGGCGGGCTCGACCTCGTGGAGGGGGAGTACACCCTCACCACCGCCGTGGACGAGTCGGCCGCCGCCGAGCGCGCCGCCGCGGTCCTGCCCGGCGCCGGCTTCGTGGTCCTGGACACCGTCCTGACCCCGGAGCTCGAGGCCGAGGGCGCCGCCCGCGACCTCGTCCGCGCCATCCAGTCCGCCCGCAAGGCCGCCGACCTCAATGTCGGCGACCGCGTCCGCACCTCGGTGCAGGCGCAGGCTGGCATCGTTGAGGCCGCCGAGGCCTTCCGCGAGCTGGTCATGTCCGAGACGCTCTCCGCCGAACTGGAGCTCAACGTCGTGGACCTGCCCGAGCCCGCCGTCGTCGTCGAAGCAGTGGAGGCCTGAGCCACATCATGAGCGATTACACGCCGATCCCGGACCCGGAGGGGGTGGCCCGCGCCTACTCGGAGCTGCTCTCCCGGGCGCCCGAGAACAAGGTCGAGGCGCGTCTTGAACCCATGCGCCGCGCCATGGAGGTCCTGGGCGATCCCCAGAAGGCCGCCCCGGTCATCCACCTGACCGGCACCAACGGCAAGACCAGTACGGCCCGCATGATCGAGTCGCTGCTCCTGGCCCACGACATCCGCACCGGCCGCTACACGAGCCCTCACCTGAGCTCCGTGACCGAGCGCATCGTCATCGACGGCGCGCCCGTGGCCGACGCGACCTTCGTGCGGGTCTGGGACGAGATTGCTCCCTACCTGCAGATCGTCGACGCCGAGCTCTCCGAGAACGGCGAGCACACCCTGACCTTCTTCGAGGCGGTGACCATCCTCGCCTTCGCGATCTTCGCGGACGAGCCGGTGGAGGCCGTGGTGCTCGAGGTCGGGATGGGCGGCAGTTGGGACGCCACGAACGTCGCCGACGGCGCCGTCTCCGTGGTCACGCCCATCAGCCTGGATCACACCGATCTGCTGGGCGACACCGTCGAGGACATCGCGCTGGAGAAGTCGGGCATCATCAAGCCAGGCGGCTTCCTCGTCTCCGCCGTGCAGGCGCCCGGCGCGGCGTCGGTGCTGCTGGAGCGCGCCCGCGAGGTCGGGGCCGAGTTCCGCTTCGAGGGCATCGAGTTTGGCGTCGAGGAGCGCGTGCTCGCCGTGGGCGGCCAGGTGCTCTCCCTGCGCGGCCTCGCGGCCCGCTACGACGAGGTCATGGTGCCGCTCTTCGGCGAGCACCAGGCCCAGAACGCCTCGCTGGCCCTCGCGGCCGTCGAGGCCTTCATCGGCGGGGGAGAGCGCCCCCTCAACGAGGAGCTCGTCCGCGAGGGCTTCGCCGCGGCCTCGAGCCCCGGCCGCCTCGAGATCGTGCGCACCTCGCCCACCATCGTGGTGGACGCCGGGCACAACCCCGAGGGCATCCGCGTGAGCGCCGAGGCCGTCAAGGAATCCTTCGGCTTCAGCAAGCTCGCGCTCGTCGTGGGCATCCTGAAGGAGAAGGACGCTCCGGACATGTTCGCCCAGCTCCTCGAGGAGTACGGCGATCTGGTGCAGGACGTCGCGATCACGCAGTCGGCCTCCCCGCGCGCCATCCCGGCGGGCGAGCTCGCTGCCATGGCGATCGACGCCGGCTTCAACGAGGACGATCTCTTCGTCACGGAGAAGCTCGACGACGCCCTCGATTGGGCCGCCGGCCGCGCCGACGACACCGAGGACATGGGTGGCGGCGTGCTCGTCACCGGATCCATCACGCTCGTGGCCGAGGCCCGCACCCTCCTGGGTGCCGACCGCAACGGTCCGGCGGCGGGAGGCAACTGAGCATGGCCAAGCTGAACAAGAAGCAGCTCGCGTGGCGCCCGGGGCAGACCAAGGTCCGCCGCAGCTCCCGCGTCATGTTCGCCTCGACCATCTTGGTGCTCGAGGCGCTCGTGGTGATCTTCGCCGGGCTGGCGATCTTTGGCCTGCGCGGCCGGGTGGAGGGCGGCGCGTTGCCCCTGCTCATCGCCTTCGGCGTGCTGGCCCTGGTCTTCATCCTGGCCTGCGCCGTGGTGAACAAGCCCTGGGGCATCTCCCTGGGGTGGGGCCTGCAGGTCCTGCTCATCCTGATGGGCATCCTGGAGCCCATGATGTTCATCGTGGGCATCGCCTTCGGTCTGACCTGGGCTTACGCCATGGTCAAGGGCGGCCAGATGGACCGCGACAACGCCGAGCGCGCCCGCGAGCAGGCCGCCTGGGAGGCCGCGAACCCGGAGTAGCCGGGGGCGCGGCGCCCGCGGGTGCAGCAGCGACGCCGTGAGAGGGGTCGGCCGGGCGAGGAACGCCCGGTCGGCCCCTCGGCGGTGGTGGCACTAAACTGGCCCACGAGAACACTTCCCCTCCACACAAGGAGAACCAACATGTCCCTCGAGCGGACCCTCGTGCTCGTGAAGCCGGACGGCGTCAAGCGCCACCTGACCGGCGAGATCCTCTCCCGCATCGAGCGCAAGGGCTACGACATCGTCGAGCTCAAGCAGCTCACCCCCTCCCGCGAGCTGCTCGAGCAGCACTACGCCGAGCACGTGGGCAAGCCGTTCTACGAGCCGCTCGTCGAGTTCATGATGTCCGGCCCTGTGGTCGCCGTGGTGCTCGAGGGCAACCGCGTCATCGAGGGCTTCCGCTCCCTGGCAGGCACCACCGAGCCGACCCTGGCCGCCCCCGGCACCATCCGTGGCGACCTGGGCCGCGACTGGGGCCTGAAAGTGCAGCAGAACCTCGTCCACGGTTCCGACTCGCCCGAGTCCGCCGCGCGCGAGATCGGCATCTGGTTCGGCGCCTGAGCCGCAGCGCGCCGGCAACGCCACAGGGCCGCCTCCCCGGAAACGGGGAGGCGGCCCTGTGGTTGTTCAGACGCACGACGGCGGGCGCCCGGCCGGGTGCCGCGGGCGCGCCTGGGTGCGGTTTAGGCGGGGAAGAAGAGCCCCATGAAGCGGAAGAGGATCGAGGCGGCGCAGGCGATGATCACGATGATGGCCGTGAGCCAGGTCCAGCCGCGGGCCCAGGCGTGGGCCCATGCCGGGGCGGGGAGGACGCCCGTCAGGATGGAGCGGCCGAGCGAGACGAACATGAGGATCGTCATCATGAGCCAGCAGATCATGCAGTAGATGCACAGCGCGCCGATGACGTAGAGGGCCTCGGAGTAGAGCCACACGAGGAACCCGAAGGCCGCGAGCACGCCCACCTGGAAGCCGATCCAGTACCAGCGCGGCATGGAGGCGCCGGAGAGGACAGTCACGCCGATGACCACGAGCACGGTGAAGCCCACGAGGCCGATGAACGGGTTCGGGAAGCCGAACGCCTGGGCCGCCTCCGACTTCATGACGGAGGAGCAGGAGAAGGCCCCGCCCCAATCGCAGCTGGTCTTGGTGTTCTCGTCCAGATAGATCTGGATGCGCTCGCCCACCAGGACGGAGGCGGCGATGAGGCTGCCGAGACCCGTGATGATGGTGATCCACGCGAAGCCCACGCGACGGGCCCACCAGGGGAGGGATTGCGTTTCGTCCGTCGGCTGGGTCGCAACCCCGGAGACGGCGGTGATGCTCTCGTTCACGGTGAGAGTGCCTTTCGACTCTGCGGCCCGGTCCGGGCCACTTCGACGCTGTGTCGAATTCAGCTTACGGCGATGTGGGGTGGCACGGTGCGGCGGCGCTCCGGCCGGGGCGGCCCGCGTATGCGAGAATGAGCGCGGGTGACCACCGCTAACCACAGTGGCGATGGGCGCTCCGCTTTCCAGACGTACCACCTCGGCGTAGACATCGCGCGGCCCGCAAACGAAGGGCACGCGCCGACCGCACGAGGCCCGCAGCTCGGGCCGGGCGCGCATTTCGCGCCAGGGGGCACATCGGGGCAAGCGACCCTCGAGGGGCGCCGTCGGTGCCGCTGGCAGGGGAATCACTGACTTTTTAGGTCGCCCGACTCGCCGTGAGGCGCCCGGAGCAGACCCACCCGACACGCATCGTCGGAGGATCCCGCTGTGGGGGTTCCTTTGGCGTAGGAGAAAACATGGCTGAGTCCAGCACGTCTTCGTCCACCCCGGCCCGCCGCCCGCGCCGCGCCGCCGGCGCACCGGCCGGCAGCCCCAGCGAGGCGATCGAGGAGACCGCCGCCGAGGCGACCACCGCCAAGAAGGCGTCGGCCAAGAAGGCCCCCGCCAAGAAGACCGCGAGCAAGAGCGCCGCCACGGCCAAGGCCGCGGTTCCCGCCGCCGAGGCAGCTGAGGCCGCCCCCGCCAAGAAGGCCACGCGCAAGCCGGCCGCCAAGAACACCAAGGCCTCCGCCGCTGCCGACGACGCCGTCGTTGCCGCGGTGGCCGAGACCGGAACCGCCGCCGAGCCGGCGGAGGCCACCCCCGCGAAGAAGGCGCCCGCGCGCCGTTCGCGTGCCAAGAAGGTCGCCGAGCCCGTCGCCGAGACGGCCGAGGCACCCGCCGAGGAGCCGGTTGTTGAGGTCGCCGCCGAGGAGCAGGCGCCGGCCAAGAAGGCCCCGGCGCGCCGTTCGCGTGCCAAAAAGGTCGCCGAGCCCGTCGCCGAGACGGCCGAGGCGCCCGCCGAGGAGACTCCGGCGGAGGAGACCGCCCCCGCTGAGTCTGCGGCCGTCGTCGAGCCCTCCACCGGGGGCACGGAGGACGCGGAGGAGGCCGCGGCCGAGGCAGCGCCCGAGCCCGTGGTCTTCGATCCCTTTGCCATCCCCGAGTCCCTCGCGCTCGTGCTCAGCACCGCGCCCGAGGCCTCGGACGACGAGGACGCGCCCGAGGAGGGCACCCGCCGTCGCCGTCGCCGCCGCCGCGGCACCGAGGACATGGAGATCGAGGGCGGCAACGAGACCGACCCGCCGGGCACCATCACCCGCGTCCGCGCGCCCCGCGCCGCGAGCGAGAAGCCGATCGATCACGTCGTCTCCATCAAGGGCTCCACGCGCCTCGAGGCCAAGCGCCAGCGCCGCCGCGAGTCCCGCGAGTCTGGCCGTCGCCGCCACGGCATCACCGAGGCCGAGTTCCTCGCACGCCGCGAGTCGGTCGACCGCAAGATGGTCGTGCGCCAGAAGGACGAGCGCATCCAGATCGGCGTCCTCGAGGACGGCGTTCTGGCCGAGCACTTCGTCTCGCACACCACGCAGGACTCCATGATCGGCAACGTCTACGTGGGCAAGGTGCAGAACGTGCTGCCGTCCATGGAGGCCGCCTTCGTCGACATCGGGCGCGGCCGCAACGCCGTGCTCTACGCCGGCGAGGTGGATTGGGACGCCGCCAAGTTGGACGGCAAGCCCCGCCGCATCGAGAACGCCCTCAAGTCGGGCGACACCGTGCTGGTGCAGGTCACCAAGGATCCGGTGGGCCACAAGGGCGCCCGCCTGACGAGCCAGATCTCCCTGCCCGGCCGCTACCTCGTGTTCGTGCCCGGCGGCTCCATGACCGGTATCTCTCGCAAGCTCCCCGATGTGGAGCGCAACCGCCTCAAGAAGATCCTGAAGGACCACCTGCCCGAGAAGGCTGGCGTCATCGTCCGCACGGCCGCCGAGGGCGCGGCCGAGCAGGAGTTGATGAACGACATCAACCGCCTGCGCGTGCAGTGGGAGGGCATCCTCAAGGCCTCCACCTCCACCAAGACCCGCGCCCCCGAGCTCCTCTACGCGGAGCCGGACCTGACCATCAAGGTGGTCCGCGACGTCTTCAACGAGGACTTCTCGCAGCTCATCGTCCAGGGCGAGCACGCCTGGGACACCATCGAGGCCTACGTCACCTATGTGGCCCCCGACCTCGTGGATCGCCTCCACCAGTGGGACGGTGAGGGAGACGCCTTCACCGAGCTGCGCATCGACGAGCAGATTCGCAAGGCCCTCGATCGCAAGGTCAACCTGCCCTCGGGTGGTTCCCTCGTGATCGATCGCACCGAGGCCATGACGGTCATCGACGTCAACACCGGCAAGTTCACGGGCTCCGGCGGCAACCTTGAGGAGACCGTCACCAAGAACAACCTGGAGGCGGCCGAGGAGATCGTCCGCCAGATGCGCCTGCGCGACATGGGCGGCATCATCGTCGTGGACTTCATCGACATGGTGCTCGAGTCCAACCGCGACCTGGTGCTGCGCCGCCTCGTCGAGTGCCTCGGCCGTGACCGCACCAAGCACCAGGTCGCCGAGGTCACCTCGCTGGGCCTGGTGCAGATGACCCGCAAGAAGATCGGCACCGGCCTGCTCGAGGTCTTCTCCGAGCCGTGCGATCACTGCGACGGCCGCGGCGTGGTGCTGCAGGACGAGCCGCTCGCCGGGCGTTCGCGCCCGCAGCAGGTGCACGTGCCCTCCGATCGCCCCACGCGTTCCGAGCGCCGCAAGAACAACGGCAACGGTTCCTCGAACAACAACGCCCAGGCCAAGCCGGTCGAGGCCGCCGCCGCGGCCACCCCCGCCGCGCCGGCCCCCGAGTCGAGCCCCGAGGAGGCGGAGCGCGCCCAGAAGGCCCGCGCCGCCCTGGCGAGCATCGCCGCCGCGTCGACGCACGGCGCCGAGCATGGGGCCGAGCAGGCCGCCTCCGCCCACGCGGCCGAGCCGGAGCAGGCCAACGCCGCCGGTGAGCCGTTCACCGAGGCGGGGGAGGACGACAAGCCGCGTCGCCGCCGCCGTCGCGGACGCCGCGGGCGCGGTGGCCGCGGCACGGGCGAGGAGTCGCAGGGCCAGGAGCCCGGCGACTCCGCATCCGAGGAGTCGGCCTTTGAGGTCGCCGAGGCGATCGAGGAGGCGCCCGCCGCCGAGACCGTTCAGATCGAGGCGAGCGAGGCACCCGTGGCCGCGCCCGCCGTCGTGCAGGAGTCGGCGCGGGAGCAGGCGGCCTCGGCCGCCCGCCCGACCACGCGTCGCCGTGCGCGCCGCGTTGCCTCCTCGGAGCAGGGCTCCAGCACCACCACGGTGGCCGCCGCCGCCGAGGCCCAGGGCACCGTCGCGGTGTCCGCGGCCGCCACCCCCGTCAAGGCCGCCCCGGTGGCCGAGCCGGTCATGCTCGGAGTGGGAGTCCCCGCCTCCGAGCTGTGATCTCGCTTACGGCGCGACGCGCCGGGGCCGCTTCATTTGCCCCGGCGCGCGCGGCTACCGTAAGATTGATCCTCGGTGCGTGTACCCGAAACCGAACCCCCTCATGTGGAACGGCGGGCACCATCATCAGAAGTTTCCCGCGAACGGTCTCTCACCGTTTCGCGGCAGTCAATGTCAACGTCGAGAGAAGTGAGTACCAAGTGTCGTACGCGATTGTTCGCGCTGGCGGGCGCCAGGAGAAGGTTGCCGTGGGCGACATCGTCACCCTCGATCGCGTGCGCGAGGAAATCGGTGCCTCCATCGAGCTCCCCGTGGTGCTGCTGGTCGACGGTGACAAGGTCACCTCGGATGCCGATGCTCTCGCAGGTGTGAAGGTCCAGGCCAAGGTCCTGGAGAACCTGCGTGGCAAGAAGATTGTCATCCAGAAGTACAAGAACAAGACCGGTTACAAGAAGCGCCAGGGTTTCCGCGCCGCGCTGACCAAGGTCGAGATCACCTCGATCGCCTGATCCGGTTCAAGCACAGCTTCGAAGGTAGGTAGAAACCATGGCTCATAAGAAGGGCGCAAGCTCCACTCGTAACGGCCGCGATTCCAACGCTCAGTACCTGGGCGTCAAGCGCTTCGGTGGCCAGGTCGTCAAGGCCGGCGAGATCATCGTCCGCCAGCGCGGCACCCACTTCCACCCCGGCGCCAACGTGGGCCGCGGCAAGGATGACACCCTGTTTGCCCTCTCCGCCGGTGCGGTGGAGTTCGGCACGGCCCGCGGTCGCCGCGTGGTCAACATCGTCGGCGAGTGAGCTAACGCTTCACGCTGAGACGAACGGGGGGTGGGCCTGGTGCCCGCCCCCCGTTCTCGCGTAAGTACGCATTTTCTTTTTCTCGATCAGCGCCCAGACTGACAGCGGCAGCTGATCACAACCCCAGGAGTATGTCGTGGCGGCCTTCGTCGATCGCGTGACCTTGCATCTGACCGGTGGTAACGGCGGACACGGTTGCGTCTCCGTGCATCGCGAGAAGTTCAAGCCCCTCGGCGGCCCGGACGGCGCCAACGGCGGCAACGGTGGCGACATCGTGCTGCGCGCCGACATCCAGGCCACGACCCTCCTGAGCTACCACCATGCCCCGCATCAGCGCGCAGGCAACGGCGAGCCGGGCAAGGGCGACTTCCGCCACGGCAAGAACGGCGAGCCGCTCATCCTTCCCGTGCCCGTCGGCACGGTCGTGAAGGACAAGGAAGGCAACATCCTCGCCGACCTCGTCTCCGTGGGCCAGGAGTACATCGCCGCTGCCGGTGGCCTCGGTGGCCTCGGCAACGCCGCGCTCGCCTCGCCCAAGCGCAAGGCCCCCGGCTTCGCCCTCCTGGGTGTGCCCGGCGAGGAATCCTCGGTGGTGCTCGAGCTCAAGTCCGTGGCCGACGTGGCTCTGGTGGGTTACCCGTCCGCCGGCAAGTCCTCGCTCATCGCCGCGCTTTCCGCCGCGCGCCCCAAGATCGCCGACTATCCCTTCACGACCCTGGTGCCGAACCTCGGCGTCGTGGCGGCCGGCGACACCCGCTTCACCATCGCCGACGTGCCCGGCCTCATCGAGGGCGCGGCCGACGGCAAGGGCCTCGGCCTCGAGTTCCTGCGCCACGTCGAGCGCTGCGCCGCCCTGGTGCACGTCCTGGACACCGCCGCGCTGGAGACCGACCGCGACCCGCTGGCCGACCTCGAGGTCATCGAGGCCGAGCTGGACAAGTACGCCGTGGACGCCTCCTTCGCGGGTGCTGACGGCCGCGCCGTGCCGCTGAACGAGCGCCCGCGCCTCGTCGCCCTGAACAAGGTCGATGTTCCCGACGGTCGCGACATGGCCGAGTTCGTGCGCCCCACGCTCGAGGAGCGCGGCTACCGCGTGTTCGAGGTCTCCGCCGCCTCGCACGAGGGGCTCAAGGAGCTCTCCTTCGCCATGGCCGCCCTCGTCAACGAGGCGCGCGCCGCCATCGAGGCCCCCGTCGAGGAGGTCGAGGTGCCCGTGCTGCGCCCGCGCGCCGTCAACAAGGCCGAGTTCACGATCAAGCGTGAGGAGCGGGGCGGCGAGCCGCTGTTCCGCGTCCGCGGCACCAAGCCCGAGCGCTGGATCGTGCAGACCGACTTCCGCAACGACGAGGCCGTGGGCTACCTCGCCGATCGCCTCAACAAGCTCGGCGTCGAGGACGGCCTGTACGCCGCGGGCGCCAAGCCCGGCGACGCCGTGGTCGTCGGCGGCGAGGGCGGCGTGATCTTCGATTGGGAGCCCACCGTCTCCGCCGGCGCCGAGCTGCTCGGCAACCGCGGCGAGGACCTGCGCCTCCACGAGAGCACGCGCCGCACCACCACGGAGCGCCGCGAGGCCCTTCAGGCCCGCAAGGACCGCCGCGCCGCCACGCAGGAGGAGCTCGAGAACGAGCGCCGCTCCGGCATGTGGAACGTCGACGCGGAGGGGCTGTCGGGCACCGCCGTGGAGACGGACGGCCGCCAGTGAGCCGGGGGAGTGGTCGTCCCTCCCCGGTGAAGGATCGCGCTGGGCTGCTTCAAGCCAAGCGGATCGTGGTCAAGATCGGCTCGTCCTCGCTCTCCAGCGTGGACGGCGGTCTCGACGTGGGCGCCGTCGAGCGCCTCGAGGAGGCCCTCAACGCCGTGCTCGCGCGCGGCACGCAGGTGGTGCTGGTGTCCTCGGGTGCCATCGCCGCCGGGCTGGCCCCGCTGGGGCTCGAACGCCGCCCGCGCGATCTCGCGACCCAGCAGGCCGCAGCCGGCGTGGGCCAGGGCCTGCTCGTGGCGCACTACTCCCGCGCCTTCGCCCGGCACGGGCGCACGGTGGCGCAGGTGCTGCTCACGGCCGACGACCTGGTCCGCCGCACCCACTACGCCAACGCGTACCGCTCCCTGGACAAGCTCCTCGCCCTCGGCGTGGTGCCCATCGTCAACGAGAACGACGCCGTGGCGACGCACGAGATCCGCTTCGGCGACAACGATCGCCTCGCCGCGCTCGTGGCCAACCTCGTGAAGGCCGACGCCCTCGTGCTGCTCTCCGACGTGGACGCCGTGTACACGGCGCCCCCGAGCGCCGGCGGCACGCCGCTGCGCACCATCTCCTCGCCCGCAGATCTGGAGGGCGTGACCCTTGGTTCGATCGGCCGGGCCGGGGTGGGCACGGGCGGCATGGTCACCAAGGTGCAGGCCGCCACGATCGGCGCGCAGTCCGGCATCCCCACGCTCGTCACCTCCGCCACGCTGGCCGCCGAGGCGCTGCGCGGCGAGGAGGTCGGCACCTGGTTCGAGGCGCGCCGCGGCCGTCGGCCGCTGCGCCTGCTGTGGCTCGAGCACCTGGCCACCACCCGTGGGCGTTTGGTGCTCGACGACGGCGCGGTCGCCGCCGTGGGCAGCGGCAAGCGATCGTTGCTCGCGGCCGGCATCGTGGCCGTCGAGGGGGAGTTCGCCTCGGGCGACCCCGTCGAGATCGCCGGGGCGGACGGCACCGTCCTGGCCCGCGGCCTCGTGAACTACGACGCCGACGAGCTGCCCGAGATGCTCGGCCAGTCCACCGACGCCCTGCGCGAGCGCCTCGGCGCCCACTACGAGCGCGTCGTCGTGCACGCCGACGACCTCGCCCTGGTGGGAGCCAAGCGCTAGCCGCGTCGCTTCGCCGGTCGCGAAAGCCCCGTCCCCACCCGTCATGGACGTGTGTGCGGGCGGGGCTTCTCCCTATCATGGGGAGCATGACGAGCATCGATCACGCCAGCACCCCGAACGCCTCCGCCTCCCTGGCCCAGGCGCCGGAGCCGGCCGACGCCCTCGTCGCCGCCCGCGCGACCGCAGCCCGCGCCGCCTCCCGCGAGCTCGCGGCCCTGCGCCGCCAGGACAAGGACGCGGCCCTGCTCGCGATCGGCGACGCGCTCGTGGCGCAGCAGGAGCGCGTCCTGGCCGCCAACGCCCAGGACCTTGCCCGCGGCGAGGCAAACGGCACCTCGGCCTCCATGCTTGATCGCCTGCGCCTGAGCCCCGAACGCATCGAGGGCCTGCGCTCGGCGCTGGCCGAGCTGGCAGCCCTGCCCGATCCCATCGGCGAGCTGGTCCGCGGCCAGACCCTACCCAACGGCCTGCGCCTGCGCCAGGTCCGCGTCCCCCTCGGCGTGGTCGGCGTCATCTACGAGGCCCGCCCCAACGTCACGGTGGACATCGCCGGCATCGCGCTCAAGAGCGGCAACGCCGTGCTGCTGCGCGGCGGCTCGGCCGCCCAGGACACCAACCATGTGCTCGTGGAGATCATCCGCGACGCCCTCGAGGCCTCGGGCCTGCCCCGCTACGCCGTGCAGACGGTGGACGACGGCGGCCGCCCCGCCGCCCAGGCCATGATGCGCGCCGTCGGCCTCATCGATCTGTTGGTGCCGCGCGGCGGCCACTCGCTGATCCAGGAAGTGGTGCGCAACTCGCGCGTGCCCGTCGTGCAGACGGGCGAGGGCAATGTGCACCTGTACCTGCATGCCGACGCCCCGCTGCAGCGCTCCGTGGATATCGCCCTCAACGCCAAGGTGCAGCGCCCCAGCGTGTGCAATGCCGCCGAGACGCTGCTGATCCACGCCGACGCCGCGGAGACCTCCCGCGCAGTGCTCCAGGCGCTCACGGCCGCCGGGGTGCGCCTGCACGCCGACGAGCGTGCCGCCGCCCTGGTCCCCGAGCTCAGCCTGGAGCCCGCCACCGAGGAGGACTGGGCCACGGAGTACGGCGATCTGCAGATGGCCGTGCACGTCGTCGACTCCCTGCCCGAGGCGCTCGAGCACATCCGCTCGTACTCCACGGGGCACACCGAGGCGATCATCACGGATTCCATCGCGAGCCAGCAGGAGTTCATCCGCGGCGTCGATTCGGCCGCCGTCATGATCAACGCCTCCACCCGCTTCACCGACGGCGGAGAGTTCGGCCTCGGCGCCGAGGTGGGCATCTCCACCCAGAAGATGCACGCCCGCGGCCCCATGGGGCTCTCGGAGCTCACCACCACGCAGTGGATTGTGGAGGGTGACGGCCACGTCCGTTCGTGAGGTCCGCCGCCCCTTCGCTAAGATGGGGAACAAGCACTTTGCGGGAGCATCCTGCCCCCGCGCACCCCTCAAGGAGACATGTCGATGAACGTTCTGGCTAGCGCCGTCACCCTCGCCAGCAAGGCCGCCGAGCACGAGGGCGGCAGCGGCCTCTTCTGGGGCTTCGTGGTGGGTGGCATCATGATGGGCCTGTTCCTGGTGCTCTGGCTGATCACCGGCTCGTACTCCAACGTCGGCAACAAGCACGAGGCCGGCCAGGACATCATCGATCCGAGCAAGCAGATCGGTCCCTTCGGCCCGTCCGGCCACTGAACCTCGCGCACATGCCTCGCGCCCGCATCGGCGTGATGGGTGGAACCTTCGATCCCATCCACCACGGACACCTGGTGGCCGCCTCCGAGGTGGCCGCCAGGTTCGAGCTGGACGAGGTGGTCTTTGTGCCGACCGGCCGCCCGTGGCAGAAGGAGGGCGACGGTCGCGAGGTGACCGACTCCGAGCACCGTTATCTCATGACGGTGATCGCGACGGCCTCGAACCCGCGCTTTACGGTGTCCCGCGTGGACATCGAACGCCCGGGCTTCACCTACACCATCGACACGCTTCGGGAACTGCGCGAGCAGCGGCCCGACGCCGAATTGTTCTTTATCACCGGCGCGGATGCGCTGGAGAAGATCATGTCGTGGAAAGATGTTGAGGAACTGCAGACGCTGGCCCACTTTGTGGGTGTGACGCGTCCCGGTCACGTCTTGCGTGACATGGGGCTCTCCGACGTCAGTCTGCTGGAGGTGCCGGCCATGGCCATCTCCTCCACGGATTGCCGCCGGCGCGTGGCCGCGCAGGACCCGGTTTGGTACCTGGTGCCGGACGGGGTGGTTCAGTACATCAACAAGTACGAGCTCTATCGGAACCCGGAGAGCTCACAGGAGTGATTTCAGGATGACGGAATCTCAGCCGCCGCTGACGCGCCGCGAGTTGCGCGAGATGCGTGCCCGCCGCGAGGCGGAGCTGCAGAACCGTGCCGCCTCCACCGCAGACGAAGCGCCCGGTCAGGGACCGGGCGCTTCGCCGCGTGATGCTTCGGGTGACGCCGCGGAGGCCTCGCAGCCCGCCCGCCGCCAGCGCCGCGGTCCCGAGCCGACCCCCGGCACCCTCTTCCTGCCGCGCACGGCTCCCGCCTCGCGCCCCCAGGCCCCCGCCGTGCCGCCGGCGCCCACGGCCCCGAAGGCTCAGTCCGCCTCGTCCTCGGAGGCGGTCGCGCCGAAGCCGGCCGCGCCGAAGCAGACAGAACAGCGTCCCGCTGCCCCGAAGGCAGCCGCCCCCGCCCAGCCCGCCGCGCCGACGCCCTCGCCGCAGGCCCCCGTGGTCAGGCCGTCCCCTGCCCCCGCCGCGCCGGCGCATGACACCGCAGCCCACTCCTCGCGCCGCAAGGAGCGCCTGCGCCGTCAGGCCGAGCAGGCCCGCCTGCAGGCCCAGCAGGGTGTGAACGAGGCCGAACAGGCAGACGACACCTTCGTGCCCGAGCCCAGCGCTCCCGCGCAGCCCGCGGGCACCTCGAAGCCCGCACCGGCCGCGCCGAAGGCGCCCGCGGCGCCCCGGGCGAGCCGGCCCGCCGCGCCCCAGCCGACCAAGCCCTCTGCCACGCAGCCGGGCACGCCCGCGGCATCGCGCCCGGCCACGCCTGGCACGCCCGCTCCGTCGCGGCCCGCCTCAGCGCAGGCGATGCCCCAGGCGCCGGCCGCCGCTCCGAAACCCCAGGCCCAGGCCCACCGCCCGGCGGCCCCGGCCGCTCCTCCGGCGCCCGCGACTCCGGCAGCGCAGCAAGCCGCCGCCCAGGCACCGGGCCAGCCCGTCGCCGACGAGCACGCAGCGCACCGCCGCCGTCGGGACGGCGGCGCCCATCATTCGCGCGAGCTGCAGGCCGCGCTGGGTGCCTCGCCGACGCTCGAGGCCGCGCAGGCCGAGATCGAGGCCATGGCCGCCGCCCGCGAGGCGGCCCTGCGCCGGGCCCTCGCGCGCCGCAGCACCCCGCCGCCCTCGGAACCCTTCTCCTCGGCGCTGGGCCTGCCGTCCACCGGCTCCGCCGCGCCGCATGTCCCGCGTCAGCCCGCCGTGAAGGCCCAGGAGGCGGTCCGTCCGCCGCGCAGCCCGCGCCGCCCCGGCGAACGCGAGGCCCAGTTCCCCGCGCCCGGCACCCCCACGGGACCCGTCCCGTGGCAGCGCCCCGCGGCCGTGGCGCCGCAGGCGCCCGTCGCGCCCTCGGCCGCCCCGGCGGGCGAGGCGAGCGCCGAAGCCGGCGCCCCGACGTCGTTCTCCGATCTGCTCGGCCTGCCCGCCGCGCCGCCCGTCACCCAGCGCCCCCGCCGCGGCGGCCGCCGGGCCCAGCCGGCCGTCGTCGAGGACCGGGCGGCGCAGAAGCGCCTCGAGAACACGGGCCTCATCGCGCCCGTCACGCAAGAGATCAGCGTGGTGGTGCCGAATCAGCGCGCCGCCGCGGCGCGCGCTGAGGCCGAGGCCGCCGATTCCACCGGGCCCATCTCCGCGAGCAGCGCCCACGGCCTCGATCCGCTCGAGTACCGCGAAGCTGGCGTGCAGCGCAGCCGCTGGGGCCTCGTCGCCGTCCTGGCCTCCGTTCTTGTGGCGGCCACCGCCGTCGTTTGGGCCTGGCTCTTCTAGAGCTCCGGCCACCCATTGCCCTTCGCGGGGCCACCGCCCCGCACCATCAGTACCCCAAGGAGATCCGTGAGCGTCCCAACCATCGTCGCCGAGCGAGTGCTCAGCGCCGCCAAGGCCGCCCAAGACAAGCTGGCCGAGCACGTGCTCGCCCTCGAGGTCGGGGAGCGCCTCGGCATCGCCGACGTCTTCCTCATCCTCTCGGGCGGGTCCGAGCGCCAGGTCGAGGCCATCGCCGAGGCCGTCGAGGACGCGCTGCGCGAGGAGCACAACGAGCTGCCGCTGCGCCGCGAGGGGCGCGGCAGCGGCCACTGGGTGCTGCTCGACTACGGCGACTTCGTGGTCCACGTCCAGCACCCCGAGGACCGCTCGTTCTACGCGCTGGATCGCCTCTGGTCCTCGTCTCCGCGCCTCGAGCTGCCGGGCATCGAGCAGTCCGAGGCCCCGGCCGAGCTACCCGAGACCGAGAACGGCGCCCAGCCCGCCTGAGCCCCTCGTTCGTTCGCGGTGAGCGCCCGTTCCGCCTCGCCGCACTCGTCGCCGGCCCGTCCCTGTTTTCTCAGGGGCGGGCCGACGGCGTTGTGGGTCCGGGTTTCGAGGGCGGGGCTAGAGCAACTGGCGCCAGTTGGTGGCGGCGAGGTCCAATAGCTCGTCGCCGCGCCCGCTCATGACCGAGCGCAACGCGTAGAGGGCAAAGCCCTTGGCCTGGGCCAGCTCGATCTTGGGCGGGATGGTGAGCTCCTGCCTGGCCGTGGTGACGTCAACGAGGGCCGGCCCGTCGTGCGCAAAGGCGGCGGCGAGGGCGTCGTCGAGCTCCGAGGAGTTCTGCACCTTCCAGGCGGCTAGGTGTATTGCCCCGCCAGGTTGGGTACGCGGCTGGCGGGGGTGGAGCCCTTGAGTGATGTGTGGCCGCGGTGGTGATTG
>NZ_QQXK01000031.1 GCF_003575975.1 Galactobacter valiniphilus | reverse complement strand
TGGCAAGACGGCGGCAAAACCAACATCACCAACGCGATCCTGCTGTGCAACTTCCACCACCACGAAATCGACCGCGGACGCCTCAAAGTCACCCACCACTCAGGCACCCACGTGCGCTTCGACCAGAAATACACCGTCGAACCCTCCTGGACACCACCCACCCGCGCCCACTACCGCCCCACCGGCTAGACGCGCCCCCGGCTGAGGACGATTCGCCCCATCGGAAGGACACGCCTGCGCCAGCTGGCCGGGTGGGGAATCCGGCCCGGCAGAGACGTGCCGCCCGGGCGTCGTCGGCGGTCGAGCCCAGCTCCGCGGGCCCGCTTCATGATGCCTCCGGTCGGTTCGTACTCGCCGCCGCTCGCACCCGTCCCCAGGCATGACCTTGCTCGTCACCTACCCCTGGCCAAGCGCAGCCGTCGGTGGGAGGCTTACAAACATCACTGCCTGAAGCACCCGGCCGAACACCCCCATCAAGCCGAGAACGCGAAGGAGCACAGCATGAGCACCGTAAACGTGACCAAGCGAGGCCAGGAGTTTGTCGACCTGCACGCCCCGGGAGAGCTGATCGTCTTGCCCACCGTCTGGGATGCCTGGAGCGCCCGGCTGGCCGAGGCCGCAGGCTTCAAGGGCTTGACCATCGGCTCCCATCCCGTCGCCAACGCCTTCGGCGTTCCGGACGGCGAGAAGCAAGATCTCGTCGAGTACATGCGCCAGGTGGAGCGCATCGCCGAGGCCGTGAACATCCCCGTGAGTGTGGATGTGGAAGCCGGCTACGGCCTCTCGCCGGATGAGATCGTGGGCCTGGCCGTGGAGTCCGGTGCCGTGGGCCTGAACGTGGAGGACACCGTCCACCATGACGACGACCGCGTGCGCAGCCTGCGCGAACACGTCGACTACATCGAGGCCATGGTCCAGGCTGCCGCCGGACTCGGAGTTCCGTTTGTGGTGAACGGCCGCACCGACGCGATGGTGCACGGCACCGCGCTCTACGAGGATCCGTTGGCCGAAGCCATCGCGCGGTGCCAGGCCATGGCGGAGGCTGGGGCGCTCTCCGTCTACCCGGTCAAGCTCCCGGACGCCGCCTCGATCAAGGCGGTCGTGGACGCCGTCTCCGTGCCGGTGAACGTCACGGCCCACCCGGTCAATGCCACCCCGGCCGGCGGGCTCGCGGAGCTCAGGGCCCTCGGTGTGCGCCGGGTGAGCTTCGGTCCGCTCTGGCAGATGGCCCTCGAGGACACCGCGACCGAGCAGCTCCAGGCCTGGCGCCGCTGACGTCGCTGTTGAGTGCTCGACGGCGCGGGGGCCGGGTCACGTGACCCGGCCCCCGCCGTCGTTCCTCGGCAGCGCGGGACCGACTCTCAGTCCCCGGCGTCCCGGCGTTCGCCCAAGGCCGGGGCCTCGCCCGGGGTGGAGCCGGGGTGCGAAGCCGAGGCCGCGCCGTCGCCCCGCGCGTCCCCACCAGCCGCGGCGACGTGGGCGCTGTCCCGGCCGCCCGCCGTCGTGCTCTTGCCAGGCGAGCCGGGCAAGGCACGCCCGAAGAGGCGGCGCCGCTCCCGCTCGGGGAGCGCGTCCGCTACGTGCGTGAGCCCTTGAACCAAGGTTCGGCGGCGCTTTGAGGTCAGCCCTGACCACCAGCGATCGGCGAGGCGCTGTTCGGAGGACACCGCGTCATCGTCGGAGTCGAGGTTGAATTTCTCCTTGAGATCGGCCACGAGGGCGTCTCGCCGCAGCCGATCTGCGCGTGCCACGTTGCGCGCGAGCGCCTTAGCCGTCGCGATACACATGAGCACCATGATCACGCTGAACGGCAGGGCGATCGTGATCGCCAGGGTCTGGATCGCGGAGAGGCCACCCGCCAGGAGCAGGGCCGCCGCCAGTCCGGAGGTCGCCAGCGTAAAGAACACGCGGATCCACGGGCGCGGCTCAGCGTCACCGCCCGTGGCAAGCATCGCCATGACGAGCGAGCCCGAGTCGGCCGAGGTGACGAAGAAGATCGCCGAGAGCAGGATCGCGCCGACCACGAGCATGCCGCCGGCCGGGAGCTGTTCGAGCACCTGGAAGAGAGCGGAGTTGGCGTCCACGGCGCCGTCGGCTCCGATGACGCTCGCATAGCCCTCGGGGCGGTTCATCTCGTTGGAGATCGCGGTGCCACCCAGCACACCGAACCACACGAAGGTGATGAGCGCGGGCACGAGCATGACGCCCATGACGAATTCCTTGACTGTGCGACCGCGGGAGATGCGCGCGATGAAGACGCCGACAAACGGCGCCCAGCTCATCCACCAACCCCAGTAGAACGTGGACCAGGAGGCCTGCCAGGCGGCGCCGTCGGCTCCAGCGAAGGCGGAGGCGTCCGTGGACATGCCGAGCCAGTTCTGCAGGTAGTGACCCACCGACTGCACAATCTCCTTGGCCAGGAACTGCGTTGGCCCGACGATGAGGACGAAGAGCAGCAGGCCCGCGGCCAGGATGAGGTTGGTGTTGGAGAGCAGCTTCATGCCGCGGGCCACTCCCGACAGCACGGACCACAGCACCACGCACGTCACGAGCGCGATGATCGCGTACTCGATCCAATGGTTGTTCGGGTCCACGACCCCCAGCGAGGCCAGGCCCGCTGCGATCTGCGTGACGCCGAGGCCAAGCGAGGTGGCCACGCCGAACACGGTGCCGACGAGAGCGATGACGTCGACGGCGTTGCCCCAGCCGCCGCGCACGGCCTTCTCACCGAGCAGCGGCTCGAGGGCCCAGCGCACGGCCAGGGGGCGCCCTCGGCGGTGGATCGCGTGGGCCAGGGCGAGGCCCACGACCACGTAGATGGCCCACGGCTGGAAGCCCCAGTGCAGGAAGGTGGTGGCCATGGCTTCCTGGGCGATGGCGCCCTGGGACATGCCCTCGGTGTTGAGGCTCGGCCGCGGCGTGGCGTAGTGGGTGAGCGGCTCGGTGACGCCGTAAAAGACAAGTCCAATGCCCATGCCCGCCGCGAAGAGCAGCGAGAACCAGCTCACGAGCGAGAACTCGGGCTCATCCTCGGGGCGGCCTAGCTTGACGTTGCCCTTGCGGGAGAGGCCCAGATAGATGCAGAAGAGGACAAAGCCGAACGCTAGGAGGATGTACCACCAGCTGAAGTTCGCGATGATGGCGCCCTGCACCGCACCGATGCCGGCGCTCATGGCGTCCGGGTTGATGATCGTCGCGGCCACGAAGGCCAGGACGAGGATGGCGGTGGGCCAGAAGACCCATGGTGCGATGCCCGGATGGTGCTCGCGCTGATCGGTGGGCGCCCCCTCGGCGGATGGGCTTGCGTGCGTGTGTTTCGACGTGGAAGCCATTTTCCTACAATAACAAAGTGAGAAAATGGCGCCGCGGTGACCGGCGGTTTCTCCGTAGGCTTGCCGGGTGATCTTGCTTGGGGTGGGCGTCCTGTCGCTGCTGCTATTCGTGTTCATGTATCGCCGGGATCGGCGGCGCCTGCGCAACGGCTTCGTCATGGTCTTTGCGGTGCTCTGCCTGCTGTTGGGGGCCGCCGACGTGCTCTCCAGGTGGTTCCCGTGGACCTCCTCTGTGTGGCTCGCGCTGATCCTGCTCACGCCCCTCGCGGTCGTGGTGCTGGGCGGCTATCTGGTGGCCAACGGCATCACGATGTGGCGGCTCGAGGGCCGCAGCCTCGGCAATCTCCTCTCCCTCGCGGCCGGTGTCGCGGTGTTCGTGCTGCCCGTCGTGGCGGTCCTGCTCGTGGGCACGGGGGAGCCGACCGCCACCGGCATCGCGGTGCTCCTGTTCTTTCTGAGCTCCTACGCCGGCGGCGTCTTCGTGGTGTTTCTCGCCTACGCCGTCGCCTATGCCCGCATGCACCCGGCCTACAGCCCGGACGCGATCGTGGTGCTCGGCTCCAAGATCATCAACGGCAAGGTCCCGCCCTTGCTACGGGCGAGGCTGGATCGAGCCCTCGATCTCTACGAGGCGACCGAACCGAGGCCGCTCGTCATCCCGTCCGGCGGTCAGGGCCCGGACGAGGAGCAGTCGGAGGGCGCCGCGATGGCCGAGTACCTTCTAGACCGGGGCCTGCCGAGCGCCGACCTCGTCGTGGAGAACCGGGCGGTCAACACGGAGCAGAACCTGCGCTTCTCGCGCGATCTGCAGCTCGAGGCGGGCCGCACGGGTGCGCTCATCGCCGTCACGAACGACTACCACGTGCTGCGGAGCGCCATGCTGACCCGCAAGCTCGGCTTCCCGGCCGACGTCGTGGGGGCCACGACCGCGCGCTACTACCGGCCCAGCGCGTTCCTGCGCGAGTTCGTGGCCGTGCTCATGGAACACAAGTGGCTCAACGTGCTCGCCTGCCTACCTTTCCTTGCGCTCTCCGTCTTGCTCGTGGTCTACGCGTACGCGAATCGCTAAGGCCCCGCGGGAAGACCGGGGACTACCCTTGAACCGCCCGGTGCCTTCATCACCCTCCGGGCCTCGCACCCCAAGGAGTCGCTCGCGTGCCCACCCGCACCCCTGGCACGAACCCGGCCCCGCGCCGTCGTGCCTTGGCCGCCCCGGCCCTGCCGGGCGCCGGTCCCAGCCGCCGCGCGGTCCTGGCCGGCGGCGTCACGGCGGCCGCCTCGGCCTGGTTGCTGACCGCCTGCGACGCCGGGCACACGGCGCGCGACGCCGTCGCCGCGGCCCCGCCCGGCTCCGTGACCCTCGCGCTCACCGCCCCGCCGGCCAACCTCGACTTCACGACCACCTCGGGTGCCGCGATCCCGCAGGCCCTCATGGGCAACGTCTATCAAGGTCTCGTCGCCGTGAACGACGACGGCGAGCTGGTCCCGGCGCTCGCGAGCGCGTGGAGCGTGGACGAATCGGGCACGCGCTACACCTTTGAGCTGCAGAAGGGCGTGCGCTTCTCCAACGGCGACGAATTCACCTCGGCGACCGTGAAGTTCTCGCTCGAGCGCGTGAATTCGGACGCCTGGACCAACGGTCTCAAGGCCGGCATGGCCGTCCTCGAGCGCGTGGAGACGCCCGATCCGCTCGTCGCGGTCGCGGTGCTCAAGCGCCCCTCGCAGGCCTGGCTGCGCTCGCTCGCCACGCTCATCGGCGCCATGTTCACGCCCTCGGCGGTCACGGGCCTCAAGGGCGCCGCGGTGGGGACCGGACCCTTCGAGGTCACGAGCTGGAAGACGGGGCAGTCGCTCGCGCTCACGCGCCGCGCCGACTACTGGGGCGAGCCGGCCGCCTCCCCGCAGGTCACCCTGCGCTACTACGCGGACAACACCACGGCCGTGAACGCCCTGCGCGGCGGTGCCGTGGACGCCGTGGTGGGACTCGCGAGCCCAGAGCTGGTCACGCCCTTCGAGAAGAACGCCGACTACCGGATCACGCAGGGCACCTCGACGGGCGAGGTGGTGCTCTCCATGAACAACCAGGCCGCGCCGTTCGACGACGTGCGCGTTCGGCGCGCCGTCATGTACGGCGTGGACAGCGCCGGCGTCATGGCCACCGCCTACGACGCCCGCGGCACGCTCATCGGCGCCCCCGTGCCGCCCACCTCGCCCTACTACGAGGACCTGAACGGCGCGTACCCGTACGATCCGGCGCGCGCCACGGCGCTGCTGAAGGAGGCCGGGGTCTACGGCAGCACGGTGATCTTCTCCGTGCCGGACCTGCCGTACGCCGTCGCCGCCTCCCAGGCCGTGGCCTCCGATCTCACCAAGGTGGGCCTCACGGTCAAGATCACGGTGCAGGAGTTCCCGGCCGTGTGGCTGCAGGAGGTCCTGACGACGCACAACTACCAGATGTCGGTCATCGGCCACGTGGAGCCGGACGACCTGCTCACCCTCCTGTCCTCGGGGTACTACCTGGGGTACGACGGCGCCCGGGTCGCCTCGATCGCGGCCCGCGCCGATGCTGGAAGCACCGAGGAGTTCGTGGCCGGGATGCGCGAGGTGGTGCGCACCGCGATCGTCGAGGACGCCGCGGCCGACACCCTCTTCCTGCTTCCGGCGCTCAGCCTCATGCGGGCCTCGTTGCAGGGGCTGCCCGTGAACTCGCCGACCACGGCGCTGAACCTCTCCCGGGTGGTGAAGGCGTGAGCGGGCTGTGGCGCGGCATCGCGCTCGCCGTGGCGCGCACGTCGTTGACCCTGTTCCTGGCGTCGGTGCTGATCTTTGTGCTCCTGCGACTCGTCCCGGGCGACCCCGCCCAGGTGGCGCTCGGCGTCGACGCGACGCCCGAGGCCGTGGCCGCAACGCGCGAGCGGTTCGGGCTCGACCGGCCGCTCCTGGTCCAATACGGCGAGTGGATGGGCGGGCTGCTGACGGGCCGCTTCGGCGAGAGCTTCGTGTCCGGGCAGGACATGAGCGCGATCATCCTGGACCGCACCAATGTGACCCTGTGGCTCGTCATCCCCTCCGTGGTGTTGGCGCTGCTCGTGGCCACCGTGCTCGGGACCTGGGCGGCGCTGCGCCGCGGCCAGCTGGACGGCTTCCTCATCACGGTGGGCTCGCAGCTGCTCATGGCGGTGCCCGGCTTCCTGGCCGGCGTGCTGCTCGTCCTGCTCTTTTCCCTGGCGCTCGGCTGGCTGCCGCCGTCCGGCTGGGTGGTGCCGAACGATGCGTTTGGCCCGTTCCTGGCGAGGCTGGTCCTTCCCGTCCTGGCGCTGACGGCCGTGCAGGCCGCGATCCTCACCCGCTACGTGCGCTCCGCGGTGCTGGACGTCTCCGGCGCCGACTTCCTGCGCGAGGCCCGCGCCAAAGGGCTCTCGCGCTCCGAGGCGATGGTGCGCCACGGGCTGCGCAATGCGGCGGTGCCGGTCCTGACCGTCGCGGGCGTGCAGCTCTCCTCGCTGCTCGTGGGGGCCGTGGTCATCGAGTCGGTGTTCGACATCCCCGGCGTCGGTTCGCTGCTGGTGGAGGCCGTGGGGCAGCGCGACATGGTGACCATCCAGGGCATCGTCATGGTGCTCGTGGCCTTCACGGTCCTGGTGAACCTGGCCTTGGACCTGATCCAGGCCGTGGTTGACCCGCGCCTGCGCGTGGTCGGGGCGGAAGCATGAGGCGGCTCAACGTCTCGCTCTGGATCGGCGCGGTGCTCACGGGCGCCGTGGTGCTGCTTGCTCTCGTCTCCGTCTTCTGGACGCCCTTCGACCCCATCGCCGCGGACGCCTCCCAGCGGCTGCTGGGCCCCGGCGGCGGGCACGTGCTTGGCACCGATAAGTTCGGCCGTGACGTGTTCTCACAGATCATGGCCGGCTCCCGCGTGACCCTGCTCGTGGGGCTCGTGTCGGTGGGGATCGCCCTGGTGATCGGCACGCCGCTCGGCATCATCGCCGGCATGCGGCGCGGCTGGGTGGAGGAAGCGATCCTGCGCTTCTCGGATCTGTTGCTGGCCTTCCCGGCGCTCCTGCTCGCCATCGTGTTTGCCGCGGTGTTCGGGGCAGGGACCGTCTCGGCCATGGTGGCGATCGGGCTGGGCTCGGTGCCCGGTTTTGCGCGCGTGGCCCGGGCGGCGACCCTGTCCATCATGCAGCTCGACTTCGTGGCGGCGGCCCGTGCCTCGGGGCGCTCCGCGTGGGGCGTGGGCGTGCTGCACGTCCTGCCGAACCTCGCCGGGCTGCTCCTGGTGCAGGGCACCGTGACGTTCTCGCTCGCGGTCCTGGCCGAGGCCGCCCTGTCCTACCTGGGCCTCGGCACGCCGCCGCCGGATCCGTCCTGGGGCCGCATGCTGCAGGAGGCCCAGCCCTTCCTCGCGGCGCAGCCGCTGCTCACCGTCTGGCCCGGCGCGGCCATTGCGCTGACGGTGCTGGGGCTGAACCTGCTCGGCGACGGGCTGCGGGACAAGCTTTCAGTGGGAAGGGACGGTCGATGAGCGCCGAGGAGCCAGGAAAGGGGCCTGCGAGGCGGGCCACCATCTCCGACGTCGCGGCGGCGGCCGGCGTCTCGGTGGGAACGGTCTCGCGGGTGCTCAACGGGCACGCCGAGGTGGCGGCCGAGCGGCGCGCGGCGGTCGAACACGCCATCACCCGGCTCGGCTATCGCCGTAACGTGGCGGCCGCGCGGCTGCGCCGCGGGGAGGGCACCGCGCTTGGCCTCTTGGTCGAGGACGTGGCGGACCCCTTCTACACGCAGATTCACCGGGCCGTCGAGGACGCGGCCCTCGAGCGCGGGTGGACGCTCCTGGTGGCCTCGGGGGCGGGGGAGCCGAGCCGGGCGCGGACCCAGCTTGCCGCGCTCGCCGCGCACGGGGTAAATGCGATGCTTGCCACCTTGCCCGTGGGGCTCGGGGCGGCCGAGGCCGCCTCCTTGATCGGGGCGGGGACGCCGCTCGTGTTGATCGATCGCCCGGCCCGGGGCGAGGCCGACTCGGTCGTGACGGCCAACCGCGAGGGGGCGGCGGCTGGGGTGGCCGAGCTGCTGCGCCGCGGGCACCGGCGCATCGCCTGCTTGGTCGACCGCGGTGAACTCCACACCGCCCGCGAGCGCGAGGCCGGCTACCGCGAGGCGATGGACGCGGCCGGACTTCCCGTGGAGCGGGGGTGGGTGGTGCGCAACGCGGCCGACCCGGGGGTGGATCTCGCGGGGGAGCTAGGGCGACTCCTCGGCGGCGAAGCGCCGGTGACCGGGCTCTCTGCCAGCAACAACCGCATCACCGCGCGCACGCTGGGGCCCTTCACGCCGCCGGCCGGGGTGGCGACCGTGGGTCGCCGCAGCGCGGACTTCTGGATCAAGAACGGTCACATCCCCTTCTACTCCGAGCGCGAGCCGGGCCTGGGCCAGCAGTTCGAGGAGTACCGCCACGGCGGCTCGGCCTCGATGGAGTTTGCTGTCTCCGACGCCTCCATCGGCAACGCGGCGGCCCGCACGGGCCGCGACGGCGGCGAGGCCTTCCGCGAGCGCGGCACCAACTGGCAGCGCCTGTGGAACCCGGACGTGAAGCTCACGGGCGGTTTCACCGGCATGGTCAACGCGGTGCGCCCGGACGGCTCGTTCGTGAGCGTCCCGGAGAAGTCGACGGTCCTCGACTCCGGGTTCCACGAGGGCACGGCCTGGCAGTACCAATGGATGGCCATGCAGGACGTGGAGGGTCTGCAGAAGAAGATGGGAGGCCGCGAGGAGTTCCTCAAGCGCCTCGACTACCACTTCTCGATGAACGACCTCAAGGCCAAGCCCGGCGCCACCCCCGCCGGCTGGGCTCGCGGCGGCAGCGACTACTACTCGAGCATCGGCTACCACCCGGGCAACGAGCACACCATCATGAATCCCTGGCTCTACAACGCAGTGGGTCAACCGGCCAAGGTCAACGACGTGCTGGCCGCCAACCTCAACCGCTTCCCCGACACCCCGGCGGCGGCGTCGGCAACGACGACCTCGGCACGCTCTCGTCCTGGTACGTCATGGCCACGCTCGGCTTCCAGCCCGTGACCCCCGGTTCCGGCCTCCTGGCGCTGAACTCGCCGCGGGTCGAGGCGGCGACGCTTCGCCTCGGCGACAAGAGCCTCACCATCACGGCCGCCGGCGCCCACGAGTCGCTGCCGCGCTACACGCGCTCCCTGAGCGTGGACGGCGCCAAGCACGAGGCGACGTGGATCGACGTCAACGATCTGCGCCGGGCCACCAGCCTCAACTACGAGCTCAGCTCCACCGCCGATGGCCTGAGCTGGGGCACCGCCCGCGACGCGTGGCTGCCGAGCACCTCGGCGCCGCTCAAGGCGGACGTCACGGCCTCCGTCAAGGCATCGCAGGACGTGCACCTCAAGAAGGCCACCGAGCACACGCTCGGCACCGTGAGCGCGGTCCGTTCCGCCGGCACGAGCGGCGCCGGCGAGGCGATCGCCTCCTGGAGGCTCCCGGTGCAGGCCACCCTCACGGTGGACGGCCAGCCGGTGCCCGTCCGGGCGGTCGCCAAGGGCGACTCGAGGGAGCTCGTCGCGTCGCTCCCGGCCCTCAAGGGCGGCAAACACCAGGCCGTCCTCACGGTGAGGCAGGCCGGCGGCGTTGACCGCGGGGCCCCCGAGGTCTTCGCCCCCGTCACGACGAGCTTCCAGCTCTTCGCCTCGGCCCGTCCAGCCAAGTAGGCGGGCCGGCCCACACGGGAGGGGCCCGACGGCGCGTGGTTACCACGCGGCGTCGGGCCCCTCGCGCGTCACGTGGCGCCCGGCTCGTCCCAGCGCAGCAGGGCGGCGAGGTCCGCCTCCTCCACGTCGCGGCGGCGCCGCGCCGCGCCGCGCACCGAACGCGCCGGGCGGTCGGCGGCCCGCCCGTCCGCCGTGCTTGGCATGGGGCGGGGCGTGCCCGACGCCGCGTGGCGGCTCGGCGGCGGAAGGATCGGCGGGTAGGCGCTCGCCACCGGGAACTCCTCCCCGCTCGCCGCGGGGCGGCCGGTCGGCGCCGAGGGACGCCCCGCCGAGGCAACCGGGCCGGGGGAGGCGGGCCGCGCGGACGAGACGGGCGCGCCCGGCCCGGCCGCAGCGTCGTCGGGCAGGGCCTCCCGCGCCGCCTTGCGGCGCTCCGAACGCTTGGCGAGGAGCAAGTACACGGTGGCGGCGAGCAGCACGCCGCCGAGGATGAGCATCCACCACGGGAAGCCCACCGCGGTCTTCACCACGGAGGCGGCCGGCGGGGTGGGCGTCACGCGCTCGGCGGTGACGAGGATACGGTGGGAGTTCACGCCAATCGGCGTGCACGTGATGAGGGTGATGAGGTCGCGGCCCAGCTGCGGGCGCAGCGTGTCGGTCTGCGTGGGGAGCGTGACCTCGCTCGTCGTGACCCGGTAGGCGAGCGTGCGGCCCAGGACGTCGATGTAGACCATGTCGCCCTTGGCGAGCTTGTCGAGGTGTGTGAAGAGCGTGGCCTCCGGCAGCCCGCGGTGGCCCGTGAGGACGGCGTGCGTGCCGGCGCCGCCCACGGGAAGGGCCGTCCCCTGCAGATGCCCGATGCCGTCGCGCAGGATGTCCGAGCCCGTGCCGTGGTAGACCGGCAGGTTCACGTCGATGGACGGCACACGCAGGCGCGCCATGATCCCGTCGTCCGAGGGGTCAAGCAGCGACCAATACGGGTCGTTGGTCTTGACGGTCTTGGCGTCAGGAGAGGCGAAGGGGTCAACCACGCGCTCGCCGGAGGCCAGGGTGGCGTTGTACTGCTCGGCCTCGCCGAGCGCGACATCGCGGGAATCGGGGGTGAGGCCCTGCACCGCGTCGACGTAGCGATCCGCCTCCTGCGCCTGGAGCACCGAGCTGAACCAGGACGCGGCGGAGGGGTAGAGGATCACGAGCGAGCCGACCACGAGCAGCAGCGCCGTGAACCACGCGGACACGCCCGAACGCCGCCGCCCCCGGGTGGGTGCGGCGGCGACGGGCTGCGGAGCGTCGATGATGCTCAAGCGTGTCCTTCTGCTGTCCTCCGTTGTCCTCGCCACCGCCGCGCGGGGGAGGCGAGGCCCGCGGCCGGGGGATCCCCCTCACCCGGCCGCGGGTGCTTGCCGGGGCCCCGCCGAAGCGGGGCCCGACGGGGTCAGGCGCGCTGCTGACGGCGGCGCACCGCGGCGAGCAGGAACGAGGCGGCGATGAGCGCCACGCCCACGCCCACGAACAGCGCGATGCCGGTGGAACCGGTCAGCGGCAGCTCGAATGGCGGCACCTGGTCGTTGGTCACCTGCAGCTGCACCGGCGTGGCGGTCGAGCCGGCCACGATCGTGACGGGGCGCTGCGTGGAATCCAGCTTGTAGCCGAGCGGCGCCTTCGTCTCGATGACGATGTACTTGCCGACCTTGAGGCCGTCAACGCTCACGGTGCCGTCGGTGCCGGTCGTGAACTTGGTGGTACCCGTCTTCGGGTTCACGAGGGCGTTGCCGGTCTTGTTACCGGCGGCGTCCGTTGCGTAGATCTCAAATTCGGCGCCGGCCAGCGTCTTGGTGGTGTCGGCCTTCTGGACCTTGGTGATCTTCAGGGCGCCCCAGGGGGTGGAGACCTCGTTGGAGTCCACCAGGTTCTTGGGGTCGTTGACGTAGAGCTGGGTCTTGTTCTTGATGGTGCCGTCGCCGATGGAGTTGATGACGGTGTTGATGACGACCTTCACGTCGGCGCCCTGGACGGTCTTGAGCTTGGCGAGACCGGAGGCGCTGAAGTCGACCTTAAAGTTCGGGCCGGCCGTGATGGTGTAGTCCGCGGCGGCCAGGGTCAGGCCCGCCACCGTGACGGTGGCGTTCTGGTACGTCAGGCGGGAATCGATGGTGTCGACAAAGCCGAAGGCCGTGAGGGCCTGGGCGGCCGGCAGGTTCGGGACCTTGGCGGTCAGGGTGAACGAGATCGGGTCGCCGATGATGTTCGCCTTGGTGTCATCGATGGCCTTGCTCACGCTGGAGACCGTGTTCTTCGGGTACGCGTGGACGTCGTAGAGCCAGTCGTTCTTCACCGAGAGCGGGATGGTGACGAGGAACGGCGCCGACTTCTGGACGACCTTGCTCGGGGCGGCGGTCTCGGTCACGAGGTAGAGGCCAACAGTGAGGTTGGGGAAGGCGGCGGTGCCCGCGGCGTCGGTGACGACCGAGGTGGGCGTGCCGGTGAGGTTCGCCTGCGCCTGGGCCACGGTGTAGTTCTCGAGTCCCTGCCACTTGGTGGAGTCGGTCAGGTCGACGTTGACCTTCTGCACCTGGAAGGTGACGCCCTGGATGGGGGTCAGCCCCGCAGTGGTCTGCTGCGTACCGTCGTGGGCCAGGCCCGTGGGGGTCACCGGCTCCTCGAACTTGTGCACCGTGATGGAGCCCTTGGCATTCGGGTCGATGTTCTGCGCAGCGTGGGCCGGAGCGGCCGTGCCGAGCGCGAGGGCGGAGCCGAGCACGGCCGCGCCGAGGGCCGCCAGGGTGCCCCGCAGGCCGCGGTTGCGGCGGTGAAGCGATGACTTCATGGTGTCTCTTTCTGGTGGTTGACAGGGTTGTGGCACTCGGCCGGCGGAGCAGGTCCGTCGCCGCACCACCCCTGGGCTTGAGGTGGTGACTTGTCAGCGCTTGGAGCGCTGGGACCTGCGTCGTCGCCAGGCCGTTCCTAGGGCCAGAGCAACGACAATCGAACCGACGATCAGGTACGGGGAAGCCCCGGAGCCGCCGGTCAGCGGAAGGGCAAACGCTTGCGCGTCGCGGTTGATGAAGCGGTACACAGCCTGGCCGTCCGCCGCCACGGAGACGGCGGCCCGTGGGTCGGCCACCGTGGTCCAGTTGGCGTCGTTCGCCAGCTGGGCAACGTTGGTGGGATCGGTGCCGGTGAATTTCTGCACAGCCCGATTGATGTACCCGCCCACGCCGGCCTCGCTCAGCGAATAGCCGGAGCCCGGGCGGACCTGAATCTTGTTGGCGGCCGACGACGTGGCGGAGCCCGTCACGGTGCTCGGGGTCAGTCCGGCTGCGGCGGGAGTGGCAGTGAGCTTCCAGTCACCAGGCGTCGCCGTTCCGGTGCCGTTCACGTTCTCCACGACTTTCAGGATCGTGAGGAACGCGGTGCGGTTGGTCGCGGTGCAGTCGATCGTCTGGCCGAGCTTCGGTGTGACGGTGCCGTTGAGCCCGTCACGAGCTCCGACGCCGTCGGCGACCGTGGCCCCGTTGGCGTCCACGGCCTTGCACTGCCAGGAGCCGCTCGCCAGCGGGGAGGTCGTGGACTCCGCAGCAGTGCGGACATCGTCCTGCACGTAGCGAGCATCGCCACCGCTCTCGGCGAGTTGATAGACGGTGCCGGGGACCACAGAGCCGGTTTTGCCCGTGGAGCCGGTCAGCGCGGTCGTATCGCCGGAGGTCTTCGCGGTGAGCGTCCAGGCGGCGGGATCGGCGGTGCCACCCACCACCTTCTTGTTCAGGGTCAGAGTGGTGTCGCAGGTGACGGCATTCGTGACCGTGGCGGTGTTGCTGCCGCCGATCATGGTCAGCGACGTCGGGACATTGCTCGCCAAGGTCGCGGAGTTGAACGAGGTGAGCTGTGAAGAGATGAGCTTGCAGCCGGGCAGGCTCGTGTCGATGGTGGTCTTCTCCGACACGGCAACCTTCTGGCCGGCCTTCAGCCCGGTGACCCTGGTCCCCCAGGCAACCTGCGCGGCCCCGGCTCCTGTGTCCAGGCTCAGCGCCGCGGTGAGACCCGCGGGCTGCTTGCCGTCGGCGTAGGTGGTGGTCTTGCCGTTGGAGGTGACGGACCACGTCTTGGCGACCGTCAGGTCCGCGGTGGACGGGGTGTTCGTCACAGTGCACACCACGGCGGGGGACTTCTGGCCGGCCTGCAAGGAAGCCAGCGTGGGCATGGTGACGGAACCGGTGGTGCCATTCATGACGGTGCCCAGCGCCTGTGGGCCCTCGCCGTCGCCGTAGTCGGCCGTGCACGAGGAGGTGGCGATGTAGTCGCGGGGCAGATTGGCCGCGGTGGTGGCAGAACCTGCGGCCATGACCTCGCGGAAGTCGTAGGTGCCGCCGGCGGCAACGGGCGCCGGGCCGGTCTGTGCCGTCTGGAGGCCTGTCGCTGCACCGGAGGTCGTGGCGCTCAGTGTCACACCCGCACTGGTGTTGCCACGGCGATTCACGCTCAGCGTGAACTGATCGCTTGCGGCGACGCGGCCCTCGATGTTCTTGCGCACCGAGAGAGTCGGGGGCATCGCGCAAGAGGCGAGGTCCGTGCTGTTGACAAGTGCCGTCCCGCTGATGGCCATCGGATTGGTAGTGGCTGCCTGCCAGGTTGAGGGGTCGTAGCGCGACAGCTCAGAGCCGGTGCCCAGGACCACCGTGCCGTCGGCGTCGAAGGCCAGGCCATTGTAGGCGGCCACGGGAATGCTGGATGTCGTCTGTGCCTTGACCGGGAGGACGGCAGAGGCGTTGGCGGCGGCGGTGGCGTTGGCCAGATCGGCGGCAGGAAGCATCCAGATCTTCGTGGTGCTCGTGGTGTTCTCGGCTCCCAAGATGTACAGGTTGCCCGCGCGGTCGAAGACGATGTCGCCGTTGAGGGCGTTGGTGCCTTGGCCGGTGTCGAAGGATCCGAGCTGGGTGGCGGCACCGGTGCTCACATTGACGCTGAAGAGCGTGAAGAAGTAGTTGGTTTGTCCCGCAGGTTTGGTGTAGCCGCCCACCATGTACGAGCCCGTGGAGGGGGAAACGGCGCCTGCGATGAGGCTCGATGCGACGGAGGTGGTGGTGGTTCCACCGATCCAGCTCCAGGTATCCGTTGCGGTCGAGTACCTGGCGGATCGGAATTTGTAGTTCGAATCAATGGATTGGTAGCGGAAGAACGCATACGCGTTCGCGCCCGTGAGATCGAGGGCTAGACCGTTTAGGTTGCCGGCGCCGGCGTAGTCGCTGAGGCCGGGGAGCGAGGACGGCCCCGTCAGGGGGCTGATCACGGCCGTCCCCGCTGTGGTGAGGGCCTTGTACATCCCGCTCGCGCTCAGCGGTCGGGTCGCCGGCGACGTCACGCCGTAGATCGTCCCGGGCGAGCATGAGAACGCATCGGCCGCCTGCGCGCTAGGCGCGGCGGCCACGTCGACGATGACGCCGGCCGCCACCGGCACCAAGCCGGTTACGGCAATGGCGACGGAGGTGAGCGCCGCCCGCCAGGAGCGAGGAGGGCGCGTGGATCCTAAGATGCTCTGAGGCATGAAAACACCGATTCATGGATGAGATGACGTGCAGAGTCGCGTGAAAGTGATCGTTCCCCAACGATTCACTGGCGCAGGAGAATCGGTTCCCTCGATTCCCCGGGCGTTTCGGCTCCCGAAATCATAGCACCGACTCCGCATGGGTGGCGCTCACTTAGAGAGTGGTCGTGCTCACCCTTGTAGTAGTCTCTCGGGCCCGACCCGGAGGGCACGTACGGCTCTCACCGTCACTCAGGTACAGGTGTTCTGCATGGTTCCGAAGTTCGAGCGGAGCGACCGGGTGCACCCGGCGCACGCCACGCACCGCTCCCCGCGCTTCTCGCTCCGTTCTGCCTTGGTCTGCACGCGCAGCTTCTGATTGGCCGCATCCTGGGCGGCCTGGGCCATCCCCTTCTGGCCCGCGAGCAGCGCGGAGTCTTGGGTGTCCCCGCGGTCGCAGACGACGGCGGACCGCTTGAGGTCGGTCAGCACCTGGTCGTTGGTGGCGTCCTCGGCGAAGCTGAGAAGGCGGCGGTGTGGGAGCAAGCTTTCCCTCCGTGCGGAGAATGACCTCGCGTGAACGTCACACGAACGCGGAGACCCCCGTCAGCGCGCGCCCCACGATGAGGGAATTGATCGAGTAGGTCCCCTCGTACGTGAAGATGATCTCCGCGTCCGCCCAGAGCTTCGAGGCCAGGTGGCCCGGTTCGGTGACGAGGCCGTTGCCTCCGTGCAGGTCGCGGTTCAGCGCCACCGCTGCGCGCGTTAACCGCGTGGCTGTCGCCTTCGCCATCGCCGTCTGCGCCATCTTGAGGCGCCCGTCGTCCTGCAGCCTGGCCATCTGGATCATCATGCCCATGGCCGCCGTGGCGTTCCCCGCGATGTCGGCGATTTGCTGCTGCACCAACTGGAACTTGGCCAGCGGCTTCTCAAACTGCTGCCGAGAAAGCGAGTAGGCGCGTGCGTCGTCGAGCACCGCGTGCGCCAGGCCCACGGCCTGCCAACCCACCCACGCGCGGGAATCCAGGAGCAGCTCGTTGGCCTTGTCGAAGCCGTCGCCGCCCGGGAGCCGGTCCGCCTCGGCGACCCGCACGCCGTCGAACTCGATGTTGGCGTTCTGCATGATCCGCAACCCCACCTTGTTCTCGATCTTGCTCGCGGAGAAGCCTGGCAGCTCGGAGCGGATGAGGAAGGCCTTGATGACGCCGTCCTCCACGTCCCTGGCCCACGTGAGCACCACGTCGGCGATGGTTCCGGCGCCGATCCAGCGCTTGGCTCCGTCGATGACCCACTCGTCTCCCTCGCGGCGCGCCGTGGTGGCCAGGCCGCCGGCCACGTCCGAGCCGTGATCCGGCTCGGTCAGCGCGAAGGAACCGATCGCGTCGAAGACCTCCAGCCGCGGCAGCCACTCGGCGCGCTGCTCCTCGGAACCCAGCCGATCGATCATGCCCACGATGAGCTCGTTGTGGATGCCGACGAGCGCGCACAGCGAGGTGTCGGCGCGCCCCACCGCCGCGTAGACGAGGCCCTTGAAGAGGCGGCTCGTCCCGTCCGTTTGGATCCGCCCGAGCCCCAGCTCCCCGAGCCCCTCAAGCCAGTGCCGCGGGAACTCCTCGCGGTTCCAGAACTCCAGGGACTGGTGCGTGATGTGCTCCTGCAGGTAGTCATCAATCTCGATGAGTCGCTGGCGCTCGTTCTCCGGCAGGATCTCCGCCGCTCCGAGCAGGTCCCGGCTGCCCTCGGCGATGTTCCAGCTCTTGGGGGAGTCGCCGGCGCCGGCGATGCCGGTCTGGCGGCTGCCGGGAGCGGGGGCCGTCCCCACGGGCGCAACCGAGGGGCGGGGCTGAACGGCGGTCATGACATGTCCTTTCGACGGTGGCCGAAATGTAGGATTCTGCGAAAGAAGCGTCGGCGCGGATGCGCGCCGAGCGGGGCGTCGTAGCGCCCCGACATCAAGGAGGCCCCGTGCAGGAACCGTTGCCGCGCGACCCGATCGCCGAGGCCGCGCGCAATTGGGAGCGCCACGGCTGGGGCGAATACGCCGAGCCCATGGCCGCCGTCACCTCGATCATGCGCGCGCAGCAGATCCTCATCGGCCGGGCCGAGGCGATCATGAAGGGCTTTGGGCTCACGTTCGCGCGCTTCGAGATGCTGCAGCTGCTCAGCTTCGCTCGCGGTTCGCAGATGCCCATGTCGCGCGCCTCGCGCCTGCTCCAGGTGCACCCCACGTCCGTCACGAGCGCCGTGGATCGGCTGGAGAAGGACGGCCTCGTGGAGCGCACGGCGCACCCCACCGACGGACGCACCGTGCTGCTGGTCCTCACCGACGAGGGCCGCGAGCTGGCCCGCTCCGCCGCCGAGGCCCTGAACGAGCAGCTCTTCGCGAGCACGGGTTTCAACGCCCGCGACGTCGCCTCGCTCAACCGCATCCTGCAGCGCTTCCGGCAGAAGTCCGGGGACTTCGCGGCGCCCCTGGACTGAGCCGCGGGAGGCTGCGCTGGGTGTGGCCCACCCGCCGTCGTGCGTTTTCTCACCGCCCTGGCGCTTTGTCACCGTCACCGGGACGGTGACAAAGCGCCGAAGCGGTGACGATTCGTGGAACCGGATGCACGACGCCGCCAGCTCGCCTTCGGCGCGTGCGGCACCCGGGGCGCGGGGCGCCACCGGGCGGCTCGCGGCGGGGCTGACGGCTGCGCTCACACCGCGCCCGAGCGCTCGCGGATCGTGGTGATGACGCCGGAGAAGTCGCGGCCAGCCCCGCCGTCCTCGTCGCGGAAGCGGCGGTAGATCTCCTCGGCGTGACGGCCCAGCTCGGCCGCGGTCCCCGTCGCCTCGATGGCGGCGAGCGCGAGCCCCAGGTCCTTGGCCATGAGCGCCCCGGCGAAGCCCGGCTGGTAGTCGCGGTTGGCGGGTGAGCTCGGCACCGGTCCGGGCACGGGGCAATTGGTCGTGAGCGCCCAGCACTGGCCCGAGGCGTTGGAGGCCACGTCGAAGAGCGCCTGATGCGAGAGGCCGAGGCCCTCGCCGAGCACAAACGCCTCGGCCACAGCGATCTGGCTGATCGCCAGGATCATGTTGTTGCAGACCTTGGCCGCCTGGCCCAGGCCGTTGCCGCCGCAGTGCACGATCCGCTTGCCCATGACCTCCAGGATCGGCAGGACGTCCGCGTAGACGTCCTCCGGCCCGCCCACCATGAACGCGAGCGTGCCGGCCTCGGCGCCGACCACGCCGCCGGAGACCGGGGCGTCCGCGGCGCGGTGCCCGGCGGCGTGCGCCAGCTCGGCGGCGGTGCGCGCCTCGTCCACGGAGATCGTGGAGCAGTCAAGCAGGATCGAGTCCTTCTTGGCGGCGCGCAGGATCCCCCGGGTTCCGTTCAGCGAATCCTCGTAGGCGGCGATGACGTGCGTGCCGGAGGGAAGCATGGTCAGGACGATGTCGGCCTGGGCCGCCGCCTCGGCTGCGGTGGGCATGACGGTGACGCCCGCCTGGGCCGCCGCCTCCAGGGCGGCGGGGACCACGTCGAAGCCGAGCACGGTGACGCCGGCCTTGACGAGGTTGGCGGCCATGGGACCGCCCATGTGGCCGAGGCCGACGAACGCGACGGTGGTGTCTTTGAGTTCGAGTGCCATGTGCTCTCCCTGGGTGATGGGTGTAACGGTGGGGTGGGTGCGGCGGTGCTCAGGCGGGCGGGATCACGGCGTCCACCGGCGAGAGGTCGAGCGGCAGGTGCGGCAGCGGTGCCAGGTAGGCCTCGGCCGTGCCGGGGGAGAGGTCCTCGAGGCGCGCCGGCTCCCACTTCGGCGTGCGGTCCTTGTCGATGACCTGGGCGCGGATGCCCTCGGCGAAGTCGTGCCCGCCCAGGAAGCGGTAGCCGACGCGCCACTCGTTCTTGAGGGCGCCGGCGAGGTCGGTGCCAGCGCCGGCCCGCACGGCGGCCAGCGCCACGGCCACGGCCGTGGGGCTCTTGCCGCGGATCACCTCGGCGGCACCCCGGGCCTCCTCGGCCTCCGAGGCCTCGAGGGCCCGCACCACGTCGAGGGCGGTGCGCCCGGCGTAGGCCTCCTCGATCCAGGCCTCGCCGTCCCGCAGCGCCGACGGCGGCGCTGGGGCCGCGAGGGCCTCGATGACCGCGCCCGGCTCCTCGCGCTCGAGCCGGTCGAGCAGTTCCGGCAGCGCGCCGCTCGGGACGAACGCGTCGGCGAGCCCCAGGTACAGGGCGTCCCCGGCGTCCAGGTGCGCGCCCGTCAGTGCCGCGTGCGCGCCCGCCGCCCCCGGGGCGTGGCCCAAGAGGTAGGTGCCGCCCACATCGGGGCTAAAGCCGATCTGCGTCTCCGGCAACCCCGAGCGCGTGCGCTCGGTGACGACGCGGAAGGAGCCGTGCGCGCTCACGCCGATGCCGCCGCCGAGCACCAGCCCGTCCATGAGCGCCACGTACGGCTTGGGGTAGCGCGAGATGAGCAGGTTCAGCCGGTACTCGTCGCGCCAGAAGCCCATGGTGTCGTACGGCGCGGTGGGCGTGCGGTCCGGGCGTGTCATGTCGGCGTGGATCGCCACGACGTCGCCGCCAGCGCACAGCCCGCGCTCGCCCGCGCCCTGGATGGCCACCGTGGCGATGGCCGGATCGTCAGCCCATCGCACGAGCTGCGACCAGAGCAGGTTCACCATCTCGTGGTTCAGGGCGTTGACGGCGCGCGGCCGGTTGAGCGTGATGAGGCCGAGGCGCCCGCGCACCTCGGCGAGGACGGTCGGCTCGGGCGCCCCGGTGCCCGACGCCGCGTGGCCGGTCCCCGTCGCCGAGCCGCCGGAGGGTGCGTGGTCGGGACCCGGCTGGCCCGCGGCCCCGGCCCCGAGCACCGAGACGCCGCCCGGTGCCGGGACGGCACCCGAGGCGAGGCGGGAGGCCAGGGGCGAGCGCGCGTCGTCGCGCATCAGGAGCCCTGCGGCATGACGAAGGAGGCGCCGTCGGAGACGCCCTCCGGCCAGCGGGTGGTGACGGTCTTGGTGCGCGTGTAGAAGCGGAAGGCGTCGGGGCCGTGCTGGTTGAGGTCGCCGAAGCCCGAGGCCTTCCAGCCGCCGAAGGTGTAGTACGCGATCGGCACGGGGATGGGGATGTTGATGCCGACCATGCCGACCTCCACCTGCGTGGCGAACTCGCGGCCCGCGGCGCCGTCGCGCGTGAAGATCGAGACCCCGTTGCCGTAGAGGTTGGAGTTCACGATCCCGAGGGCGTCGGCGAAGTCGGCGGCGCGGACCACGCAGAGCACCGGACCGAAGATCTCCTCGGTGTAGATCGGCATGTCGGTCGTGACGTGGTCGAAGAGCGTGGCACCCACGAAGAAGCCGTTCTCGTGACCGGGGACCTGCACACCGCGGCCGTCGAGGACCAGCGTGGCGCCGGCGTCGACGCCCTGCTGGATGAGGCCCTCGATGCGTTCCTTGGCGGCGGCCGTGACGACGGGACCGAAGTCGGCGCCGGGCTGGAGGCTCGGGCCGACGTTGAGCGCGGCGGCCTTCTCGGCGAGCTTGGCGACGAGGGCGTCCGCGGTCTCCTGGCCCACCGGGACGGCCACGGAGATGGCCATGCAGCGCTCGCCGGCCGAGCCGTAGGCGGCGCCGAGCAGGGCGTCGGCGACGTGGTCCAAGTCCGCGTCGGGCATGACGACGAGGTGGTTCTTGGCGCCGCCGAAGCACTGCGCGCGCTTGCCGGCGGCCGCGGCGCCCGTGTAGATCGCCTGCGCGATGGGCGTGGATCCGACGAAGCCGATGGCCTTGACGTCGGGGTGGTCCACGAGCGCGTCCACCGATTCCTTGTCGCCGTTGATGACCTGGAAGACGCCGTCCGGGAGGCCCGCCTCCTGGTAGAGCTCGGCGAGGCGCAGGGGCACGCCCGGGTCGCGCTCGCTCGGCTTGAGGATGAAGGCGTTGCCGGCGGCGAGGGCCGGGCCGGACTTCCACAGCGGGATCATGGCCGGGAAGTTGAAGGGCGTGATGCCGGCGACCACGCCGAGCGGCTGGCGCAGCGAGTGGGTGTCGATGCCGGAGCCGACCTCCGTGGAGAACTCGCCCTTGAGCAGGTGCGCCGCGCCGCCGCCCGCGAACTCCACGACCTCGATGCCGCGGTTGATGTCGCCCTTGGCGTCCTCGTAGGTCTTGCCGTGCTCGCTCGAGAGCAGCGCGGCGAGGTCGTCCATGTTCTCGCGGACGAGGTCCACGAACTTCAGGAGGATGCGGCCGCGGCGCTGCGGGTTCATGGCGGCCCACTGGAGCTGGGCGGTCTTGGCGACCTCCACGGCGCGCGCGACCTCCGCCGTGCTGGCCAGGTCCACTGTGGCCTGCACCTCGCCCGTGCTCGGGTTGAAGACGTCGGCCGCGCGGCCGCTCGTGCCGGCGACGGCTTGGCCGTTGATCCAATGGGGAACGTGGCGCACGGTGGGCTCCTGGGTCTCGGTGCTGCTGCGATGTGCTCGGGCGGGCGCTCGCGGACGGGTGACGCCGCTCACGCTTGCGACCCACGCTAGCGCGTTTGGGCCGCGCGGAAAAGGTTGGATGTCCTAGTAATTTCTTCCGGGGTTTTCCCGGGCTGCACGAGGCCCAGTGCCGCCGGGCATCGCCAGGTAGGCCCAGCCCCGCAGCCCGGCAGTCTCGCAGTGAGACTTTGCGTGCCTTGCGCCGTGATGGGCCCGCGCTTCACGGCGCAAGGCACGCAAACTCTCCCGAACGCGGCAGAGCCCCGGACGCGTCGGGTGACGTGTCCGGGGCCCTGCATCCGGCCGACCAAGGGGAGCGCGGCCGGCAGGCCGGCGGGGAGACCGGCTGGTGTGGGGGAGTGTCAGGCACTCTCGACGGCAGTGTCGTCCTTGACGCGCAGCTTCTCGCCGATGAAGCCGCCCACGGCCGTGATGAGGGAGATGATCACGAGGATCACGACCGCCGGGGTGGCGGTCGTGGCGCCCGTGGCGCTGATGACGCCGGCCGCGATGAGCGGCAGGAAGCCGGAGAGGGCGCCGGCGATGTTGTAGCCGAGCGAGACGCCGGAGTAGCGCAGCTGGGCCGGGAACAGTTCGGTCAGCAGGGCGCCCGTGACGGCGTAGGTGACGGTCAGCAGCGCGATGCCGATGGCCACGGCGAGCGTGATCGCGAGGGGCGAGCGGGTGTCGATGAGCCAGAACAGCGGCCAGGCGGCCACGGCGGTCGCGAGGCCACCGATCATCGTGACGCGGCCGGGGCCGATCTTCTCGGCGATACGGCCGAAGAGGACGATGACGACGATCTGCACCACGGCGGCCACGAGGGTCGCGTTGACGGCGATCTGCTTGTCGAGGCCCAGGTTGTTGGCGACGTAGCTGACGACAAAGGTGTTCATGACGTAGAAGCCACCGACGCCAAGGAAGGCCGCGGCCACGGCGACGAGCAGGCGCCCGCCGGCCTTGGTGAAGACCTTGAGGGCCGGGACCTTCTCGCGCTGATCGGACTTCAGGAGCTCCTCAAAGACCGGGGACTCCTCGACCTTGAGGCGGATAAAGAGCGCGATCAAGAGCATGGGGAAGGCGAGCAGGAACGGGATACGCCAGCCCCACGCGTCGAACGTGGCGGAGGGCAGCAGTAGGACGAGCGCGAAGGCGCCGGAGGAGAGCAGTGTGCCGACGGGCGAGCCGATCTGGACGAGCGCGGCGTAGCGGGCGCGCTTCTTGGCGGGCGCGTGTTCGATCGCCATCGTCGTGGCGCCGCCCCACTCGCCGCCCACGGCCAGGCCCTGGAGCAGGCGGACGATCACGAGGAGCGCGGGGGCCCAGAGTCCGGCGACGGCATAGGTCGGCAGCAGGCCGATCAGGCCCGTCGCCACGCCGATCAAGACGATGGTCATGATGAGAGTGGGGCGGCGGCCGATGCGATCGCCCAGCACGCCGAAGATGAAGGCGCCGATGGGGCGGGCCGCGAAGCCCACGCCGAACGTCGCGAGGGAGGCCAGCACGCCCGCCGTCGGGTCCAGGCTGGAGAAGAAGAGGCGGCTGAAGACCAGCGCGGAGGCGGTGCCGAAGAGGTAGTAGTCATACCACTCAAGGGCCGTGCCGACGAAGGCGGCGTTGGCGATGCGGCGGACGTCCTTATCGGCCACCTTCACGGTGGTCTGGGGCGGCGCTGCCGCGCTGTGCGTCGAGGTCACGGAATTCTCCTCAGGGGGGTGTGCGGTGGGGATACACCCATCCTTCTGTGCTCCGGATCACCATCCAATGGAAATGTGCCCCGGGGTCGGGAGGGGCGGTGTGCCTTTGCACAATGGGGGTGAGGGAGCGGCTAGGGGCGCGGGCGCCCTGGGGCGTCCAAGAGCACGACGGCGAGGGCCGCCTGCCTGGGCAGGTTCAGGTCCAGCCCGGTGTGGGCCTTGAACACGGCAAGGCGGTTGATCACCGTGTTGCGGTGGCAAAAGACGAGCTCGGCCGCCGACTTTACCGAGCCTGTCTCGAGGTAGGCGCGGGCCGTGGCGAGCACGCGCTCGCGCTCGTAGTCCTCCAGGTCCCCGAGCCCCGAGAGCAGCTCGCTCACCGTGCCGGGAGCGGCGCTGTCGAGCGCGTGCGCGGCAAGGGGTGCCCAGAGTTCTGGGACCTGGCGCAGCCTGTCGATGCCTGGCGTCGCCTCGAGCACGACGCGTCCCGTCGCCGCCGCACGGGGCAGGTCCGAGACACCGGAGGCCGGGATGAGGACGCCGGGCACGGCGCCGAGCAGTGGCAGCGTCCGGGTGCCGCGTCCGGCGTCCGGGCGGGTGTCCCGCAGCCAGAACAGGCACTCGATGTCCCGGAAGGCATAGGAGAAGACGCGCCCGGAGACGAGGGCGTCCTCGGCGATGCGCCGGGCCTCCGCGGCGTTGGCGTTTGAAAACGCGGCGAGCTCGAAGGGCTCATGGGTGGCGACGCCCATGGCGGCCGCGACGCGCTCCAGCTCGGCCTCGCTGAGCGCCGGTGCGTTGAAGAGGTGGGCAAGCTCGCGCTCGGTGCCAAGCCGAGCGTCGCGGGCCAGGGCCGCCTGTTCGCTGAGGAACGCCTTTTGCACGGCGAGCACGTAGGAGTCCAGGACGCGCATGACGTGCTCGAAGCGCGAGGCGACGAGCCCCACCTGTTCGGGGCTGGCCAGGAGGTTGAGCTGGCGCCAGACGAGCTGCAGGTCGATGCGCACGGCCTCCGTGAGCGCGTCGAGGGGAACCCCCTGCTGGGCGCGGCGGGCGCCGAGCCGCTGGGCCATCGCGGCGGTGTCGGCGCTCGGGTCCGCGATGGAACTGAGCAAGGTCGCGAAGGATTGGGGCGCCGTGCGCCGGATGTCGTCGTGATCAACGGGCAGCCCGGCGTAGAGCGAGCGGGCCTGGACCTCGTCCATGAAGTCGTCGACGAGGGACGGGATGTTCTCGTGGAGCAACGCGAGCAGTCCGAGCCACGCCGCATCGTCGTTCCCCGGGGTGGCGGCGGTCTCCCCGCGCCTTCCCGCCGCCGGCCGGCCTGGGGGAGCGCCCGCCGTCGTGCCGCGGTTCGTGCCAGCGGCCGCCGCCGCGGCGGCGGCCCGCGCCCTGCCCTTGTCCCACGCGTCCCGCACCGGGCCCTGTCCTGAAGCCATCCGCTCAGTCTATGCAGATGCACAACCCGTCGCCCCTTTGTGTTGCGCCCTCCCATTGCCCGCGGCGAGGGCGCGGGCGTGTGATGAAGGGGAAGAGCACCGGGGGTCCCCACCCGGCGCGCCGCCCGAAGGAGAACCCATGCTGCTGGACCTGATCGTCCGCAACGCCCGCATCCGCACCGGCGACCCGGCCCGCCCCTCGGCGAGCAGTGTGGGCGTATGGATGGGTCGTGTGGTCGGCCTGGACGAGCAGCTGCTGGGCCAGCGCGCGGCGGAGGAGATCGACGCCAAGGGCGCGTTCCTCATGGCCGGGTTCAACGATGTGCACGCCCACAGCGTGTGGTTCGGGCAGACGCTCGCGGAGATCGACCTGGCCGGGTTGCCCACGCCGGAGTCCGTCTACGCCGCCTTGGAGGCGGGCCGCGGCGAGCAGGCGGAGGCAGAATGGCTCGTTGCCTCCAACTTCGACCCGCTGGGGCTGGCCGGCACGCTGGAGCGCGACGCCCTGGACGCGGCGGCCGACGGCAAGCCGCTGCTCATCAAGCACGCCTCCGGGCACGCCTACACCCTGAACGGCGTGGGCCTGCGGTCCGTAGGCGTCGCGGAATTCCCCACCGAGCGCATCGACGGCGGCGTGATCGGCGTGGACGCCGACGGCCGGGCCACTGGCCTGCTGGAGGAGAACGCCATGCGCGTGGCCCAGGCGGTCCTCATGCCGGAGCCCATCGCGGACCTGCAGGCCGCACTGGCTCGCGCCACGGCGCGCTACGCCCGGGAGGGCCTGACCTCGGTGTCCGACGCCGGGGTGGGCGGCGGCTGGATCGGCCACGGCCCGCGCGAGTTCTCCGCCTATCAGCGCGCCCGCGAGGCGGGGCAGCTCAAGACGCGCGCGCAGGTCATGATCGCTGCTGACGTGCTGCACCCCGTGGCCGGCCACGCGAGCGAGCCGGGCGTGCAGACCCTGGACGCCGGCCTGCGCTCCGGCCTGGGCGACGAGTTCCTGCAGCTCGGCCCCACCAAGATGTTCATGGACGGCTCGCTGCTCGGGAAGACCGCGGCGATGAGCGAGAACTACTGCGAGTGCTCCCACTCCGGTTACCTCCAGGGCGACGCCGAGGCCATGGCGGCGAAGGCCCGCGAGGCGGCCGCCGCGGGCTGGGCGCTGGCCCTGCACGCCATCGGCGACCGCGGCATCGACCTGGCCCTGGACATCATCGAGGAGTCGCTCGCGGCGCACGGCCCGGCGGCGCTGCCGCACCGCATCGAGCACGGCGGCTACGTGCGCCCCGAGCAGGTGGCGCGCCTGGCCCGACTCGGCGTCTACCTCGTGCCGCAGCCCTTCTTCATCCCGCTCTTCGGCGACGGCATGGCCGCGGCGCTGGGCCCCGAGCGTACGGCGCACTCCTACCCGGCGGCCTCGCTCCTGAAGGCGGGCCTTGCCGTGCCCGGCAGCAGCGACCGCCCCGTGGCGCCCGGCGCCCCGTTGCCGATCATCCAGGCCTTTGTGCAGAGGTTGACCCGCAGCGGCGCCGAGTACGCGCCGGCCGAGCGGCTCAGCGTGGAGCAGGCGCTTGACGCCTACACCCTCGGTTCCGCCGCGGCGACCGGCTGGGCTGGCACCAAGGGCGTGCTGCGCGCGGGCGCCCTTGCCGACTTCGTGGTCCTCGCCGAGGACCCCCGAGAGGTGGCGCACGAGGCCATCGGTGCCATCGACGTCCTCGGCACCTTTGTGGGCGGCGAGGCCACCCACACCACCCTCGACTGAACCACCCCGGCCCTGTGGCCGCCCGCCCGTGGCGACCACCCGCCGTCGGGCACAAGAGACCTCATCCAGCCCATCACCTTCAGCGGAGCAGACACGTGAGCACCCAGCACATCACCCCCGAAACCACCGACCCCACGGGCTTCCTTCCCGACTTCGCGACCATGTCCACCTTCGGCGCCACGGCCGGCGGCGGCGTGGAGCGCCAGGCCGGCAGCGAGGCCGACCATGCGACCCGCGCATGGTTTAAGGGCTGGCTGACCGAGCGCGGCTTCACGGTGCGTGAGGACGCGATCGGCAACATCTTTGGCCTGTACGAGCTGGTTCCGGGGGCGCCGTATGTGCTCATGGGCTCACACCTGGATTCCCAGCCGCTGGCCGGTCGCTTCGATGGCGCGTACGGCGTGCTCGCCGCCGCCCATGCGGCTCACACCGTGGTGCGCGCCTCCGCCGAGGGGCGCGTGACCCCCACCCTCAACGTGGCGGTGGTGGACTGGTTCAACGAGGAGGGAAGTCGCTTTGCGCCCAGCATGATGGGCTCCTCCGTGGCCACGGGCAAGCTCGCGCTTGCGGAGGCACTGGCCGTCACCGACACGGCCGGGATCACGGTGGCCGAGGCCCTGGGCGAGCGCCCCGAGCCGGTCCCGGGCCTCGAGGTGGCCTCCTACGCCGAGATCCACATCGAGCAGGGCCGCCTGCTCGAGGAGGCGCAGACGACGATCGGCCTTGTGCACGCGACGTGGGCGGCGAGCAAGTACCGCATCAGCGTCAACGGCGCGCAGGCGCACACGGGCGCCACGGTCATGGAGGACCGCCGCGACGCGCTCTACGGGGCGTCGCTGTTGGTCGTGGCCGTCCGCGAGCTCACCGAGCTGCTGCCGGAGGGTGCCCTGCACTCCTCGGTCTCTGAGATGGAGGTCCTGCCGAACTCGCCCGTGACGCTGGCCCGCCAGGTCAACATGAACCTGGACCTGCGTTCGGCCTCGGAGGAGGTGCTGGCCCGCGCCAACGAGTTGCTCGCCGAAAAGTTCGAGGAGATCGAGGCCAAGGCGAAGGTGAGCATCGAGCGCCGCCTGACCCACGCGTGGGGCCTCGTGGATTACCCCTCCGGCGGCGTGGAGCTCGCCCGCGAGTCCGCCGCGGCGCTGGGCCTGAGCCACACGCCGATCATGACCGTGGCCGGCCACGATTCGACCAACATGAAGGACGTCGTCCCCACCGTCATGCTCTTCGTCCCAAGCATCCAGGGTGTCTCCCACAACGAGGCCGAGGACACGCGCGACGCCGACGCCGTGGATGGCGTGGCCATGCTCTCCGACGTGGCGGCGCGCCTTGTGAGCGGCGAGCTGCACGAGGGCGATTCCTACCGCCTCGCCTGAGGCGAGGCACCCACGGTGAGCGGGCGGCGTCGGGCATGAAAGCCCGGCGCCGCTTGGCGTCTTGCCCACGTTTGCGTGGCGTGCGCCGTGAAGCGGCCTGTTTGACAGCGTAAGCCACGCAAACTTCGCCGGCGCACGCGCCACCGCCCGGCCGTACCCGCCGGTAAAGATCCACGCGCGTTGACTCTCCCGGCGGCGCGCTTGAACGTGCCTGCCCAAAGCCCCGAACGCTGTGGCCCCGATCACTGAGCCTGGGGGAGTCTCACCAAGGAGCGCGGCCCGCCAGCCCCCGGCGCGCCGGCGCCCGCCCCCGAACCACCTTGGAGGATCCCCATGACCACCACCGCCAGGTCCGGCGCCGACCTGAAGTTCAACCTCTACATCGCGGCGTTCTCCGCGGTGCTGTATTCAGTGCTGCTCGTGGCGCCCATCGTCACGAGCCAGCTCATGGTCCAGTTCAGCCTCGACGCGTCCTCGGCCGGCCTGCTCGCCTCCGTGGAGCTCGGCTGCTTCTCCCTGGCCACGCTGCCCGCGTATCTCTGGCTGCGCCGCGCGAACATCCGTACCGTGACCATCCTGTGCGGTTCGCTGGTCATCGCCGGCAACGTCCTCTCGGCGCTCATGCCGACGTACGGTCTGCTGCTCCTGATGCGCGGTCTCACGGCGCTCGCGGCCGGCTCGATCACGGTCATCATCCTCTCGCTCTCCGCGAAGACCTCGAAGCCCTCTCGCTCCTACGGCATCTTCATCGTGGCGCAGCTGGGCATGGGCGCGATCATCCTCTTCCTCTTCCCGGCGATCTACGCGGGCAAGCCCGTCGCCGCCGTGTACTTCACGCTCGCAGCGCTCGGCCTGCTGTGCCTGCCCGCCGCGTGGTGTGTCAAGGGCCACGAGCTCTCCGCCGCGGCCAACCCGGTCGAGGCCGTCGCCGCCGGCGCCCGCCGCGTGCTGCCCTTCGCCGCGGCCCTGATCGCCGTGTTCGGCTTCTACGTGGCCCTCGGCGGCGTGTGGACCTTCATGGCCAAGATCGCCGAGACCGGCGGCACCTCGCTCGGCACCGCGTCCACCACGATCGGCGTCGCGACGCTCTTCGGCGTCGCCTCCTCGCTCGTCGGCACGCTCGTGGGCGAGGGCTCCCGCGCCAAGTACTACGTCCTGGGCGGCTACGCGGCCATGGCGGCCTCGATGTTCCTGCTCTTCGGCGCCCCGGGCCTCGTCCGCTTCGCCCTCTCCGCGATCCTCTTCAAGATCGCCTGGTCGTGGCTTCTGCCGTTCCTGCTCGCCGCGGTCTCCCGCGTGGGCGGCGCGCAGGTCATGAACTCGACCAACCTCATGATCGGCTCGGGCCTGGCCGTGGGCCCGATCCTCGCCGGCGCCATCATCGACGCCACGGGCGGCTTCTCCACGATGCTGATCGTGTCGATCGCGATCCTCGCGGTGTCGGTGGCCTGCTCGGTGGTCGTCATGCGCGCCCCCGCCGCCGCCGCGGCGCCCGCCGCCGAGCCGGAGCTCGCCGGGGCTCGCTGAGGTCTCAACCCAACGCCCGACGGCGCGTGGCCAGGTTTCCTGGCCACGCGCCGTCGGGCTGTGTGGGGGGCTGGGGAGGTGCGGGAGGGTGGGTGCCCTGAGTGGCCGCCCCGCCCCGTCCCCGGATCGGAGTGCGAAATGTCGTCAAAACCGCGGTTTTGACGACATTTCGCACTCCGATCAGGGGGGTGGAGGGGGCTCAGTATCAGGCGACGGGTTCGCCGAAGACCTGCTCGCCGCCGAAGAACGTCGCGACGGCGCGCGTGTGGGCGAGCTCCTCGACGGGCACCTCGAAGGGGTCGCGGTCGAGGAAGACGAAGTCGGCGGAGTTGCCAACGCGCAGGCGGCCGGTGACGTCGCCGAGCCCGGTCGCGTCGGCGCTGCGGCTCGTCACGGCCGCGATGGCCTCCTCGCGCGTGATGGCCTGCTCGGGGAAGAGCGTGCCGGGGAACTGCCCGGAGGGATCCTGGCGCGTGACGAGGCCGGCCACCGCGTGCCACGGGTTGGGTGACTCGGACACGGGCCAATCGGAGCCGACCGCGAGGTGTGCGCCTGCGTCCAGCAGCGAGCGGTTCGGGTGGATCCCGGCGAACACCTCCTCGGGCAGCACGGCGTCCAGGGCGTTTGCGATGACGCCGGGGAACCACAGGAACGGGGAGATCTCGGCGACGACGCGCAGCTCGGCCAGGCGCGGGCGGTCCTCGGGCTCCACAAACTGGCCGTGGGCGATGTGCACGGGCACCTCGATGCCCTCGGCGCGCGCGTCGGCCACGGCGTCGAGGACGAGGCGCACGGCGGCGTTGCCCGTGCAGTGGATCTTGATGCCGATCTGGTGCTTCTGGGCCGAGCGCAGCCAGCCGGCCAGCTCGGAGAAGTCAAGCAGCGTGGCGCCGAGGTGGTCGTGGCCGTGCTCGTCGTCGGCCACGTAGGGGGTGAGGAACGCGGCGTTGCGGCTCGGCGGCACGCCGTCCAGGAAGATCTTGGACCACGTGGGGCGGTGGTGGGCGCGCGCGTACTGGGCGGCCTGGCCCAGCAGCTCCTCGCCGACGACCTCGTTGCCGAAGATGTTGTCGTTGATGAGCGAGGAGGAGACGACCCACGCCTTGAGGCGATCCTCGTCGTCCAGCTTGGCCAGACCCTTGAGCGTGTGCAGGCCGGCGGCGGCGTCCTGGAAAGCCACGATGCCGTGCTCGGCGAGCATCTCGATGCCGCGCTCCGAGCAGCGGGCGTGGAACTCGTCGTCCAGCGTGACGGTGGTGAGGCGGTGCTGCTCAACGATCGCGGCGGCCGCCTCGTAGAGCAGGCCGCTCGGGGCGCCGGAGGCATCGCGGATGATCTGCCCGCCGTGCGGGTCCTCGGTCATGTCGAGGATGCCGGCCGCGCGCATGGCCGCGGTGTTGGCCCACTTGTTGTGGTGCGAATCGTCGGTGAGCAGCACGGGGCGATCGCCCGTGACGGCGTCCAGCGCCTTGAGCGGCTCGCCCGTGGCGAGCTCGGCTCCGAGGTTGGAGCCCCAGAGCCCGCCCACGAGCCACTCACCCTCGGGGAGGGTCGTGGCGTACTCGGCGACGGCCTCGATGATCTGTTCCACCGTGGCGGTCGCGGGGAAGGAGAGCTGGAACAGGTCTTCCTTGCCGGCCTCGGCGTGGTGATTGTGGGCGTCAAGGAGGCCCGGGAGGATCGCGGAGGAGTGCTCGACGACGGGCGCCTCGCCCCCCAGCTCGGCGCGGACCTCGGCGAGGGTGCCGACCGCGGCGATGAGGCCGTCGTTGACGCCGATCGCCTCGGCCGTGGGCACCTCCTCGTCCATGGTGTGGATAGTGCCGGTGACGATGTAGGTGGGGGAGAGCGTCGAGCTCATGCGTCCTCCTGCTCCTTGCGGCGGGGGATCCGCCGGGCGTGGATAGCGGGGCGCGCGGCCCCACGGTGATCCATCCCACTCTTTCCGTCTCCGGGCGTTGGCGCTAGGACGTGACTGCACGCGCTTGTTCACCGGTGGCACGCCGAGGCCCCGCGCCGCTCGGTGGGAGCGGGCGGGGCCTCGGTAGGGCGGAGTGAGATGGGGCGGGCTGCGGCGTTCAGGCCCGACGACGCAGGGCCACGGCGCAGAGCGCCGCCACGAGGACCTCGGCCAAGGCCAGGCCCAGCATGGCGGCCCCCATGCCCGACGCCGCGTGGGCGCCGGAGGCGCCCAGCGCCCCACCGTGGTGGGAACCACCGGAGGCCGCGCCGGCACCCAGGAGCCAGGCCACGTGGAGCGCGACCATCGCGGCGCTCATGCCGAGCAACGCCGTAAGCTCGCGGCGGCACGGCGTGACGACGCAGCGCACGGCACACACGGCACACACGAGGCCCATGAGTCCCACCAGGAGCGCGAACAAAGGATCGTGGGCGTGGGCCAGCGAGACCCCGGCGTGCAGCGCGAGCGCGAACAGCGCGGCGACCGAGGCCGCGCGGCCCCAACCCCGCGACGGGGCCGCGGCCCAAGCAAAAGGCGAGCCCGCGCCGTCGTGCAGTGTGCCCGTCGCGGTGACGACCGTCGGCAGCCCAGCCGAGCCCGGGCCGTCGTGCGTCTCATCCCGCACTTTTCGTCGAATCCCGCCCAAAGTGTGCGGGATTGAACGAAAAGTGCGGGACTCGGCGTCGGAGACGGGTTCAACGGAGCCTGGCTCGGCGGAGGCGGGCACGGCCCGCCCCGCGCGGAACGCGGGACGAGCCGTGGACAGCGAGGTCATGAGACTCAGTGCTCGCAGTGGCACTCGCCGCCGGAGCAGCAGCCGTGGGCCTTGACCGGGGCGGGGACGTCCAGGACCGGCGAGCGGTCGAAGAAGCCCTCGGGGCGCAGCTTGAAGCCCACGGTGTCGACGGGCATGATCGGCCAGTCCTCGATGCGCGGGTAGTGCGTCAGGCCGAAGGTGTGCCACACGACGTCCTGCTGGCCGTCGATGTCGCGGTCCGCCTCGATCCACTGGGCGATGCCCTCGACGCCCGGGTTCTGGTTGGCGAAGTCGCCCGTGGGGTACTTCTGCGTCTCGTCGAAGCGCGTGACCCACAGGCCGTGCGTCATGACGTTGGCGCGCTTGGCCACGGAGGACTCGGGGTCTGCGAGCAGCGTGGGCGTGCCCATGGGGTGCAGCTTGAAGGCCACCGGCTCGCCGAGGCGGTTCTTCGACTCCGGGTTGGAGATGACCCAGGAACGGCCGATGCGGCCGTCGGCGTCGCGGACGCCCTCCTTCTCCGTGGAGAGCACGGTGCGCTTGCGCGTGAAGGCGTTGCCGCGCGGGTTGCCCGGGCCCATGGGGACGCGCACGGCGTCCTCCTCCTCCACGCGGGTCACGCCGGAATCCAGCGCGAAGTCGAGGCGCGCGGCGAACTGGTGCTGGTGGAACGGGGCACCCAGGCCGGAAGCCATCTCCGAGTTGTACGTCGGATCGCCCTGGTAGCCGGAGGTGAACACGATGCCCGTGGCCTTGGCCTCGAACTCGATGGTGCCGTCCAGGTAGAGGTACCAGTAGAAGCCGTAGTCGTAGTTGCCGACGGTCGTGAAGATGGAGATCACCAGGCGGCGGTTGCGGCGCGTGTAGTCGATGCCGGTCCACAGATCGGAGTGCTTGGAGAGGATGCTCCAATCCTCCTCGTGCATGCAGATGCCGTTCTTGATGGTGCGCGGGTTGCCGTCGTTGTCGGCGATCGTGGGGGAGAGGTAGGTGATCTCACCCAGGCAGTCGCAGCCGAGCTCGAGGGAGTTGGCGCACTGGCCGATCAGGTACTCGCCCGTGTCGAAGTAGTTCTGCCAGCTGCGCACCGGGTTCGGGTCGCCGTAGGGGACCACCATCTCGGCGATCGAGGCGCGGTTGAGGATGCGGCGGCGGCCCTTGTTCGGGTCGTCGAAGCTGATGTTGTGCAGCACCAGGCCGTCGCGCATGTCGAAGCCCACGTCGAGGCTCCAGCGCTCCCACTCGACGTGGTTGCCGTTTTCAACGGAGAAGGACGGGCCCTCCGGCTGCGTGATGACGATGGGCTTCTGGGTCTCGCGGATCGGGCCCGTGAGCTCCGGATCCGTGTAGTTGCCGTGCTCCTTGGGGATCTCGACGACGCCGAAGTCCAGGACGTTCTCGACCTTGCGGTTGGTGATGTCGACGTAGGCGAGCAGGCCCTCGACCGGGTGCGCCCAGGCGGAGTCCTCGGGGAAGTCCTGCACAAACGCGAGGCCGCGCAGCATGCGGCGGCCCTTCTCGTCCGGGTACTCGTCGGCGTAGACGCCGGCGGAGAGCGGGGCCACACGGACCTTGACCACGTCGAGGCCGCGCTTGGCGAGGGCCTCGAGCCAGCGCTCGTCGGTGGCGAGCAGCTCCTCCACCACGCCGTAGTCCTCGTCCTTGACGGGCAGCTCGCCCGTGGCCGCGGTGTCCAGCTCGCGCACGGACTCGACGACGCCGCGGGTCACGGAGACGATCGCGTCGCGGGAGACGTTGTCCGCGGTGTCCAGGGTCTGGATGCGGAAGCGGCGGTCCACTGGGGCGTCCTCGGCGAGGCCGAAGGCGGGGTCGATGAGGCCGATGTACGCCAGGCGCACGGTCTCAGAGAAGTGGCCGGCCTCGGCGAGCAGGCGGCGGGCCTCGCTCACCTCCTCCGGGGTGGCCAGCGTGTGATGCCCGACGGCGGCGGCGAGGCTGTGCTCGCAGGTGGTCTCAGACATGGTGCTCCGATCCGAGGGAAAAATCGCGAGGAAAAGCGTGACGACGGACACGCTTTTTTCTATGATCGTAGAGAATAGGCGAGTGGCTACGATGTGACAAGCCCCACCTCAGCATGTGAACAGGAGCACCGTGCCCAAGATCGTCGACCACGACGCCCGCCGCCGCGAACTGGTTGAAATCGCCTCGCAGGTGATCGCCAAGAACGGCGTGGAGGGCGCCACGCTGCGCGAGCTCGCCGCCGAGGCCGGCTTCTCCAACGGCGCCATCAAGCCGTACTTCCCCACGAAGGACTCCCTCTTTGAAGCGACCTTCACGCACGTCTTTTCCCGCACCAACGCGCGGATCGAGCGCCGCGTCCGCGGCCTGAGGGGCTGGGACGCCGTGCTCGCCTTCGCCCAAGAGGTGCTGCCCCTGGATGCCGCGGCCCTGGACGAGGCGCGCGTCGTGGTGGCCTACTGGGCGCTCGCGGCGCAGTCCCCGGCGACCGGCCAGCTCATGGTGCAGCAGCAGGCGCAGTGGCGACAGTGGCTCACCGACTGGGTGGCCGAGGCGCTCGCCGCGGGCGAGGTGCGCCAGGGCGTGAGCGTCAGCAACGCCGCCGAGGCGCTCCTGACCTTCTTCGAGGGTGCCCAGATCGTCGGCGTCATCGACCCGGTGGGCGGCTCCGGCCGCTCGCTGCGCGGTCAGCTGGACCAGCTCATCGACGGCTGGGCTGTGTGGGGATCCGGCTCCGACAAGGGGGATGCCGAGGGTGAATCCCGGGACGGCGCCGCGGGCTGAGCGCCGCGGACCGCTCAAGGTGGCCGGCGCAAGACTCACAGCTTTCGGCGGGGTGACTTTTTCTCTCTCCCGGCGTAGATTCTCCAGGTGATCCGGATCACCCCTTGATGAGCTCCCCCGTCTCGAGGCCCGGACCCACGGAGCTTCCAAGGAGAGGAGCGCGTCGATGACGACCACCGCCCAGCCCCGCGCCCGCGAGGAGCACACCCTCGCCGAGTCGGTTGACTTTGAGTCCTTCCAGCGCGCCGCCTCCACGGCCTTCGTGGGCCTGCACGCCGAGGCCATCAGCTCCACCCCCTTCGCCGGGCGCATCCTGGCGCACCGCTACGACGACGTCTCGCTCTCCCGCGTTGACGCCCGCGCACACCGCGTGGTCCGCACCGACGACCTCATCGCGGCCGGCGGCGGCGGTCAGTTCAAGTTCACCCTGCAGCTCTCCGGCCACGGCCTGCTTATCCAGGACGGCCGCGAGACCCTCCTGCGCCCCGGCGACCTCGCCGTCTACGACACCTCCCGCCCGTACTCCCTCACCTTCGAGGAGGAGTGCGGCATCTTCGTGGCTATGGTGCCCCGCGAGCGCCTCGGCGCCACCGCCGAGGACGTCGCCGAGCTGACCGCCCTGCGTCTCGGCGGCGACGGCGGCCTGCTGGACATGGTCGCGCCGACCATGGGCGGCCTCGCGCGCCGCATGGCGCAGATGCCCGGCAACGGCCGCCGCCTCGTCGGCAACACCCTCGAACTCATCGTCACCCTGTGCGACGACGAGGCGCAGCGCCGCCTCGGCGACACCGAATCCGGCCGCCGCGGCACACTGCGCCGTGTGCACCGCTTCATCGAGGACCATCTCGTCGACCCGCGCCTGAGCCCGCAGCTCGTGGCCGACGCGCATTACATGTCCGTCCGCGCGCTCTACAAGCTCTTCGATGACACCGGCAGCACCGTCGCCGCGTGGATCCGCCGCCGCCGCCTCGAGCGCGCCCGTGCCGATCTGCAGGACCCGGCGCAGCGCACCATCCCCGTCGGCGTCGTCGCCGCCCGCTGGGGCCTGCCGGACCCCGCCCACTTCTCGCGGCTCTACCGCGCCGCGTACGGTTGCTCGCCCTCCGAGGAGCGGCGGGCCGAGGCCGCCTGAGGCGGCCCACCGCGTGAGGAATGCCCGACGGCGTGTGGTCACCACACGCCGTCGGGCATTCTGGTCTCCGCTCGCCGCCCGCAAGGCGCGCCGCGGGCGGGAGTCGTCAGGCCGCGCACGCATCGTCAACTGGCGTGCGGGGCAATGACAGACACGGGCCTGTGATCCGGGCCACCCTGGAGTATCCACTCGATTCCCCTGCCTGGAGGTGTAGCTGTGAGCAGCTCTCGCACCGCGGCCCCCGCGACGTCCGGCACGACGTCCGCGGCGCCCCCCAAGATCGGCACGCTGTCGCTGGTCCTCATGATCATCGCCGCGTCCGCGCCCCTCACGGTGGTTGCCGGCGGCACCACCAGTAACTTTGCCGTCACCTCGGTGCTCGGCATCCCGCTGTCCTTCGTGGTTCTGGGTGTGATCCTGGCGCTCTTTGCCGTCGGCTTCTCCGCGCTCTCCTCCAAGGTGCAGACGGCCGGAGCGTTCTACTCCTACGTGGCCCGCGGCCTGGGGCGCGTGCCCGGCGTCGCCGCCGCGTGGGTCGCGATCGTTGCCTACAACGCCATGCAGATCGGCATCTACGGCATGTTCGGCTTCGCCACGGCCGACCTGTTCGCCTCGGTCTTCTCGATCACGGTCCCGTGGTGGGCCTGCGCGCTCGGCGGCTGGGTGATCGTCGGCGTGCTCGGCGTGAACGCCGTTGACCTCTCCGCCAAGGTGCTCGGCATCCTCGTGGCGCTCGAGTTCCTCGTGGTGTTTGTCTACGACTTCATCGCGATCGGCACCGCGCCGGAGGGCATCTCCGCCGCCGGCTTTGCCCCGGGCGAGCTGTTCACGGGCGGCGTCGGCGCCGTCCTGGCCTTCTCCGTCGCCGCGTTCATGGGCTTCGAGTCCGGCGCCATCTACACCGACGAGGTGCGCGATCCCCGCAACACCGTCCGTCGCGCCACCTTCGGCGCCGTGATCGTCATCGCCGTGTTCTACGCCTTCTCCGCGTGGGCCATGGTCATGGGCGAGGGTGCCTCCAAAGTCGTCGAAAACTCCGCGACGAACGGCCCCGGCGTGGTCTTCGCGATGCTCGGCTCCGCGCTGCCCGTGTGGGCCGTGCAGCTGGGCCAGGTGCTCTTCGTGACCTCGCTGCTGGCCGCGCTGGTCTCCTTCCACAACGTGGTCTCGCGCTACCTGCGCTCCCTGGCCCGCGAGGGTGCCCTGCCGTCCTTCCTCGCGACCTCGCGCGGCGTGGGCCGGGCCCCCGTGGCCGGCTCGCTGACCCAGTCGGCGCTCGCCATGGTGGTCCTGCTGATCTTCGCGGTCGCCGGTGCCGGCGCCGAGGACCCGATCATGTTCCCGGTCCTCACGCTCTTCACGTGGCTGACCAACGTGGGTGCCCTGGGCCTGGTGGCCCTCATGGCACTGACGAGCTTCGCCGCCCTCGTGTTCCTGCGCCGCAACCCCGACGGCCACGGCGTCTTCACCCGCGTGGTGGCCCCGCTGATCGCCGGCGTGGCGCTGGGCATCCTGGTGGTCACGATCATCATCCAGTTCCCCGTGCTGGTGGGCCTCGAGCCCGGCAACGTCCTGAACTGGCTGCTGCCGCTCATCGCGCTGCTGCCCGGCGTGATCGGTGCCCTGTGGGCCATGTGGTTGCGCGGCACCTCGCCGGAGCGCTTCGCCCGCATCGGCCACGGCTCCGCCGCCGAGGACGCGGAGGGCGTGGGCCTCTAAGGATCGCCGCCCGCCGGGTCGCTGGCCCGCCCTGCCGCCCGCCCGTAGAAAACATCAACAAAACGACGGGAGAAAAGTCCATGCGACTTTTCTCCCGTCGTTTTGTTGATGCTGGACGCACCTCGGTGGCGCACGACGGCGCGTGGCCCGGACCGTGCGTGCCGCACCACCGCGCGCCTCCCGGTGGTGCGCCGCGCCCAGCGCGGCCGACCCGCCCGAGGTGGGCGCGCGCCGTCGTGCACTCAAAGACAAAGCGCGTGCCGGGATGCCGTGGCCCCGCTCACAAGACCCGAGCATGCTGGAAGGAACGCGGGCGTGAGCCCGCATCCGAAGCAGAACCACGGAAGGACTCACCCGCATGTCCGCTGAAGCCACCACCACGTACCCCACCTCGCAGGAGCTGCGCCAGGCGTTCGGCCTGGCCGAGGCCGGCCGCGAGATCTTCGACCCGGCCACCGGCGAGCTCGTCGGCTTCGTCCCGGCCGTGACCGAGGCCGATGTTGACGCCGCCGTCGAGACGGCCCGCGCCGCGCAGAAGTCCTGGGCCGCGCTGCCGCTGGCTGAGCGCCAGGCCTACATGCTCAAGGCCGCCGACGCCATCGAGGAGCGCGCCGAGGAGCTCGCCGTGCTGCTTTCGCGTGAGCAGGGCAAGCCGCTGAACGGCCCGAACGCTCGCTTCGAGGTCGGTGCCTGCTCGGCGTGGCTGCGCGCCACCGCCTCCTTCGAGCTGGAGCCCGAGGTCCTCTTCGACGACGAGTCCGGCCGCGCCGAGCTGCACTACCGCCCGCTGGGCGTCGTGGGCGCCATCGGCCCGTGGAACTGGCCCATGATGATCGGCATCTGGCAGATCGCCCCGTCGCTGCGCATGGGCAACACGGTCATCGTGAAGCCCTCCGGCTACACGGCCCTGTGCGTCACGGCCATGATCAACGTCATGAACGAGGTCCTCCCGGCCGGCGTGCTGCAGATCGTCGCGGGCGACCGCGTGGTCGGCAACGCCATGACCACCCACGAGGGCATCGACAAGATCATGTTCACGGGCTCCACCCCGGCCGGCAAGGCGATCGTCAAGGCCGCCGCCGACACCCTGAAGCGCACCACCATGGAGCTGGGCGGCAACGACGCCGGCATCGTGCTGGACGACGCCGATCCGGCCGCCATCGCCGCCGACCTCTTCTGGGGCGCGTTCATCAACACGGGCCAGACCTGCGCCGCCCTGAAGCGCCTCTACGTCCCCGAGTCCATCTACGAGCAGGTGTGCGAGGAGCTCGTCAAGGTCGCCCAGGCCTCCCCGATGGGCGTTGGTCTCTCCGAGGAGAACGTCCTCGGCCCGCTGCAGAACAAGGCCCAGTTCACCATCGTCAAGGACCTCGTCCAGGCGGCCAAGGACTCCGGCGCCCGCGTGCTGATCGGCGGAGAGGCCCCGTCCGAGGACGCCGTTGGCTTCTTCTACCCGACCACGCTGATCGCCGACATCGACAACGACAACCCGCTGGTCACCGAGGAGCAGTTCGGCCCGGCCCTGCCGATCATCAAGTACACCGATCTGGAGCAGGCCATCGAGTGGGCCAACGCCCTCGAGGTCGGCCTCGGTTCCTCCGTGTGGTCCTCCAACCGCGAGCGCGCGCTTGAGGTGGCCGCCCGCCTCGAGGCCGGCACCACGTGGATCAACAAGCACGGCGCGATCGACCCGCGCATGCCCTTCGGTGGCGCCAAGCAGTCCGGTTTCGGCCTGGAGTTCGGCGTCGAGGGCCTCAAGCACCTCGGCCAGCCGCACGTGATCAACTTCTGATCGCTTCCGCCCGGCGCCGTGTGAACAGCGGCCCGGGCGGTACGCGGCGGTCCTCCCCTTGGATGTGGGGGAGGGCCCGCCGCAGCTCTCGCCAGAGCACACGACTCGGCGCCCCGTCCATCGTCATGGAGGACGGGGCGCCGCTTGGTGTCCTCGCGGGCTTCGGCGGGCGGTGGCGCTGCCCGACGGCGCGTGGTCGGGTGGGCGGCGGGCCGGGCGTGGGACCGGTCGGGGCACGTTTGGCGGCACAGCACTAGGGCGTGTCTCCCATATGTTTGGTGGGGCTCGCGGGATGCTGGCAGGGTGAGGTCGACGGGTTCGCGGTATCGGGTGTTCACGGATAAGCAGTGGGAGCGGATTGAGCCGCTTCTGCCCTCGAACTCGGGGCGCCGCGGTCACCCGTTCGGTGATAACCGGCGGGTTGTGGAGGGTATCGCCTACCGGTTCCGCACCGGGATTCCGTGGCGTGATCTGCCCCGGGAGCCCTTCGGCCCGTGGCAGACGGTGTGGAAGCGGCACCGTCGGTATGCCGGGGACGGCACGTGGGATCGCGTGCTGAAGCAGATCCTCGCCGAGGCTGACGCGGCCGGGAAGATCGATTGGGCTGTGTCGATCGACGCGACGATCGCGCGTGCGCATCAGCACGCGACGAACACGACTCGCCCCGAGCAGGACACAGGGGGGCAGGATCGAATCACAAGAATCTGCCCTGGCACGAGATTGAGCCACCCGGTCACGGCATCGGTCGCTCCCGTGGTGGCCTGACAACGAAGATCCATCAGGCCGTCGACGGGCACGGCAGGCCGTTGGCGATGATTGTCACCGGCGGGCAGCGCAACGACGGCGCGATGCTCACACAGGTCCTCGCTGAGATCCACGTTCCCCGAATCGGTATTGGCCGACCGCGCACCCGACCCGATGCGGTGATCGCAGACCGCGCGTATGCGACCGGTGTGATCCGCAGCGAACTACGCCGCCGCAGGATCAAGGCCGTGATCCCCGACAAGCGCGACCAAGCGGCCGCACGCAAGCGACGCGGCCGGCGTGGCGGCAGACCGCCCGGCCTCGATGCCGACGCCTACAAGGGCCGCAACGTCGTCGAGCGTTTCTTCGCCCTCGCCAAGCAATGGCGCGGGATCGCCACCCGGTTCGACAAACTCGCGATCACCTACCGCGCCGGCGTCACCCTCTGCGCCGTCCTCAACTGGACACGCCTATTGGGAGACACGCCCTAGGTGTTCTTCCCACTGACGTTGTGGACGCGATCGATGGGTGAGAGGCCTCCGATGCCGGTGTGGGGTCGGTGATGATTG
>NZ_QQXK01000030.1 GCF_003575975.1 Galactobacter valiniphilus | reverse complement strand
AACCGCGAGCACTACCGACTACGCATGCTCCTCATCGGCGGCGGACTGACCCACCCCCACCTGAAGTAGGAAGAGCCGGGAATGAACTACCCCTCCTGAAGAACGTCTTCGACCTTCAGGGCCCAGCTCAGGTGCTCCGCGCGAAGATGCCGGCTGAGCTCGCGCATGGCGGTGTCGATCTCGGCGAAGGTTTCCGTCCACCTCCCGTATGGAGAGAGGCCGATGCTGATCTCGGCTTGCCAGTGGGTGTGAGGCTCGTCTTGGTCGGTTGGCTGGATTGAGATGTGAACTGGGGCGAATCCTGAGGACCCGGCGAGGCGGTCTCTAACAAACTGGGCCAGATCCAATCGCGTCGTCTCCGCCACAGTGTCGGGGCGGTCACCCGGAATGCGGTAGCGCTTGGTAATCCGGGGTGTCTTTGCCACGGCTTTGCCGGTTGTTTCATAGAAGGAGGGACGCAGCCCTGGTGCTCCGAGGTAGGCAGCTCGCACCTCCGATTCACGATTGGCCAGTCCTTCGCGCGCGAGCTTGCACCACCGGCACTGGATCTCATGCGCATCCGGCAGATGACCTAGGTTCTGTGCAACGTCCGCGAGAGTGCGTCCGCACGGCAGTGATTCGTTCATGGCTGCCCTCCTGTGGCCGAGTTCTTGATCTTGACCCGCGCGCGAGCGAGCCGTCCACGGAGAGTCGAGACGGAGACGTTGGCGATTCCGGCAGCCTCCTCGTAGCTCAGTTCCTCAAGTACAACCAGGGTGAAGGCTTCACGCTCGCCCATGCTAAGTCGACGTAGCACGTCCAGTGCGTCTTCTGCTTCGGACCGGAGGACACTTAGCTCCTCTGGAGTACGCGCCTCCGTCGGCAGTGCAGTGTCGAGCACAGTCTCCAGGGAGTCCTCACTCCTGCGTCCGCGGACTCGATGAGCATCCATACAGAGGTTACGTACCATCCTGAACATCCAGGCGATGAATCCTGAACGGTCTCGCAGCGAGTCAAGACGAGTCCATGCTCTCACCCATGCTTCCTGGACCGCCTCCTCGGCGTCGCCTTGGCGCCCCAGCAACGAGTAGGCATATCCGTGCAGCCGGCGCGAAAGCAGACGCACGAGGTCGTCAAATGCCTCGGCATCACCCTCCTGCGCTCGACCCACGAGACGTGAAACCGGCACAACCCTCACCCCCGTCCGTGTGTGTACACAACCATTGCATGGTCCCCTCGCGAAAGCCCACGAATAGATGTGACCCATCTCACGTCTTGGTCGTGTGACGATGGGGGTTCGGATGCCGTCTAGCTATAGACAGCACGTTCTTACGAGGAGGAATCATGAGCCAGAACAACAGCCCCGTCGTTCGCCCCACGGGAGAAGAGGCCGCGCGGGCTTCGAAGAAGGAGGCCCAGGACACTGAGGTCGAGGTGCTCGGTCCCCTTCACACAGAGCACGGCAAGACCACGATCGAGGACCGTGTGGTCCAGAAGTTGGCTTCCATCGCAGCGCGCGAAGTTCCGGGTGTGTATGCCATGGGCAACGCTGCTCGCCGCACCTTCAACTCGATCGCAGAACGCATTCCGGGGGCCTCTGCGAACACCTCAGGCGGGGTGAGCGTGGAGAAGGGCGAACAGCAGGCTGCCATCGACGTCACGATCGTTGTGGAGTACGGGTACTCGATTGTCGATGTGTCGGAAGGCATCCGCTCCAACATCATCGACTCCGTTCAGCAAGCCACGGGGTTGGAAGTGCTTGAAGTCAACATCGAGGTGTCCGACGTCCACCTTCCCGAAGACGACGACGTCGAAGCCGAGCGAAGCGATCTCAAGTAACCACGGCGCAGTGTCACGCGCTCGATTCAAGGAGGTAGTGCCGTGAAATTGATGCACTGGGGCATCGTGGCTGGTCTCGTCATCGGACTGGTCCTGGCCTTCGGATCATTCACTCAGCTGATCATCGTCCTGTTCTTCACCTTGCTCGGGGCGGTCACGGGTTGGGTCCTACAGAACAAAGCAGACCTCTCCGCCTTCATAGCCGACCGCAGGAGGTGAGGCAGGTGTCGACACGAGGAACAACACACGTCCCTGATGCGGTGATCGCCAAAGTCATCTCCCAAGCAACAAGCGAAGTGGCTGAAGTTGGCTCCTCGTCAGGTGGTGTGCTCGGCGTCGGACAGAGACGTGATTTCAGTAAGCGCCCACGTGTCGACGTCGAACTCTTCGGAGCAACGGCGCTGGTCACGATCGACTTGGGCTTGCTCTATCCCAGCCCACTCGAGACCACGGCCGAACGTATCCGCGAAGTGGTTACGAGCCGCCTCGCCCGCGATGTTGGCATCCATCAGGCGCAGATCGACATCCACGTCTCGTGGCTGTACCCCGCCGAACCGACCGTCAAGAGGAGGCTCAAGTGAGAAACTTCTGGCACGTTCGCCCAGCACGAACCATCGCCCTCGCGATCTTCTCGCTCCTGGGGCTATCGGCATCTGTGCTGGCGGTGTGGGCGGGGATACGCAGGCTCGACCAAGGCTCCTGGCCTGAACCGGTAGGGGAATGGCTGGCTGTCCTCAACCGCGCTGCCCTCAACAGCAACCTGGTCCTCACGATCGGCGTGAGCCTCTGCGTTCTGGGAGCCATCGCTTTGGTCTGCGCTCTTGTTCCCGGGCGTCACAAGACCACGCCTCTGCAAGCCAGTACCCCGGGCGACGAGCAGGTGCTAGCCCTGCGAGGCCTGAGCGATTTGGTCCGCGCTACCGCCGAAAGTACCGACGGGGTGGCATCAGCGCGAGTCACGGCGAGACCTAACCGCATCGACCTCAGCGTACGAACACCGTTGCGTGCTACTGAAGGAGTACGCGAGAGCGTTCTGGATCGGACCAACCAGCTCGTCTCTGAACTACCCCTGGACACGAAGCCATCAATCCGCATCCGCATGCAGACGGAAGGAGACTGATATGTCTGAGAAAAAGCAGGTTCAGAGCATCTCGAAGAAGCTCGGCATGGGCCTGATGCTCATGTTGGTCGGTTGGCTGCTGGTCAAGCGTCAGTCTCGACGTACCGGGAAGGTGGCATCCAAGCTGGTGGCCCGACAGCGAGAAGCAGCGGCCCGCAAGATCGATCGTGGCCGCGTCCCAGCGGCCGTAGTTCGAGCCGTGAGGGGGCGGCACTAGTGTGGCGCACACACGGTCCACGTCAGCGAGCGCTCTTGGCCATCGGGGCGGTCGTCATTCTTGGCGTCGGAGTGCTCTCGCTGTTGTCACCCCAGCTCTGGGGCGGCAACTCCGAAGCGATGCCGCAAGTTGACGATGTAGTTCGGTGGTCGGGGGACCAAGTCGCGACGGGTTTGATCGTCGCAGGTTTCCTCCTCGCATTGGTCTGCGTTTGGGTCCTTCTTGCGGCAATGCCTAGGAAACCTCCGGTCAGGACACTCCGCTTCAGTTCAGGCCAAGGGGCAAGTACGACGATCAGATCAGACGTGATTGCCAAGGCCGCGCAAGAAGCTGCTGAGCACAGCGGCCTGATCACCACCGCCCGTGTGCGGATCTCAGGCAGCGCAGCCACCCCATCGCTCTACGCCACCTTCAGCGTTCGTAGCGATCGTCCACTCGCTGAAGCGGTTCACCTCGTCAACGAGCGCGTCATCACTGACATGGAAACCGTTCTTGGAGCTCAATTCGCCGAGAAGCACATCCGCTACGACGTCAACGATGAGCACACCAAGAACTCCGGTGCGCTCGAACTCACTTCCCTACCTGCCACCGCGGGCTAGAGGACCATCGCTCGGAACAACTGCGAGCACTCACATCACATAGGGGGACCACATCATGGGTTTCATCGGTTGGATCGTTCTCGGACTCATCGCCGGAGCCATCGCTAAGGCCATCCTTCCTGGCAAGCAGGGAGGCGGCTGGATCGCCACCCTCATCCTCGGCGTCGTCGGCGCACTCCTCGGAGGCTGGATCGGACAGAGTCTCTTCCACGCCGACGTAGACAAGTTCTTCTCACTCTCGTCCTGGCTGTTGGCCATCGGCGGATCGCTGATCGTCCTTCTGATCTGGGGCTTCATCACCGGACGCAACAAGAACAACGCCTAACAGCCTCCACCCAACCACAAACAAAAACACAACAAAGGAGATCATCATGAGCCTGGCAGACAAGGCAAAGAACACCGCGGACAAGGTCGCCGGCAAGGTCAAGGAGACCGCCGGAAAGATCGCTGACAACGAGCGCCTCGAGGCCGAGGGCAAGGCCCAGCAGGCCAAGGGCGACATCAAGCAGGCCGGCGAAAACGTCAAGGACGTTTTCAAGAAGTAACCATCGGCAAGAGAGGGGCCCGGGCCGCAACGGCCCGGGCCCCTCCGTGCCTGCTTGACCACTCACCGCAGGGAAGAGGATCACCATGAAGACGTCATGGGCAGGACTGGCCAGGGCGCTTGAACACGCACTCATGGCCTACGACGAGGTGCGCGAGTGCACGGTCGAGCTCTCACCGGACCGCCAGCACGCCTGGGCCGTGATCATGTTGGAGTCCCTCGCCGAACCCGACCAGCGCCGATGGCAGTCCCTCTTCCGTGCCACCAGCGCCAGCCACGGCGTACCTTCGACCTTCGACTACGAAATCAACGTCCGAGCACGCTAAAGCACCCCGCGACGTGCCCGCCCGCCAAGTGCAGAGCGGTGCGCCGACGCCCCGCCATCAAGCCCTAAGGACCTCGCTGTGGCCAGCATCGCTGTTATCTGGAACCCCTCCAAGACCGAGCGCGCGGAGCTCGCCGCGATCCTGGAGGACGAAGCTGCCAACGACGTGTCGTGGCACGAGACCACCGAAGACGACCCAGGGCAAGGCGCCGCAGGTGCAGCCCTGGCCACCAGCCCCCAGCTGATCCTTGCCGCCGGCGGAGACGGGACCGTTCGCGCGGTCATCGAGCGCCTGGCTCAAGAGAAGAACCCGCCTGCCCTGGGCATCCTTCCCCTTGGCACCGGAAACCTGCTCGCCCGGAACCTCGGCATCCCCATCGGAGACCTCGAAGCCGCAGCTGACCGAGCCCTCAGCGACGCACCGCCGAAGCCCCTGGATGTGGGCTGGATCGACTACGCAACCCCCGACACCTCCCATCGCATGGCCTTCGCCGTTATCGCCGGGATCGGCATCGACGCCCAGATGATCGTCGAAACCAACGACAAGCTCAAAGCCATGACCGGATGGCTGGCCTACATCGAATCCCTGGGCCGGGCACTCAAGACCACCGACCTCATCGATGTCGACCTCACCATCGACGACATGCCAACCCAGCACGTCAAAGCCCACACCTTCCTCCTCGGCAACTGCGGCACTCTCCAAGGAGGACTTACCCTCCTGCCCGACGCTGACCCTTCCGACGGTCAACTCGACCTTCTCGTCAGTAGCTCTACCGGGGCCAGCCAGTGGCTCGGGACTGCCAAAACCATGCTCTGGGACAACGGCTTCAAGCGCCTCCTCGGAAACAATGAGCCCGCAACAGACAGTGCCTCCACCATTCACCGCACCTTCACTAACCTCAGCCTGGTCCTCCCGGAGCCACGCCACCTCCAAATCGACGGCGAAGACATCGGACAGGTCACCCACTTGCGCGCCAGCATCCAAAAACACGGCGTCCTGGTCCTTTAGCATCCGAGCCACGGCTCCCGCAGCAATGAGAATTCCGGCCGTCCTGACCGCGCAGCACTGGGAGGCCCCGTAGTTGCTGCGTCCATAAAACTAATGTTTTACGAGACACACGCCACTCCCCCGCCCGGCCGACGGGCTCCCGCGCCAGATCAGGACGCGCCCTGACGCACAAACTTGTCTCACCGTGAAGCGTGTCACGAACACGCTTGCCAGGGGTTGTTGGGACAGACTGGACGCATGAGGCTTCTCGGATACACGCGCGTCTCCACCCAGGCACAAGATCCCACCCTGCAGATCGACGCGCTCGTCGGCGCCGGCGTGCAGCGCCGTGACATCTTCTCCGACGTCACCTCCGGGGCGAAGAACGCCCGCGAGCGGCCACAGATGAAGAAGCTCCTGGACTACGCGCAGGCTGGTGACACGGTTGTGGTCTGGCGCATCGACCGACTCGGCCGATCCCTCATCGACGTCCTCAACACCGTCAACGAACTCCGCGGCCACGGCGTCGAAGTGCGTTCCCTCTCTGACGGCATCGACCCCACCACCTCTTCCGGACGCATGATGCTCGGCATGCTCGCCACCCTGGCCGAATACGAACGCGAACTCATCACCGAACGCGTCAACGCCGGCATCCAAGCAGCCAAAGCCCAAGGCACCCGCTTCGGCCGCCCACCCGTCAACCCCGACACCATCGCCCGGAAACTCGCCATCGCCGCAGACGAACGCAAGAAAGGCCGAACAGCGGCCCAAGCCGCTGCCGCAGTCGGATGGTCCAGAGCCTCCCTCTACCGACACCAACAAGAGGCGGCAAGCCAAGTCGCAACCCCGGAGCCGGCTACGGATCCGACTGGTTTAACCTAGCGGGTCTGTTGGGTCGTTCCGTGTATGTGTCCGGCCCCTTCGCTACACTGAGTCCGTGCCGGGTGACCACGTTTTCCTTTCGTATATCAGTGAAGATTCCGCAGTGATCGATGAACTGCAATCGGCACTTGAAGCGGCCGAATTCGTCGTCTGGCGTGACAAGGACAAGTTGTGGCCGGGCGACGACTGGCAGAACGAGATCCGGAATGCGATCCGCGGCGGGTCCTTCGTCTTCTTGGCCTGCTTTTCTTCGAATCTGGCGAAGCGCGAGAAGTCATATCAGTTCGAGGAGCTGACCCTCGCTGCTGAGGAGTACCGCTTGCGTGCTCCCGATGCCAAGTGGCTCATGACCGCTCGCCTCGACGAGTGCGAGATCCCTGAGTTCGACCTTGGCGCCGGACGCACACTGGATCGGACGATCCATCGCACTGATCTGTTCGGACCACAGAAGTCCGCGAACGTGGCCCGCCTCGTCGTTGCGATTCAGCGTGCGATGGGAAGCACTCCTGGCACACCTCCGGCCTCGGTCTCGAAGGTCGCGGCTGATGCCGGGCGAGCCAAGAACGACGACGTCGAGCACCTGCGAGACCTGTTGCGGAACCCTTCCCTCGTCATGGACTACGACGAGTACCTCTCAGGTCTGCGGGTGCCGATCCGCGAGACTCTTGCCAACCGCGATGAGTTCCCGATGTCGGTGGCGTCCGGCACGAAGGTGGATCCAGATCTCGCGCGTTCCTGGATGGGTCGACTTCGCCGCTACGACGACGTCATGGCTCCGGCGCTGATCCCACTGAAGCTCATCGCGATGTACGGGACGCCGACGCACGAGCAGGAGCTCACCAAGACGCTTCAGGTTCTCGCTCAAGAATCTACCCAGCGAGAGGGCATGGATATCTTGACCTCGCTGCATGAGTACCCGGCTCTCCTCGCAACGTACGCGACAGCGCTGGGGGCCACTACGAAGCTCAACTACTCGATGCTTCGCGCAGCGACTGCCGACGTCCGCGTTAGTTCGCTGGGACGTCCTCGAGTGCCCTTCATCCTCACTTCCGGAGGCCGGAGCATCGTGGAGCACGATCGATGGAGTGCCTTCGGAACCCTGATCTGTCTCGAAGACGACGGAAATGAAATTCAGGATGATGAGATCGACAAGCTGCTGAAATCGGGTGGAGGGCGCCGGTTCACGCCTGTATCTGATCACCTGTTCACCCTTCTCGCTCCGCTCTACCGGCCCCAGTTCGCAAGCGACGACGAGTACGCGGAGGGATTCGATCGGGTCGAGGTGCTCCTGGATGCAATCTCGGAGGATGCTCGTGCCCAGGAGGACCAGTACTACTACGGCGCGCACGGCGGGTACGGGAGGTACACCTGGAGAGGCAAGCACCGGTACCGCGGAACCGGGGCGGAGATGGAACTGTTGATGGAAGCTCAGTCGCATGGCGCTGGATGGACGCCCCTGCTCGGAGGACTCTTCGGCGGTGACTCCGAACGTGCGATCTCAGCGCTCACGGCTGTCAAGGACCTTGCGACGAGCATTCGCTCGTCGCATTGGTGACCGTCACTGAGGAGACACGGAGCGGATGCGTCAACGCACTGCTGCGGCGCAACCCGGTGAACCCGAAGCTGAGGGAGAGCGTTGACTTGGCCACGAGGGCGAGCGGCCGGCGCCAGAGGCGTACTTCGTGAAGAACCGCACGCAGCCAGCTGCCCGCAACGCATCGTCCCGCGCCTGGACGTTCTGTTCGAGAATGAAGACACGGGCGTAGCCGATCAGGTGCCCGGCGCTGCTGCTTGACTCCATCCCCACGCGGTGCAGGCCGGGTGGGTTTCGGGCCAGCGTTTCGGGCCGTCGCGGCTCGGCGTGTCGAGCCGGCGGCGACAGTGGCCCGGAACCGGTCCCTTACGGTCCTCGCTTGGGTCTCAGGATCCGTGACCGCTGTCCCTGCCGGCGCGGGTCGGCTCCCTCAGAATCTCAGAGCAGAACGACTCGAAGAGGTAGGGATGGGCCCGCGCTTAGCGCCAGCGCCCACGGATCAGTAGGATCACAGAGATTCCGCGTTGCCCACACTCAATGGCGGACTCTTTCGTCTTGCCAGAAAGGTGTGCCCTTGTCGCGTCTATCGGAGCTACTGCGAACGCTGGAGCAACTCGACCCAAAGCTGGCAAAGGACCTCGACGACGAGATCCGCCCGCTCCAGAAACGCCTTCCCTTCGGTCTGAACTTTGAGCGGCACGCTCCAGAAGCGGTCGAGCTGGCAGGCCACCGCATCCGCAAAGGCAACAAAGTCCGGGTTCTCCCTCCCCGGGGCTCAACCGACCGCGGCGACCAGCGGCTCTGGCACGTCGACTCCCTCAGCGGCGGCATCGCGGAGGTCTCAACGCCGAACAGTGAGGGCCGCACGACGCAGTCCGTGCCGGTCGAAGACCTGATCCTGGTTGCTGAGTTCCGCGACCACATCTACCCCGGCCTCCGGCCTGGCGGCTCTGTTGAACGAGGCGCTGATAAGCCGTTCCATACCGTGATCAACGGCGAGAACTTCCACGTGCTTGAGCTGCTCACGTTTACACATGAGCACTCGGTGGATGCGATTTACATCGACCCGCCGTACAACACGGGCTCCCGAGACTGGAAGTACAACAACGACTACGTCGAAGGCGACGACCTCTACCGGCACTCGAAGTGGCTGGCGTTCATGGAACGTCGACTCAAGCTCGCAAAAAGATTGCTTAAGCCGGACAACTCCGTCTTGATCGTCACGATCGACGAGAAGGAATACCTGCGTCTAGGCCTGCTACTGGGTCAGGTATTTGACAACGCACGCATTCAGATGGCGAGTATCGTCATAAATGGCCAGGGTTCCGCTCGACAAATGCAAATGTCGAGGGTTGACGAATATGCTTACTTCGTCTACTTGGGTGAAGCAAAACCTACAGCAGTGGCGGTAGAGACACTCCAGTCAGATGATAGTCAGTCACAAGTTGGGGCTGAGCGAATCTGGTTTCCGTTGATCAGAGGTGGCAAATCAGGGGTAAGGGCAAAATCTAACGACAGCTTCTTCCCCATCTATGTGGACGACGATACTGGCCGCATTAGAGATGTCGGCTACCCCTTACCGCCACTCGAACACCCCGATGATTCTGTGCCCCCTCCCGATGGTTGCGTGTCAATCTGGCCCATCAGCAGAGGAGGCATCGAAGGCCGGTGGCAGATGAGCCGTGCCGAGTTTATCTCGCGCCTTGAAAAGGGCTACATCCGAGTCGGCGGCAAGGGAAAAAACGGTCGATGGCCGATTACATACGTGCGAGCCGGCACGATCGCACGAATTGAGTCGGGTGAGGTCGTAGTACAGGGTAGGGACGACCGTGGCGCTCTCATTCTCGCGAACGATCCGGACAATCCGAGGGGCCGAACCCCCAAGACGGTTTGGTACCGGAAGTCACACAACGCTGGTACATACGGCACTGACCTCCTCAACTCCCTAACTCCTGGAAGAGATTTCCCTTTTCCGAAATCGCTGTACGCCGTCGAAGACGCGCTTCGCTTTTTCGTTTCAGACAAGCCCAACGCTGTTGTACTCGACTTCTTCTCTGGCTCGGGAACGACAGCGCACGCGGTAATGCGCCTGAATAAGCAGGACGGCGGCAGCCGTCAGTGCATTTCGGTAACGAACAACGAGGTCTCGGCCGAGGAACACGCGAAGCTGCGCAGGCAGGGGCTGCGCCCGGGAGATCCTGAATGGGAGCAGTGGGGTATCTGCGACTACATCACGAAGCCTCGCATCCGCGCTGCCATCACCGGTCTCACCCCTGAGGGCGAGCCGATCAAGGGCGAGTACAAGTTCATTGACGAGTTCCCGATGTCCGATGGCTTCGAGGAGAATGCAGCGTTCTTCACCTTGAGCTACGAGTCACCGTGGATGATCGAGGCGGACAAGGCGTTCGCAGCCATCGCGCCGATGCTCTGGTTGCGTGCCGGTGCTGTCGGAGAGCGGATCGACTCACTTGAGGGCGGCTGGGCTGTTGCTGATAGCTACGGCGTCCTCAAGGACTTGGACCTTGCCAGCGATTTTATCGCCGAACTCCAGCGCCGACAGGGTATCCGTATCGCCTATGTGGTGACCGACGACGACGGGCGTTATCAGCAGGTCGCGAGCGAGATCCCCGGCATCGAGACGGTGCGCCTGTACGAGGACTACCTACGCAACTGCGAAAGCACCGGTGACATCTGATGCGTTTCACTCTGAAGGACTACCAGGCCGATGCCGTCGGCGACACTCTGCGCGAGCTCTCCTCAGCGCGGGACTTTTACCGCAGCGCGAGCAAGCGCGTCTCGTCGGTGGCATTGACCGCGACGACCGGCGCGGGCAAGACGGTCATGGCTGCTGCCGTGATCGAGGCGATGTTCTGGGGTAGTGATGACTTCGACGTCGTGCCCGATGAGGGTGCCGTGGTGCTGTGGTTCAGCGACGACCCTTCCCTGAACCAGCAGACCCGTCACAGGCTTGAGCAGGCCTCGGATCGCTTGCGGAACAGACTTGTGACAGTGGAGCACCCCTTCCGATATCCGAAGTTGTTGCCGGGGCACGTGTACTTCCTGAACACCTCGAAGCTCTCACGAAATAGCCTGCTGGTTCGTGGGCACGACGACTCGAACACCCTCGATGGCATCCAGTGGCCTGCAGACACTGTGCCGTTCACCTTCTGGGACACGCTTCAGAACACGATCGAAGACGACGATCTCACGCTCTACATGGTCTTGGATGAGGCGCACCGCGGCATGGGCAAACGCCCCTCAGACACCCCGACGATCGTCAAGCGCCTCATCAACGGCCACAGCAATATTCCTCCTGTTCCGATCGTGTGGGGTATCTCCGCGACCGTGCAGCGCTTCGAAGCGGCCATGACAGAAGCGGAGGTCCAGTCGAACCGTGTGCACCTCGGCACGGTGCAGGTAGATCCTGTGCGCATTCAGGAGTCAGGCCTCCTGAAGGACGACATCGTCCTGGACTTCCCGGCGGAGACCGGCGACTTCAACACCGTGCTGCTACGCCGCGGCGTGCGCAAGGTGAAGGCCCTCTCCGAGGCCTGGACTAGCTACGCCGCTGAGCAGAAGGCCGTTGGGCAGGACTTAGAGCCGATCAAGCCGCTGATGGTGCTCCAGGTCCCGAACAAGCCTGCTGCCGATGAGGTCGCCTCGGCCATCGACGTGATCCGAAACGAGTGGCCAGAGCTGGAAGCAGACGCGATCGCCCATGTCTTCGGCGAACACACTGCCCAGACATTTGGGATGCACACCGTCCCGTACATCTCACCGGAGCGAGTGCAGGACGCCTCATACATTCGAGTGTTGCTCGCCAAGGACGCGATCAGCACTGGATGGGACTGCCCCCGCGCGGAGGTAATGGTGTCCTTCCGCCCGGCAAAGGACGAAACCCACATCACCCAGTTGCTCGGGCGGATGATCCGCACTCCCCTCGCCCGACGTATTGAGGGTGATGACCTGCTCAACAGCGTCGAGTGCATCTTGCCCAAATTCAGCAAGGCGACAGCCAGTCTGGTGCTAGAAAAGATCATGGGTAACGACCTCGCGGGAAGCGGCGACACCGGCCAGCGAGTACTCGTCAACCCAAAGCTCATGACACCCAACGGTGCCGTTGCTGACGAGGTCTGGGAGCTGTTCCAGTCGCTTCCCGCGGAGACGTTGCCGCGCAAGCACGCCAACCCCATCAAGCGGGTCACCTCGCTCGCTCACGCCCTCGCTGCGGACAGCCTTGTGCCGGACGCCGGGAAGCTCGCCCACGAGCGCCTACACGGCGTGCTGGACGGACTGACCGCTCAGTATGCGAAAGACCTCGCGAAGGCCAGCAAAGACGTACTCACGGTCGCCGGTGGCACCGTGCGAGGGCAGGCACGCCACGGCATGCGGCAGGACGAGTCCTGGACCGAGGCTGCAGACGACCGTGCGGTCCAAGACTCCTACCGCAGCGGCGCGCGCACGATCACGCCCGACGTGGCTCGCAGCTACGTCGAGCACCTCACTGCCGACGCAGACAACGAGGACGACTACCGCGAAGCGTATGTCCGCGTCGCTGCCCTCGCGATGCTGACGCAGACACGTGCGAAGCTCGACGAAGAGGCCGACGAGATATCGAAGGAGTGGCTCGACGAGCACCGCGTCGCGATCAAGGAACTGCCCGAATCACGTCAAAGCCTCTACGCAGAGATCACCGCGATGAGCACGGACCCACAGCTGATCTCCATGGCGCTGCCGAAGAACCGCCAGGAGGAGACCAAGCGCGTTCTCGGCGACAGCGATCAGCTCCTCGAACGTCGAGCCCTCCACCTCCTCTCCGACGAAGAGGGCATGTTCCCTATCGGCAAGCTAAACCCCGACGAGATCGAGGTACTCGACACGGAGATGGCCAGGCCCAACGCACTTGCCTGGTACCGCAACCCAACGGGCGGGCGCGACTCAATGAGCATCGCCTACCGCGACTCTCACGGCGAGTGGCGCACACTGCGCCCGGATTTCCTGTTCTTCGTTGACACTGAACAAGGGGTGCGCGCGAGCATCGTCGACCCACACGGGCACTGGCTGCCGGACGCGGCCTGGAAGCTGCACGGCATGGCACGGTTCGCCGAGGTATACGGGGATCGATTCCACAGGATCGAGGCGATCAGCCGTATCGACGGAAAGCTACGAGTGCTCGACTTCAAACTCCCAGACGTGCGCTCCAAGGTGCTCGACCATTCCGATGCGAGGTTCGCCTATGACGCTGCGGCCGTGGACTACTGAACCTGCTTAGGAATCGGCGAAGTCCCACCTCGCCCCCTGGGCTTTGCCGGCTGGGGGCAGTTCGTGTGATCTTGCATGCGAAGCCGCGTGTCCCCGTGTGAGGGGTGAGCGGGCAGACTCCAAGCATCAGCGCCAACTGGCAACCTTTACAGCACAAGGGCGACAGTTTGAGGTGAACTGTCGCCCTTGTGCTGTAAAGCCCTCGTGCTGCGGGTGTCGGCTTAGTGCAGCTCGTGGGGCCGCAGGTCCGGCGCGGTGGGGTCTTCGGGAGAGCCGGCCGCGATCCAGGCTTGGTGCTGGCGGCGTAGCTCGTCGTTCGTCGGGGCCACGGCGGCCCAGGCGTCTTCGGTCTCTTCTTGGTGGGTGCGGTAGCCGTTGGTGAAGCCGATGGCGTGGCCGTCCTTGTAGCCGGCTTCGTAGCCGTGCTTGGTGGCGTCGTGGCCGGCTGCTTGGCCCATCTGGTAGCCGCGGATCTCGGCCTCCACGGTGGCTTCGATGACGAGCTGCAGGACACGGGGGTCGGCCATGAGGGTCGCGCGTTCGGTGTCGGTAAGTTCCAGCATGGTCCGTTCCTTTCCGTGTGGTGGTGCTCGAGGTGTGCCGGTTAGGCGGTTTCTTCGGCTTCGAGGCGTCGGGTCCAGGCGCCGAGGAGGAAGTCGGTGAAGGTGAGTCCGTAGAGCTTCATCTGGTCTTCGATGTTGGCCAGGAGGGAGAGCGGGACGGAGATCTCGATGCCGACGTTTGTGGCCGGCCGCAGGGAGGCCCTGCGCGTCACCGGGTCGTAGGCCCCGCTGATGACGTTCTCCATGCTCTGCAGCAGGTAGTCGGTCAGCGACTGCCCTGCTGCTTTGGCCTTGGCCTTCATGTCGTTCTTGATGCCGACGTCGACCACGATCTGCTTGCGCTTGGTGGGCTCGCCGTCGTACTTGGGGGGTCGGCCGACAGGGCGGGTGGTCATGAGGTGAACCTTTCTAGGTGGCGGCAGCGCGGTGGGCGATGACGCGTTCGATGTTGGCCGGATCCAGGCCGGACCAGTGATCGTCGTCGGTGACGACAACGACGGGGGCTTGCATGTAGCCGAGCTCTTCGGTGATGTACTCGAGGCCAGCTTGGTTGGCCGGATCGGTGATGTCGATGAACTCAAACTCCACGCCGGCAGCACTGAATGCTCGCTTGGTCTGCTTGCAGCCAAAGCACATGGCGTCCGGCTTGCCGTAGATGGTGATCATTGCCCGTTCTCCTTTGGTGCTGTGGGAGGCCCTTGTGGGTTCGCCCCTCCCTTGCTGATACCCATAATTTTACCCTGATAGCATGAGGGTGTCGAGGTTTTTCCCTGATCTCTTGTGGAGTATTTCTGACGGCCCGACCGCACAGCTCCCCCGCGTGAGTGCGCGGAATGAGGCGGGCCGCCGGCCCCTTTCGGGACTCTGGGAGGGCACTCGAAGTAGATCGCAGCAGCACGCCTCTCCGCACCTCATCCCGTCGCTCGTCCCAAGCCAAAGAAACCCGGCCGCCCACCAGTGGTGGACGGCCGGGTGATCAGGCCGGCCCGGCTCGAGCTCACGCGTGTGCGCGCAGCGCGACACGGGGGTGCCCGAGGGGCGCGCAGCCCCTCGGGCCGGCCACAGGCCGGCGGCTGAGCCACTGGTCAAGCCTGGCCCGAGGGGCGGGCTACTGGGGATGGTCTTGGGGCCAGCATGCGGGGTGGGCGCCGGTGCGGATCAGCTCGCGCTCTTCCGGCTCGGCGTCCGGCCACACGTTCTGAATGAGCTCCCCACCCTGCCAGCGGTGATAGTCGTCCGCATCCACCATGACGCGGGTGCCCTCGTTGCAGAACATGCAGCGCTGCAGGATGGAGACGGTGTTTCGCTCGTCCTTGATGGTGATCATGATGGGCTTGTCCTTCCTTTGGGTTTGACCCGTCGAGGCCCAGGTACTGGGTTCGCCCCTCGGTCGGGTTGAGGAGGGGAGGGGCCGGGGCCCCTCCCCCTGGTGTTGTCTGCCTAGAGGTGGTTCGGGTCCACCTTGGCGTGGACCTCGCTGCGTCCGTCCTCGCGCTCAATCACGATGAAGTGAGCGCGGGACTGGTGGCGCATACCGCGTTGGTGGGCCTGGAAGTCGCCGGAGACAAGGATGTTGTTGTCCGGGAACCACCCGAGCCGGCCGTAGCCCTCGGGCCGGTCGCTCTCAACGCGCTCCTGCTGCTGAAGCCAGCACTCTTCGAACTCGGCCGCGCTCAGATCGGGACGAGCCTCGCGCTCGGCCTGGACGCGGGCGGCGGCTTCCTTGATGCGAGGGGTGAAATCCATGACGGTCACGGGATTCTCTCTTTCCTTTGGTGTTGTCGGGAGGCCCTTGCGGGTTCGCCCCTCCCTTGCTGACACTCATAATTTTACCCTGGTCGGGTCAGGGTGTCGAGGTTTTTCCCTGGTTCTTTGTGGAGTATTTCTGACGGCCCGTCCGCACGGCTCCCCCGCGTGAGTTCGCGGAATGAGGCGGGGCGTAGCCCCTTTTCGGGACTCTGGGAGGGCACTCGAAGTAGATCGCAGCGGCACGCCTCTCCGCACCTCATCCCGTCGTGTGTCCAAAGCCCAAAAAACCCGACCCCACCAATGGTGGGCAGTCGGGTGGTCAAGTCGGCCCGGCGCGAGCTCACGCGTGTGCGCGCAGCGCGACGCGGGGGTGCCCGAGGGGCGCGCAGCCCCTCGGGCCGGCCGGAGGCTGGCGACGCGGCCACGCGCGGAGGTTGGCTGCGCCGGTAGGGGGTGTGGGTGCGATTCCGCGGAGCGGGAGCACCCCCGGCCACCGTGGTTTGCGGAGGCCGGGGGTGCTTACCTGCTAGGCCGTCGGGCGGGTTTTCATCCACTCGGGGATGACGCCGGTGTTGACGAACTCAAGCAGCAGGCGGCAGAGCCGGTTCTCGGGGTCGGCCTCGCGGCCAGCCTCGAGTTCCTTTCCGGCCTGGGTGCCGTGTCCCTGCGCCCATTCGATCCAGCCGAGCAGGGCCCGGGCGTTGGCGGCCCACACCGGCGGCAGGTAGGCGCCGATTTCCAGGAGCAGGGCGCTCATGGCGTCGCGGTGGCGCAGGTTCGGGCCGATGGCGGCCTTGCCGAGCAGTGCCGCTTCGCACGCGGCCATGTCCAGCAGGTCGATGCCGTCGAACAGGGCGACGACGAGCATGTCACGCAGGGCCGGAGTGCCCAGCGCGGCAGCCACGTGCGCCCACTCGACCCCGCTGGTGGGGTGCTCGCCCGAATCGATGGCCTTGCCCCAGTGGCCCATGATCGCGGCCGCGCGGGCCGGGTCGGTGACGTGCTCGCCGGGGGTGAAGCCTTCCTGTGCGAGCGCCTGGTCGAACTCGGCCACCTGGGCCGGTGCCCACCCTCCGGCCCAGGCGTGAGCCGTGGCGGTGGGAAGGGTGGCCGCGTGGGCGGCGATCGCCTCGGAGTCGATGGGCTTCGGTGCCCGGTCGACGCGCAGTTCGTAGGCGGTGCCGGTGGGCATGACGGCCCAGCCGATCACGGCGGTACCGACGGCCTGCAGCTCGCGCCAGAAGGCGACAACCTGCGCCAGGCGGGTGCCCTCGGGCGGGTAGATGCCCACCGCGATCTGGTTGAATCCGGCATCCTGCAAGATGCCAGCGGTCCACGCGGTCAGTACGCCGGTGTTCATCTCAGCGGTGAAGTCGTGCCGCGCGGTGGCCGCCCAGCCGCCTTCATCCAGAAGGCCGATGACGAGGCTGTTCTCCGGGCGGAAGCCCAGGGAGTCGCCGACGTGGGCGATAACGCCCGTGAGGTTTCGAATCGTGCTCATGATGAGCCCTTTCCTTTGGTGTTGTCGGGAGGCCCTTGCGGGTTCGCCCCTCCCTTGCTGACACTCATAATTTTACCCTGATAGAGTCAGGGTGTCGAGGTTTTCCCCTGGTTCTTTGTGGAGTATTTCTGACGCCCCGTCCGCACGGCTCCCCCGCGTGAGTGCGCGGAATGAGGCGGGCCGAAGGCCCCTTTCGGGACTCCGGGAGGGCACTCAAAGTAGATCGGCGCGTGGGTCTCCCCGCACCTCATCCCGTCGCTCGTCCAAAGCCAAAGAAACCCGACCCCCACCAGTGGTGGGCAGTCGGGTGATCAGGCCGGCCCGACTCGAGCTCACGCGCGTGCGCGCAGCGCGACACGCTAGGGCTGTAGGTGCTGGCGGTTCGCCAGGCGGTGAGGGCGCTGGGGGTGAGTGTGTCCACGGTCCCCGCTCACATGAGTGGCGGTCGCGGGTGTCCTAAGCGTGGGGGCGGTGGTCACACACCTGGTGGGTCCCGCTGTCCACGTGTGGGAGGGTCCGCCCCGGGCGAAGCACGGAGCCGTCCACGGGTGGGCAGGGGGCCAGTCTCAGGAGGCTTGTGCTGCCGGTTCTTCGGTGTACCAGCGTCCGGTGACTTGGTCGCGGATCGCTTCGATGGTGCGCAGCTCGCCGCGCGTACCGAGCTGGACCTGTAGGCGCCAGACTTCGGTGTCCACGAGGCCGGCACGCGCGCCCTTTGCTGCGCGGGACTCCTCGGCCCACCACGCCCGGCGCTTGTAGTAGCGCACGGGGCGCGCGGCGACGCGCCAAGTGTGACCCCGCCAGATCAGGCGCAGCGGTTGGCCGGCGGGGGTGGTGGTGACGGTAAGGGAATCGGCAGGCACGCATCCCAGTTTCCCGCGCTCCCCCGACACGTCGACGGCCGGGACGCAGTCGGGTTCAAAGGCCGGCACAGCTCGAGCTCACGCGTGTTCGCGCAGCGCCGGGAAAGGGTGAGGCCCCGCCGGGGCGAATCCGGCGGGGCCTCTGTGTCTCACCAAAGGAAGGAGAGAAGTGCACCCCGAGGGGTGCGGGTCTATGTTCTCATGCGGCGCCGGCGGCTACCATGCGAGGTCGATGCGGTGCCGGAGGAAGGAGAGCAGCACTCCCCCGGCGACCCAGCCGAGCGCCGAGACGAGGCCTGTGTTCAGCCAGGTGCCGATAGCCACGACGATGCAGATCACTGCGCCCCATCCGAAGAGCTGCAGGACGATCCACCGCAAGGTGTTGACCGGATGGAACAGAAGTCCCAGCAAGACGTTGACCACTAGGACAACGGCCAGCACCGCGAGAGTAATCACGATCGGCACGGTGCCATCCTTCCTGTCAGGACATCAGCTCGTCAGGCCCAGCGAGCTACGCAGCTCTGCTTCGCTCGAGCCCTCCAGCTCGTTCCGATGCTTTTCCAAGAGCAGGTCGACCGCAAGACGAAGCAGGGTGTTGTCGGTGATTCGTTCATCCTTGCGCTGGCGAGCGGCCTGCAGCTGCAGCGTCAGTTCTCCGAGGGCGGTGATCTGGTCGGCGCGGAGGCGGGCCGTCTTGGGCAGAAAGGCGGTGTACCGAGGTTCCGCCTTAATTTCCGAACTAGCGACCTTCGGAATTTCAGAAGTTCGTGACGTCGGAATTTCCGAAGTTTGAATAGTATCGGCGGGGACGCCGGGCGCCACCGCCTGGCCCTTCAGCATTGCTCCCAGGTCTCGCTTGACCATTGCCTACCCCTTACTTTGCCCAGATGGTCAGGAGCTCGCTGTGCAGCTTCCTGAAGTCCTCCACGGCGCGCATGGATGCGCGACCCGTGTACTGCGTCACGACTTCGCCCGCCAGTGGTGCGAAGGTGTGAACCTTGTATGTCCTCAGTGTAGTAGTGAAGTGCGGAATTTCATAAGTTCGCAACATCTCAAGTGCATCGTCTGCATCCTGCTGCACGCGCGGATCAACCTTGTTGACGAGCACGCGGTAAGGGACGCCGGCCGGGACCACAAGCTTCTCCACCGTGCGCATGAGTGGCTTCACGGACAGCGGCCCGGGCTCCATCGGCAGGATCGCGAAATCGCTCTGGGACAGCACGGCGGCCAAAACGTCGCCGGCTTCCATTGAGCCGGGCGTATCTACGAGAACAACGTCATAGGGCAGCTGGCGCAGCTGTGCGAGCTCCGCAGGGCTGGTTGATCCGGTGATGTCGAAGGGGAGGGATTCGCCTGCGCTGTCTGCCCAGTCGCCGGAGCTGGTGGCCTGGGGGTCGACGTCGGCAACGAGCACGCTCATCCCTGCTTCCTGGAGCACCGCGGCAAGGTTCATGAGGACGGTGCTCTTGCCGACGCCGCCCTTCTGGTTCAAAACAGTGATGACACGCATCTCTACTCCTGGGGTGTGAAGATCTCAACTCTGGAAGTTCACAACTAAGGTACATCGACACTTCCGAACTTGACAAGTCTCAAGTTATGAACTTCGGAACTTAATGCTTTGAGCGGCGAGCTGCTAGATCCTCCCGGATCCGTGCAGCCCAGCTCGAGGCCACTGGCGCCAAAGCCTCACGGGTTGCCTCCGCGCCGGCGCGGCGGGCGAGGTAGGCGCGGTGCTGGGCGTGGAGTCTGGCCGCTTCGGCGCTGATGCGTTGGTCGGGGCTTCGCATGACCTCGCCGGCGGCCGTGATCCAGCAGGCGAGGCGGTAGCGGAGTACTTCGCGCAGCACACGTTGGTGGTCTACGGGGGTTTGGTCCTGGCGAGCCTCGGGGAGAGGACCCCAATGTTCGCGGCCGGTGCGTGGGTCGGGGGAGGGGCGGTGGTTGAGTGCGTGGTGGAGGTCGGCCACGGTGTAGCCGGCGTCGAGGTGATGACGCATGAGCGACCGGAGGTCGCGCAGCGAGAGCACCCGGAGGGCGGGATTGAGATTCCGCAGAGTGGAAAGCCCGGCCAGGCGGCTTCCGTCAGAAGCCATCGTTCGATGACGTTCCCACGTGAGTTCTTGCCGATCTGCGGGTAGGTGAGGCTGCGCGGCGCTTGCGCCGCGCCTGGATGAGTCAGGGCCGCGAAGCGGCTCCACATCTTGGTTTTTTTCCTCGCGCGCGTGTGAGGTTCCTTCAACTTGAGTAGGTGAGAACCGCTTCGCGGGAGGGGTATTTTTTTCTTCCACAGCCAGGCGGGCTGCGCCTTCACGGCGGGCGACTGCTTCGGCGTGTGCCGGTAGCACCGGAAGAGCTCGGAGGCCGCGGCCGGCGGGGCGGCAGAGGACGTAGACGGCGGCCTCGTTGCAGCGCTGGCCATCGGCGTCTTTGGCGGCGTGGTCGGCCTGGCGACCGGAGGCAACAATGCCGATCAGGCCCCAGGCACGCAGCTGACGCAGTGCAGTGGCCACGGCGTTGCGGGAGCGGCCGGTGCGCTCCTGCAACACGGCCCACGTGGGCCTGGTGGTCATGGTGTCGAAGTCGGCGCAGCGCATCAGCACCCAGAGCACGCGGGCGAGGGTCAGGCGGCGGTCTTTACGGGCCAGCTGGTAGCCGGGCAGCTCGAGGAGCGCACGCCAGGTCTGCAGGGTGTGGTCGACGGCAAGGGAACCCGGAGGAATCGCTGAGACGACGTTCTTGCGGGAGGTCTCACGCAGGCGTGAGACGCGCCGGCGGTGGGAGCCATCGAACGTGGGGGCGCCGTAGCCCGTGGGCCGGCCTAGAGGCTTCGCCAGGCCACTGGTGCAGGCGCGGCCTCCGCACGAAGCATGGCGGCTACCTGCACACGTTCCAGCAGTGCGCTGTTCGACGGCGGGGGAGAGGGGCGGTGTGAAGTTGCTGTCAACACGCCCCCCTGATGTTGCGTCAGGCAACACCAGCGGTATGCTGGGCACAACAAAGTCCTCCTTCGGAGGGTGTAGTTGATGGACCCAATCACCTCGTGGTCGCCAAACTCTGAGGGTGATTCGGTTCCGAGACTTTTACAGAGCCCCGCTTCGGCGGGGCTCTTCTCGTTCTAGGCGCTCTTGGCGTGAGCCTCCTCGAACAGCGTGGACTTGTGTGAGCTCTGTGCCTCACGGAGGGCCCGGGAGGCGTAGTCGATGACGAGCCCCGAGAGCTGGTCAGTCACGTCAACGTTGGTCAGGCGCTTGATCTCCATGAGCTGCTCGTGCACCTCACGGGGTACGCGGACAGCCACAGGCTTGCGATCGCCCTTTGACGGTCTAGGCATGGTTCCTCCTGATGGTTCCTGGAACAGGTTCGCACGTTAACGGTTTCCGTAACGGGATCTGGTGCGGCGTGTCTACTCCCGTTCTTGCATCCATCGGGCAACGGTGCTTGGGCTGAGCCCAAGATGTTCTGCCACTTTCTTCCGTGACACCCCGCGGTCCTCGATCATGTACTCCACGAGCTCACGGAGGCCGCTTTGTAGCTGTTGGCTTGCCTCCTGTACGCGTGATGCCGTGTCCAGAAGAACCTGGGGGACTGGCTCGTTGAGCACGCGCGCTTCCACCGCGTCCAGCCCTTCTAGAAGATCGCGGGCGCCATCAAAGGCCGCGTTTAGCCGCTCCATCACGCTGCGGGCTTCTGTCCGGCGCGACCCAACTTGTTGCTCATCATGCATTCCCCAATCATGGCGACCTGCTCCAACCAGTTTGCCATGCACCTATGCATGATGCAAAGGAAGAACATATAATGCATACTCTAGTGGCGCTCGTACGGCTGAGGCGGACACGCCTGAGAGTGCGCCGAGAGTGCGGACGGTGATGAGTTCTTTTAGTGGGAAAACGCGAAAGGCCCCCACCCGGACAGGGGTGGGGGCCTTCGACGCGCGTCCCCCTGGGAGAAGGAACGCTGTGGTGTGCGGTGAGAGCGACCGGTGGGGGAACCGAACGTTCGATCGGCCGCACCCCGCAAACGTAACGGTGTTGTCTTTGTATGTCGAGGACCGTTGTGGGCGTGGTGTCGGGATATGGGAAGAGGCCCACCGGTTTGTGCTCCCGCGGTGGGCCTCTTCTGACGTTTCGCGCAAGCCTCAGGGCTGCGCGTTCGTCTCCGCGGAGGATCCCCCGATCTCCTCGGGACTCAGCCCCCATGAGCTAAGCCAGGCCACACCCTACCCAGAGCGTCCGACATTGCTCGAATCGGGCTCAGGGTTTGAGGGTGACGCCGTGGGCTTGCAGGAAGGGGATGGGGGAGATGGGGGTCTTGTCGCGCCAGACTTCGAAGTGCAGGTGGTAGCCGGTGGAGTTGCCGTTGGTGCCGACGTTGGCGATGTGGTCGCCGGCTTTGACTTGGTCTCCGACTTTGGCGATGAGTCCGTCGGCGAACATGTGCACGTAGAGCGTGCTGATGCGTTGGCCGTTCTCGTCGCCGTGGTCGATCTGGATCTGGCAGGGGGAGCGGCCTGCGGCCAGGTCGGAGCAGCTGGATCGGGTGACCTTGCCGTCTGCTGTGGCATAGATCGGCGTGTTCTTGGGGGCGGAGAAGTCCTCGCCCATGTGCAGGTATCCGGCCCTGGGGGCTCCGAAGCCCGAGGGGGTGCCGGTGTAGGTCTTCACTGGCTGCACCCAACCCTGGGCGGAGACGGTGCCGTAGAAGCCTCCGGTGTTGGTGGCGCAGGAGCCCGGCACGGGGTTGGTGCCGGCGTCGGTGGCATCGGTGACGGTGACGGTGACGCCGGCGAGGGCGAGGGCGTCGATGATTTTCTCTGCTGTCCTCTGGTGCTTGTTGTAGGCGTCGGGAAACGCGGAGATCTGTACGGCCTGGGCGACCTGGCCGTAGGCCTTGTGTTCCCAGTCGGGGATCTTCTTCATGCGTTGCATGAAGGTGGCTGCGGAGTAGGAGGGGTTCATGATCTGCTCGACGGTGCCCCAGCCGGCGGAGGGGCGTTGTTGGTACAGGCCGATGGAGTCCCAGTCCGAGCCGACGGCTTCGTGGGGGTACTTCATGGATTCCATGGCCACGGTGCGGGCCTTGGCCCACGCCGCCGCGCTGAGCACGCTCGAGGTGGCGGGCCGGATGAAGGAGCCGTCGTTGGCGTGATTGAGCAGGGTCGATTCCTGCATGGCGGTCATCAGCGCGATGACCGCGCCCTTGCGGCCCACGCCGGCCTTGGAGGCTTCGTTGATGATGATGGCCGCGTTGCGCAGCTGTTTGGCCCCGTATGTGCCAACGTTCTGCACGGGCAGGGCGGAGACGTTCACGGTGCCGATGGTGGCGCCGGCCCCGCACTGATCCGCCGCTTGAGCGGCGGGGGTGGTGGGGTTATCCAGCAGGACGGGGATGGCCAGCACCCCGCCGAGGGCGAGGACGGCGGCGGTGGCGATCGCGGCAGGCTTCTTCATGATCTGCGCCCGTTCTTAGGCCGGATCGATCTTGTAGACCAGCAGCTTCGTGTAGTCGTCGTTGTACTGCAGCTTGATCGTCAGGGCCCCGCCTTCGACCTGGACGGGTACGTCGATGAACATCGGGTGGGCTTTGTCCTGGACCGGGGCGCCGACCTTGGTGACGGCTCCGTAGGGCATGGATTCGTTGGAGGCCGTGGAGTACAGCGCCTGGGCGTCTTGGGTGAGGAAGCCGGCGAGGTTCTGTCGCCAGATCTGCGCCGAGACCTTCGTATCCACGAACGCCGCCGCGGCCCGGTGGGCGATGTCGGCCGCACGCTCCTGCTCGGCCTTGTTCCAAGCCGGTGTGCTCACGGGGGTGGGGGAGCCGGTGGGGCCTTCCAGGCCGAGGTCGGAGCCCTCGTCGTGATGCAGAGACGGCACCGCCGCGCCCGAGGTGGACGCGGCGGAGGATGCTGGCTGGCTGGTGCTGGCGGAGCAAGCACCCAGCAGCAGCGGCAGCACCAGGGCTGCCGCCGAGGCGGTGAGTGCGTTCTTAGATGTCCTCGGAGTCGGGTTCATCGTCGTGGTCTTTCGCTCGTGTTCGGGAGTTGTGTGTCCCTGCGAGGTATTCGTGCAGCTCCGACTTGGCCACGATCCAGCGTTGGCCGGTGGGCTGGTACCCGGGAAGGGTGCCTTCCTTCAGCCTCACGCGTGTGGCGGCCGGGTCGATGCGCAGGATCTCGGAGACCTCGGGGACGTTCAGGAAGTTCGGGTAGGGCTCAAGGATTTCGTCGAGGATCTCGTCGACGCTTCGGCTCGGAGCGGCATCCCCCGTGAGAGTGCCGTTGGTGGTGTTGCGGGTGGAGCGCAGGTAGTCGATGAGTTCGCTCTTGGCCATGGCCCAGCGCAGGCCGATCGGTTGGAATCCCGGCAGCAGTCCGTCGCGGAGGCGGTTGCGGATCGCATCAACGTCATTGCGCAGCACCTCCGAGATCTCGTGGATCGACAAGAAGGCCGGGTAGCCCTCAAGCATCTTTTCAAGCCCGTCCATGTGGAACTCCGTTGCCTTGGGGGAAGCGTCAGCCCCAAACCCTACTCTGACACCGTTCTTCCATCATCTGTGCCCTGCCCCTACCAATCAGAATAGTGTTAGAGTTGAATCAGAGCAAGCTTACACTGTCATGTAACTAGCTCAAAGAATTTGTAAACCCGAGGGGGGTTTCGATGACTAGTTGGCCCGGCATGGAGCGACCACAGGATGCTCTTGTGCAATCTCTAGACCCGAACGCAAAGAAAAAGCAGGCGGCGGACGAACAGGCCGACGCGACTGCCTACCCGGCCGTGGGCTACGGTGCAGCACCTTCTGGGGGCTTCACCGTTCCGCGCGAGCGCGCGCGCGAGGTACAGCCCACCGCCCCCGCACCTGCCCCGGCCCCTGAGCCGCAGAGTCTGGCTGAGCGCATGGAGGCGCTGCAGGCGCCGGTCCCTGTGGGGAAGCCGTTGCCGGCACAGGAGGGGTGGCGCGCTGGGCTCTCAAAGCTGACGGGCGGGTTGATCAAGCTTGCCCCGGGCAAGGTGGAGGCCGCGAGCCGTGAGCACGTGTCCACGATTCAGCGGGTGTTCCCGCGGCCGGTGACGATCATGGTCGCCAACCCTGGCGGGGGAGAGGGCAAGTCGCCCACGGCCCTGGCCCTGGGCGCGACGTTCGGCACGCGCAGCGAGCACGCCGTGCTGGCGTGGGATAACAACGAGACCATGGGCACCCTCGCGGCCCTGGCCCAGTCCGATGGTTCCACGCGAACCGTGACGGATCTGCTCGAGGCGTTGGACTCGCTCTCACACGCGGGTGTGCGTGCAGGGGACGTGCGGGCCTTCACCCGTCACCAGGGCAACAGCCGCTTCTCAGTGCTGGCCTCGCACCACGACCCGGCGCGGATGCAGATGATCACGCGGGAGAACTTCTCCTCGATCCTGGAGACCGTGCAGCGGTTCTGGAACCTCACGATCCTGGACACGGGCAACAACACCATCGCCCCGAACTGGCTGGCCGCCCTGGACGTGGCCGATCAGCTCGTGATCCCCATGCACCTCACCGGCAAGGGACAGCGCTCCGTGCTGCAGATGATCCAGCAGCTCGACACCCTCACCGCCACTACCGGAAATCTGCGTTACCGCGAGCTCTACGAACGAGCCGTGGTCGTCCTGGTCCCGGGGCGAACCGGCGATGCGAAGGCAGCGCGGGTGATGCGCGGCCAGCTCGTGCAGATCTTCGGCCCCTCTGCGACGTTCATTGATGCGCCGTTCGAGCCGCAGCTCGCCTCCGGCTCCACCGTGGACTGGGCCCAAGCCCGCCCTGTGACGGTACGCGCCTACGAGAAGATCGCCGCCGCCGTCGCTGACGGGGCGAACACCTGGGCCAAAACCCACCCCTAACCCTCCTCACCTCAGACAACTGCCTGAGGGTGAAACCCAAGCACCTCGCGGGTGGGCATCCGCGCGGAAGACCCAAGAAAGAGAAACCACCATGATCACCACCCTCGCCATGAAGGCCGAACTGGCCCTTGGCACCATCCCTGTCCTGGCCGACAAGGTCGACAACCCCCTCAAGGGCGTCACCCCGAAGCTCGACGTCTTCGGAGTGAAGTTCACCAACGCAATCTCCCTGATCCTCGGCGGCGCCTGGGCGCTGGCCCTGGTCGTGGCCGTGTTCTTCATGATCAAGAACGGCGCCTCCTGGGCCGCCGCACGCCAGCGCGGCATGAGCGATGACATGGAAGACGGCGCCACCGGCCTGAAGCGCTCCGCCCTGGCCTTCGCCCTGATCGCCGCGCTTGGTGTGATCGTCGGTGCCATCCTCAACGTGATCGGGATGCTCTGATGCGCCGGCGCTGGTGGATCATGGGCGCCGGCCTGATCGTGGTCATCGTCGCAGCCGTCATCCTCACCGTGGTCCTGAACCGCCCCGAGAACACGGCCGGCCCCGAGACCTCGTCCACCGGCGCCGCAACGACAGGCAAATACGGCTTCCCCGTCTCACCCATCCGCGTGGGTGAAGGCGGGCGCGAGCTCGCGCCCGACGGTAAGACTCGCGTCGGCTACGGCCCCTCCTGCCAAGAAGCCGCCCAAGCCGCCCTGAACTACTACTCCTTCGGCCGCTCCGCGGAGAAGCCGGACATGGACGCGCTCACCAAGACCGCACCCATGATCTATGCAACCCAAGACGACGTGACGAGCAAGCTGTACTTCGTCTCGACCGTGATCGGAGAAGCCGCCCCCGGTGCCCTGCAAGTGAACGTTGCAGCACCTGGACTGTTCAATATCGCCAAGTGCACTGAGGGGCAAAGTGCCTTGGTGGTCCTGGCCGTTTCCTCAACCGACACCCGTCCCTCAACCAACATTGCTGAGACACGCATGACTGCTGTGCAGGTGAACTATGTCGATGGCACCTGGAAGGAGACGTACCCGGATTTTTACGAGTTCGACACTGGCCAGGAGGTGTCACAACCTGCGTCGGAGGGATTCGTGAAGATCACCCCGGAGGTGATCAACCGGCTCTTCACCTCCGATGAGGGCAAGCCGCTTTCGCGCGACGGTTGGTTCGAGGTCTCCAATGCTCAGTAAGAAGCTCAGCTGGCGCACGGCGCTGAATGTCCTGATGGCCGCCTTGGTGGCCTTCTTGGTCGTGGCCACGCCGGTGGCTCCGGCCTCGGCGGCGGATAACCCGCCCTCGGGGATGAACGCGGATCAGTGGAAGCGCTGGAACAGCCTCGACGCGGCCGGCAAGGCCAAGGTCCGCGACGAAGCGATCATCGAAGACGCCAAGAAGAAATGCGAGAAAGCAGATTTCAGAGATCAGTTGGGGGTGAAGGATCGGTGTGAGGAGGTCGTGCGTGCTGGCCTGACGAAGGCCTACGAGAACGTCGATGAGTTCATCCAGGGCAAGGTCCCGGACACGAAGATCTGCCTGGCGATCGCGCAGGGCTCCCCGAGTGAGTCATTCGCCAAGGGCTGCGCGAACCAGGTGCTCGCCGGCATGAAGAAGGCCAACGACGCCACCCTGATGGCCGCGTTCGCGATTCTGGGCAAGGTCACGGGGGTGAGCAACGCCATCGACGTGGCCAAGTTCATCGCGGACCCCAAGACCGCCCTGGATAACCTGGCCAATGACTTCAAGACGCAGTCAGTGGAGGGCACCAAGCAGGTGCTCACCTCCCTGACCTCCGTCACTGGTCTGGATGCGAACTCGAAGGAGTTCCGCAGCGTGTGGGGTGCGTTCGCTGGCATCGGCGTGGTGGTCATGACCTTCATGATGCTGTTGCTCTTCAAGCGCTACGGCGAGGGGAAGGTCTCTGACGATTCCTTTGGCACCTCGATGATGTACTACCTGCCTGGCGGGTTCCTCCTGGCGATCTTCGGCCCGGGCCTGATGGGCCTGGCGCAGAAGTGGTCGTCCGGCCTGACGGATGGGGCCTCAGGCTGGGCTGCTGGGGCGATCAACAACTTCGTCTCCGTGATCGCTGGCTTCGGTGCCATGCAGTCCACCGATTGGTTCGGGTCCGTGCTGGCCGTGATCCTCTTCGGCATTCTGCTGCTGGGAGCCTTTGGCCTGCTGGTGTTCTTGCTGCTGAGCCCGTTCTTCATGGGCTTCGCCGGCCTGGCCGTGGCGATCCTGTGGGGCCTGGCCCTGGTGCCGAGCCTGCGCCCGCGCCTGGCGAAGATCGGCTCGGTGGTCGTGGTCATGATCTTCATGAAGCCCATCGTGTTCGTCCTGCTCGGCGGGGCGTTCTCGCTCCTGGCCGCCACCCCTGCGTTCAAGACCGGCACCGATGACGTGCTGGTCAACGTCGGCTCCCTGGCCGCCACCGGGATCATCTTGCTGATGCTGGCCCTTTCCCCGGCATTGCTGTTCAAGTTCATGCCGGTCCTGGACGCCGACGACGTCCCCTCCGGCACCGGCGGGGCCGTGCTGGCCGGTGGTGTGGCAGGCGCGGTGACCGGCGGCGCGGGCAAGGCGTTCAGCACCCTGCAGCAGAACGGGCGCGCGCGACGTCGCGCGGCCGCCGACTCCCACGGCGGCGGCGCCGGTACCCAGGGCGGCGGCCAGTCCTTCAACGCTCCGGGCTCTGGCTCGGCGGGTTCGGGCACGCAGGCCGGTTGGGGCGGCGGGTCCGGGGCGGGCTCCACTGCCGCTGGTGGCGCCTCGTCCGCGAGCCCAGCCACCGGCACCGCCGGGGCCGGTGCGCGGCAGCGCCGCGGTGGCGCGGCCTGGACCAACGCCGGCGGCTCAGTCAGTAAGCAGGGCACGGGAGCTTCTGCCGGGGAGCCTGGTGCTACCCCGGGCAGCACCACTTCCATTGGCGGTTCTGCGGCCCCTGGCGCTCGTTCTGGTGGCCGCCGCGCCGCTTTGAACGCCGGCCCCGGCGGGGGTGGTTCTTCGGCGTTGGCGACGGCTGCAGGTGCGACTGGTGGGGCGATCAAGTCGGGTCTGGTGGGGGCGCTGTGGGCTGGGCGTGAAAGCGCCCGCGCGGCCCGCCGCGCGGCTAGTGATTATGGGCAGATGCCCACTTCGTGGGGGAACTTCAAGGGCGCCCCCGCTTCGAAGGAACAGGAGTAGGGGTCATGGCACGCAGCGTTGCACTTGGTGGAGAGCTCAAGGGCCGCGGCCTGATCGGTGGCCGCTCCAAGCCCGAGACCTGGTTCCTGATCGGCGCCGGTCTGATCGCGGCGGCGGTCTTGCTGACTGGAATGTCTTCGCTGTGGTCCCTGGTGTTCGCCGCGGCGATCGCCGGGGCGGGGTTGCTGCTCTCGTGGCCGGCGCCGCTGCTGGGTGGGCGCTCGGTGATCGCCCTTCTCACGGAGGCGATCTACACGAGGGTGCGCGCACGCCAGGGCACGAACGTCTTTGACCCTCAGACCGAGGCCGAAGCGGCCGCGCGGGTGGCCGCGAACCGTGAGCACGCCAAGGCGGTGCTCGCAGCGCGCAAGGCCAAGCAGCCGGCCCCGGCCGCGCCCGGCGCCAGCCAGGAGCGCCCGGCACAGCTCGTGGCGGCGATGAAGCGCGCCAAGGAGCGCTCATCGCAGGCATTGGCGGCTCCGTTGTTCTTCGGGAAGGTCCAGATCCGCCAGGTGCCCTGCCCTGACGGGTCGATGATCGCGGTCGCCCGGCACGCCAACACCGCCGATGCCTACTACTCGGTGGTGTTTGAGGTGCAGGGCAAGTCCCTGGGGGCGGTGGAGTCCGATGTGGCCGAGGTGCCATTCCTGTCCTGGGGCGCAGGGTTCTTGGCGCAGGCGGCCCGGCGCACGCACCCGGTCTCGCACGTGCAGTCCTTCACCCGCTCGGTCCCGGCCGACATGGTCGATCACGTCATGTGGCTCAAAGACTTCGTGGACGGGCACGTGAGCGAAGAGGTGCTGCGCTCCTACCAGCAGCTCACGACGGACGCCCGCCGGGTCGGGGAGCAGCACCGCTCCTACGTCGTGCTGCGCTTTGATAGGTCCGAGGCGCTCTCGCGTCTGGACCGACGCTTCGCCGGCTACGAGGACGCCCGCGAACGCGGCATCGCCCAGGAAGCGCACACGCTGATGGCCAAGGGCCGCATGGGTGGCTCCTTCGAGGACTTCCGCCCGGTGGACGGCACCATGCTCATGGGCTTGCTCGCCCACCTGCAAAACCCCTACCGCTTCGACGTCGACGCCGTCGCCGTCACCCCCGAGACGGTGTTCTCCCACCTGGATGGCTCGATCACCCGCGAGGCGGTCGTGGCCGACGGGCGCGCGTACACGCGCACCGGCTACATCCCCCGCAACGGTTTCGCAGGCGATGAGATCTCGGTGCGGACGATGAACCAGTTCGTCTCCACCATCCAGCCGGCCGTGGTGCATTCGGTCTCCTGGATCAACAAGCTCGAGGACGCCGCGATCTCCCGCGGCAAGGCTCGCCGCCGCCGCGCCACCTCCGTTGCCCGCAAGCGCGAACGCGACAAGCGCGGCCAGGTCGGCGACGGCACCGAAGAGGTGCTGCTGGGCGCGGACACGCAGCGCGCGATGGACCTGAAGCCCAATTCCGGGCACCACGGTGCTGAGTGGGCCGCGTACATCTCCTTCACGGTGGCCTCGGAGGAAGAGCTCTACCAAGTCTCCTCACAGATCGAGGCCCAAGCCTTCGACGCCGGTATCGAGCGCATCGAATGGCTCGACGGGAAACAAGACCTGGCCCTGGCGGCCGTCATGCCCTTGGGAAGGGGAATCCGATGAGCATCTTCACCCGCACCCCAAAGCCGGCGGCCGCCGCCGATGAGGTGAGCTCGCGCAAGAGCAAGAAGAACCGCCCGGCACGCACCTCGAAGAAGGTGCGCTCCGAGCGGGCGGAGCGGGCCGTGGCCGGTGGGCAGTCGGAGCCGTGGGCGTCCTTCGACGCCGGCCGGCGCCTGACGATCGGCTCGGCGTTGGGAATGTATGACCCGGCCCCGATCGGGGCGCTGTCCACGACCCGTCAGATGGAGGTCTCCAACCTGGCGGTGCCGTGGGCGCCGACGAACCATCGCGGGCTGATCGTGGGCATTGATGAGGACTCCGGGCAGATCATCATCCACGACCCCTTCGTGTCCTACCCGGAGCTCGTGAACGACCCGAACGTGTGCATCATCGGCGACGTGGGCTCCTCGAAGTCCTCGCTGCTGAAGACCTGGGGCACCCTGCGCCCGCTGCTGATGGGCCGCGACGTCCTCGTGGTGGATAAGAAGCCCCAGGGCTCGGACGCCACCGAGGGCGAATACGCCTCCCTGTCGCGCCTGATGGGGCGTGAGCCCATCACCTTCCGCATCGGCACCGGCGGCACCTGCCTGAACGTCCTGGACGATGAGGTCGCCCCGTACCTGGACATTGACCCGCTCTCCTCCGACGCCCAGCGCCTCGAGGAGAAGGAAGACGCCAACGCCCCGCGGCCGGAGAACCAGAACCGGCTGGTGCGCGTGATGATCGAGACGATCATGGATCGCACCCTCACCCCGCGTGAGGGCAAGGCGCTGCGCACCGCCCACCGCCGCGCCCGCCTGGACGCGGCCGCGGCTGGGAAGGTCCCTACGCTGCGGATGCTCATGGCCCGCCTGATCGACCCACACGAGGACGATGCCGCCCTGGTACACGAGGGCGTCGCCGCGATGCGGGCTTGGGGCCTGGACATGGCCTTCGAGATCGAACGCATGGTCAGTGACGACCTCGCCGGCCTCTTCGACGGCGAAACAAGCCAGTCCGTGCGCCTGGGCGCCGGGCTGACGGTCTTCGACATCTCCCAGCTGCCCGAGTCCGGGCCGGCGATCCCGCTGGTGATGATGGTCGTGAACACCTGGCTGGCCAACCACCTCTTCGCCCAGCGCGCTGCAGGGCGCAAGACACACTTCATCATCGAAGAAGCCTGGCACGTCGTGGTCGGCATGGTCGCCACCGTGATCCGCCGCAACCTGAAGGTCTCCCGCGGTATCGGCCTGGGCAACTGGTTCGCCTTCCACCACGTCTCTGACATCCCCAAGAACTCTGCCGCCGAGACGATCTTGAAGGAGTGCTCCACCGTGGCCGTCTACATGCAAAAGCGCAACCAAGACGCTCTCTCCGCTGTGGAGTTCTTCGATCTGGCCCCGGGCAGTGAAGCGACCATCAAGCACCTGAACCGGGGTGAGTGCCTGTTCAAGATCGGCAAGCACCCAGCCATCAACCTCAAGCACACCCGATCCGACCTGGAAGTGGCCCTGACCGATACGGACACCGCCATGCTCGTCCACAGCGCCCGTGAGGAGCGTGAGTCCAATGGCCTCGCAGCCTAAGACGCACCCGTCCGCTCTTGCGTCGCCGAGTCAGGCGCCGGAGCGCTCGAATCGTCACCACGTCACCTATGAGGGTGGGCACTACCTGGCTCGGCGCGGTGGCCACGGCAACCCCTTGGATGAGGTGGCGTTGCTGGCGGAGGTCACCGAGCAGGGAAGCTTCGTTGCCTGGCTGCCGGCTCCCCGAGTGCTCGCGGCCTCGGCCGTGAGCCTGGACGAGGCGGGGTTGCGTTTCCCTGGCACGTTCCTGAGCCTGGCGTGCCAAGCCTGTGGGGCCGGTGTCGGTGAGGAGTGCCGGGACTGGGAGGGCTGGCCCTGGGCTGAGTTCCACGAGTACCGGCAGGCCGAGTTCTGGGCACAGAACGATCCGACAGTGCATGTGCGCGACGAGCGCGGGCATCTGTTCTCCGCCAAGCTCCAGGGCCTTGATCAGCTCCGGCTGCGCCAGGACCTCGACGCCCTGGAGGACTCAGCGGCGCCGGTGCTGCTTGACCTGGTGGTCGACGCCTCCGGGTACACCTTCGAGGACTACGCGGCAGTGCTGCTGCTGCGGCCCCTCGATCCCGAGTGGTGAGAGCCACCTCTTCTGACCGTCCTGCTCGATCTCAGTCTTAGGAGACACCGATGCCCTCCACCCCGAAGCGCTCCTCTGGGGCCAGCTCCACGATCATGGCGTGGGTATTCATCGCCGCCGTCGTGGCTGTGGTGCTGGCGGCGATCAACTGGGGCCAGGCCTGGATGCCCGTGAAGGGTTCCAAGGTCTCCTGGAACCCCATCGAGCTGATCAAGTACGCCACCGCCGGCCAGTTCCACTGGTCCACGGGCTCCACGATCCTGCTCGTGGTGCTGCTCATCGGCATCATGGTGGTGCTGACGTTCGGCTACTACTTCCTCATCGCCCCGCTGCTGAACCGAGGCAAGAACGAGAAGACCCCCGTGGGTCGCTCGATCCTCTCGGTGATGGGGCTCAAGCCCGCCGCGCGCAAGGCCCGCCAGGCGTTAGACGTCCCGCCCGATGTGAAGGACGAAGACGTGGTGGTGAAGGTCGCCTACAACGGCAAGACGGCCTTGTGGGCACAGTGGGAGGACGCGGGCTGGTGCTACGCCCCGCAGCGCGCCGGCAAGACCCTCTACATCGTGGTCCCCGCGATCCTGGAAGCCATCGGCCCCGTGCTGACGACCTCCACCAAGGTGGACGTGCTGTTCTGGACGGCGATCGCCCGCCAGGAGAAGGGCCGCGTGGCCGTCTTCGACCTGGACCAGATCTCCAACTGGCCTGATCAGGTCCGGTGGAACCCGATCTCCGGGTGTGAGGACCAGAACGAGGCCCTGGATCGGGGTCTGGCGTGGGCTTCGGCTGCGCCGATGAAGGGCACGAAGAACGGGGACTGGTTCTCCGGCCAGGCCGCGGCCGTCCTCGGGCGTCTGCTGCACGCGGCCGCGATCGGGCACAAGGACATGGGCGACGTGATCAAGTGGATCATGGACCCTGGCAACCGTGAGCCCGTCGACATCCTCACGGGCTTCGGATACAACGACGTGTTCACCGGCCACCTCAAGGAGCGCCTGTCCTCCCGTGCTGGGGAGACGCAGGACTCGATCAAGGCCACCCTCATGGGCCTGGTCGAACCGCTCGTCTCCGAACGGGTGCTCTCCCAGTTCCGGGTTCCTACCTCGATCGCGTTCAAGGCCGAAGACTTCCTGGCCGGGAACAACACCCTGTACGTCCTGGCCGACGGCGCGGACTCACGGATGGCGCCGCTGGTGTCCATGTTCACCGACTACGTCTTCCGCACCGCTAAGCGCCTCTCCCAGCAGCGCCCCGGCGGGCGGCTCTGGCCTCCGCTGTCGATGCTCCTGGACGAGGCCCCCAACGTCGCAGCCCTACCGGACATGACTTCCGTGCTCACCGACTCCGGCGGGCGCGGCATCCGCGTGCTGGGCTTTAGCCAGTCCTTCTCCCAGAACGTCTCACGCTGGGGCCGCGAAGTCGCCGAGACCATCGAGGAGACCGCCAACGTGAAGTTCCTCCTCCCCGGGCTCAAGGCCTCCAACCTGAAGGAGTACGCCGAGGAAATGGGCGTGCGCGACGAGCAACGCTCCTCCTACTCCGTGGGCCGCGGCGGCGGATCGCGCACGGTGAGCACCGCGGAGAAGGCCGTGATGCGAGCCGAAGAGCTCAAGCAGCTCGAGGTCGGCCAGGCACTCATGGTCTATCGCAACGTCCCGCCCACGGTGGTACGCCTCGAGGCCGTGTTCGAGCGCAAGGATGCCGCCGGCATCAAGGACCAGAAGCGCCAGGCCGAAGCGCTGGCCGGGCGCATCGCTGTTGAGGAGGCCGGCCGATGACGCAGGAAGAGACCACCCCAGAGACTGAGGCGATCGGCACAGGCGAGCTCGAGGACGTTGTCTTCGAGCTCCTGGCCAAGGTCAAGAGCCTGGCCGGGCAGGTCGACGGGCACACCAACGCTCTCACCGAGCTCACCGAACGCATCGACGAGGCCACCCCCGAGGCAGACCCGCTCGACCCGGACCCCTGGAACCTGCGCGAAGCAGACGACGAGGAAGCGGCCCTGCAATGGCAGAAGGTCGCCGAGTGGGTCATCTGGTTCAACGCCAACTACGCGCCCTATGCCGCGAACGACCTGCGCATCCCCGAGTGCTGGTACCTGCACCCGCACGGGCGCATGCTCCTGCTGGACCTGTTCTATGCGTGGCGGGCAGCGAACTACGGCCACGAAGCCGACAGCGCTGACGCCATCTACTGGTCCACGAACTACATGCCCAACGCCATCCGCATGGCGCGCGAGTACAACGGCTGGGAGCGCTGCACCGTCAGGCACGAGGAGGAGCGCACCGAACGCCCCGTCTCCCCGATCACCCCGCCGGTGTCCTTCCGGACCTGGCTCGACCGCGGCGACAGCCACGAACCAACCCCGCGCACCGACCAACTCCCCGTCGTGCCGCCGGCGCCGGGTGTGGCCGGCGAGTTCTCTGCGCAAGCGGCCGGCTGGCAGCCGCGCCCCTGGTCGCCGCAGGTGTGACGGGCTAGGAAGGGAGGGACGTGGTGGAGTTCGTGGAGCGCTTCTTCAAGCTGACGTTGGACAACGTGTACCGCTTCGTCTGCAGCGCACTGCTCCTGGCCGCGGGGTTCGGGGCAGGCAACGGGCTCAAGCCCCTGCAGCAGCTCGGGCGAGCGTTGGACTGGCTGGCCATCCCCTCAGAGTGGACGACGCCAGTCGGGGAGTGGATAGCCCAGCGAGGGTTCTTCGTGGCCTGCGTGGGTGTCGGCGGCCTGATGGTCGCCGCTCTCTTCGTCACGACAGGTCCGTTGAGTCGAGCGGGAGCCTCTGTCCTGCTCTCCGTCGTCATCATCGGCGAAAGCGGATACGCGCAATGGCTGTGGGTGGTCTTAGGCATCGTGGCGGCCGGGCTCGTGATCCTGGCCGGATGGGCCATCCGAGACGTGCTCATGCGCCACGGTGAGCTTTCGTGGGAGGTGCAGAACGTCGGGCGCTACGTCGGAGCTGCAGCGCGCGGGCTGCTCCTGTCCGTGTTCTATGTGCTCTCGCCGCTGGGGTGGGCTCTCAGCCAGGAGTACACGGACCAGCGGGGATCGGCGCGCAACCCGCTACACGTGAAAGCGGTGGAAGAGCACATGCCTTCAGGGGTGCGGTTCACCCCCGGCACCCCTCCGCGATGAGGGAAGGGCCCGGAGGTTGTGGCGCGGGGCGTGATGCCCCACGCCACAACACGTCAGGCCAGGATCAGGTCAGGCCCGGGGAAGTTCCCCGGGTCGTCGTTGATCCCTTCGGCCAAGCCGCGGCAGATCTCCAAGGTCCACCCCCAGAGCTTCTGAGCCAACGCCCAGATCCGATCGCAGGTGACTGCGATCACCCCTACGCGGTAGGCCTTCTTGACCGTGCTTCCTGCCGCGGCCGCGGCCTTGTTTTTCTCGGTCATAATGACTCCCTTGAAATCAGGGGAGGATAATGACATCTCAGCTAATCAGGGACGACCGTCTTGAAGTCTGCTCATTATTGTGTAAAATAAACGTAGAGACTTGGCAAAGACTCTCAGATACAACACGGCACTCCTGGTGAGTGTCAGACATACCTCCCGATGTGTGGATGGATCTTCTTCGGCTTCAGCTCTGCTGCGAACAGGGCATCAGCCAAAGGCCATCGTACCACATCGTATTTTCGTGTCCGGGTTTTTCCGTTTGATGCGGCCAGGCGGCCCCGAGGGGCCGCCTTTTTTGTGCCCTCACGACGGACCGCCCTCACCCACGGAGCCCGTTCGGCCGGGCGCGGGCACTACAGCTGGGGGCCGCCGCCGATGTCTCGGGTGGGCTGCTGGGTGTCGCGTAGGCGCCGGCGCTGGGCCTCGTCGTCCTTCTTGCTGGCCTCGGCCGCGGATTCGGGCTTCTTGGCCGGCTTGGGGGTCGCGTCCGGGGCGGGGCGCTTGCTCCACATGTCCTCGAGCTCGGCACGGGCCTGGGCGAGACGGCTCGCGGGCTTGGCCGGCTCGATCTTCTCGGTGGCCTTGGTTCCGGGCTCGGTGTTCAGCGCCGCGACGGCGGCGCGCAGACGCGCCCGCTTCGCCTCGGGGCTCTCCCCGGCCGGCGCCGGCCCGTCTTCGCCTGGCCGTGTGGCGGCCGTTCGCTGAGCCTCGCGCTCCTGGCGCAGCTGCGCGACGAACGCCTCGGCCTCAGTGGGCTCGATGTTCGGTCGCGCGGCGTCCTCGGCACGGTTGGCCTTGCCCTGGCGGTTCTGCTCGGACGCTCCTGGCTGGTTGGTCAGCGCCGAGTGCTTGTGCAGCGCGGTCGCGCGAGCGGCGAGCTCCTGGACGACGGGACGCGCCTGATGCTCCCTGGGTGCGAGGGCGGTCTCGGAGTCGGGGATGTTGTAGGTGTGGCGGTACGCCTGGATGTCGGCCGCGAGGGTCCTCCACTCTTCGGCGCGGTCCGGGCGGGAGGGCACCGGGCCGAGGGCATCGGTCCAGACTGGCGGGTTGGCTGCGAGGTTCGCTCCAACACGGGCGTGTTCGGTGGCCACGGTCTCCCTGTATCCCTCGAGCTGGGTGCGCCACGGCGTGGGCATGTCCGGGTGCACAAGATCTGCGGTGGGCGCGAGCCATTCACCCACGCGCTCGGTGTCGTCGACGGGGCGCGCTAGCGCTTCGGGGGCGGTGATGGTGCGCAGCTGCAGCTCGGTGTTGATCCGGGCCAGGACGGTCTCGGCGGCGAGCTGGTGCATGGGCTGTTCGCGCATGAGGGTTTCAGCCTCATGCAACGGCGCCGGCATCACCTGACGTAGGCGTGCCTCTTCTTGCAGGCGGGTGATCTCCCAGCCCAGCTGCGCGGACTTATTCTCTGGGTCGGAGGGGATCTGCCGGGCCTGCTGGTCTTGGGCGTACTCAATGCGCGCTTCGAGGCTGGTGTCCGTGAGGTGCCCGAACAGGCGGTGCGTGTAGGGCTTCACGCCGGCCTCGACGGCTTCGGCTTCCACGAGCTGCCGCGGCGTGGCCATGCTCTCGCCCAGGCGTTCGCTGGCGCGGGCCTGCAGCGCGCGCAGGTGCGCCTCGGGGACATTGGCCAGAGGTCGCTCCCCAGCGCCGGCGATCTGGGCGCGGTAGTTGGTGGCGAGGGCTTCCATGCGCCAGGCGAGCACGGCAGCCGGGTCATCACCGGAGACGATTTCGCGCTTCTCGTAGGCGTTGCGCAGCAGCACGACCGGGTCCAGGCCAGCGGCTTGGGCTTGGTCCATATGGGTGCGCACGGCGCCGAACGCGTCAGAGGTGACGACGTCGGCCGCGTCGGAGCCGAGGGCGCCACGGATGGTGTTCTTCACGCGCTCGGTGTGGGCCATGTCGTACACGTCCCGGTAGATCTCCGCGAGCTTGGCAAGGGATCGGGCGTTCTCGCGTTCGTGCTCGATGGCCCCGTGCGCGGTGAGGACGGGTTCGTGGTTCGCGGCGATCGTGGCGAGCACGTCGGCGGGGTTCTCGTTCTCCTGCAGCCCGACATAGACGCGGTTCTCGTAGCGTCCGCGGCTGGTGGCCACGTAAGCGCCGGCGCGGTCGGTGGTGGCGGTGAGCAGGGCGTGGGCGGTGTCCACGGTGATGCCTTGGGCGCGGTGCACGGTGGAGGCGTAGCCGAGCATGACGTGGGCTCGCACGTACTCAGCCGGCAGGGTCGCGGTGGCACCGTGGCGGGTGTGCTGCACGGTCAGGGAGCCGTCCTTGTTCAGGGCGGTGACGGTGAAGGTGTCGTTGTTCTTGACGAAGTCCCGGCCCTGGCTGAAGGCCAGGCGGCGGTCGTTGTTGCGGGTGACGATGAGGTCGCCGACGTGCACGCGGGCATCGTCGCGGATGCCCACGTAGTGCTCGGGGTCGAGTTCGCCGGTGCCGATGCGGTAGGTCTGGGCCTTGAGGTTCAGGCCGGCCACGAGTTCGTTGCTCGGGGCGAGCATCAGCGAGGTGCGCCCGGTGTTGGTGTCCTTCTGCCAGGCGGCGAAGACCTCGTCGGCCATGAGTTCCACGGCGCCGGCGTGCACTCGCCCGGCGTCCTGGTAGTAGGCCCAGGGCGCATCCGGGCCGGTGGCGGCCGGTTCGCGCATCGCCAGGGAGGCGGCGGCTTCTTCGGTGTTGGGGGTGCCGTCCTCGTGTCGGAAGCGGTGCACGTCCTCGAGCCGGACGGCTCCGACTTCGCGGTCGATCAGGCGCAGCGCGCCGCCGGCGCCGATGGCTGCGAGCTGGCGGTCATCGCCCACGGCGCGCACCACGGCGCCAGCTTCGGAGGCCAGGGCGACGGCCTGGGCGAACTGTGGGGTGCCGACCATGCCAGCTTCATCGAGCAGGACGACGTCGCCGGGCTTGAGCGGCACGAACGTCTCCGAGGGCTGGTTCCTGCTCATCAAGAGGGCGTCGATGGTCATGCGCTCGGCGCCCACCTCCTGGCCCAGCAGGTTCGCGGCCACCGCCGTGGGAGCGATCGCGATCACGCGGCCGCCGGCTGCGTGGATCGCATCGACGGCCAGGGACATCGCCGTCGTCTTGCCCGCACCGGCCGGGCCGATGCCCGCCACGAGCAGCCTGTCACTGGTGGCAAACGCTCGGGCGAGGGCGATCTGCCCTTCATCCAGGGGTCCTTCGTGGGAGGCGAGAACCTTCTCGAAGGTCTGCACGCCGGCGGCCGGAATCACCGAGGTGGAGGCCGCATCCAGGAGGGATGATTCGGCTTCGAGGACGCTCTTGGAGGTGTAGAGCGTGGCGTTGGGGCGCTGGTACACGGACACGTCCATGACCGCCCCCTGCACCGGGGCCGGCACCGGAGTGGGAGGTGTGACGGTCAGGGACTGACCTCCCAGGGCTTCGGTCACGACGGTGGAGATCAGCTCGTTAGGGACGATCTGCGCCCCGGCCATGGCCCCGAGGTGGCGGCGGGTCTCGGCCTCCACGTGGTGCTTGGACCACACGGCACGCTGGGACTGGACCTTCTCGATCACGTCGCTGGCGGCCTTGCCAACGCCCTGCACGTCGAGCTCAAAGCGCCCGCCGGCGGCCAGTTCGGGGTTGCGTCGGGCGTAGCGCTGAGCCCGCTCAAGGGCGCGCGTTCCGACGTCGACGCCGTCCACCTGGAAGAACTTGTCCTTCCATCCGCGGGTGAGTTCTTGGAGGGACTTGCCCTCCTTCTTATCCGGCCTCGTGGCCAGCGTGGCTTGCTGGGAGAGGCGGATCATCTGCTTCTTGCTGGGGGCGTAGCCGTGCTCGGCGGTGAACTTCTGCACGAGGGAATCGAGGTCGGCGGTGATGTCCGCGCGGCGCGAAGAGGCGGCCTCGATGGCAGCCATGGGCACGCCGCCGATCTCCATGATCGGCTGCTTGCCAGGCACCTGACGCATCACCGGAGCGACGTTCAGGAACTCGCTCACGCGCTCGATGATGCGGCGGTTGTAGTGCTCCGAGGCGGTCACGTTGAACTTGTAGAGCTGGGACCCATCGAGGGTTCCCCACTTGCCATCCAAGCCCAGCACCTTATTGGAGACCACGACGTGATCGTGCAGCTGCGGGTCGCCCGTGCGGGAGTCAAAGTGACGGAAGCGGGTATAGGTCAAGCCGCCTTGGACGGCTTCGGTGCGCACGCCGTTGCGTCCCTTGCGGGTGAACGTGGCGTTGTCCTCCAGGAACGTCATCGTGTCCTGGATGGCCAGCCACTGGGCCTTCTCGATCGCCTCGCGGGCCTCATCAGTGGAGGCTCCCCAGAGGAAGGAGACGGACTTGGGAGGGGAGAACACGAGGTCGAAGCCGGCCACAGCGTTGCCTGCCGGCTTGGCCTGGCGGGTGAGGAACTGGGAGAGCTCTTCCTTCGATGAGGGGTTGCGTCCGTGCTGTTCGCGGAAGTACTGACCGCCCACCTTGGTGCGGATCTTGCGGCGCTCATCGGCGTCAGGCTCGCGCTTCTGCAGGCGGGTGAAGTCACCCATGGCCTCGTTGATGCGCTTGGCCAGCTCAGGGTCGCCCTGGTTGGTGCGCTTGAACCGCTGACCCAGTTTCGCCGGAATCACGGCCCCAGTGGCCGGGTTCTTTTGGCCCGCGAGTGGGTGCAGTCCCTGGCCGTACAGCAGCTCCATTTGTGCCTCGGTGACCTCGCCCGAGACGCCAAGAAGGGCGGCACCTCGGCCGCCCCACATCCCCGGAGGGTTCCCGGAAAGGGTGTAGTAGTCACCCAGTTTCCGCCCTGGTGCGCGCAGCTCATCACCACTGGCGACCTCACGCGTGTAGTACGTGTACCCGTCGCCGGCACTGAGCTTGTGCACGGTCATCACTCCGCCAGGGTACGCGGGGACGGCCTCACATATCAATGATGCATGAGGTGTGACAGATCTGGATGGTTCAGCCTGTCCGAGGAACGAGAGACAGGGTCAGGCTGAACAAGTAAGATTTGGCCATCACACTGTGATGCGGCTTTGCACATGAGACTCGGTAACGAGTCGATTGTTCAAAGGCGCAGGAGCGGTGGGCTTTCCACAGGTGGGCAGGCCGGAGCCACGAGCAAAGCTCAGGGGCTGTCCACGTGTGGAAAGGGCACCGCAAAGAAGAGGCTTAAGCGTTGCGAAGTCCGCTCGCGCGAAGCGCCAGCGTCCCGGCGAAGCCGGCGAAGCGACTGGTGCGCTGACCGTTAGGGCGGGAATGAGAGATTGGGGACAAAGACATGAGCAAGCCACGCAAGGCATCCGCCGCCCTCGCGGCCCGCGAGAAGGCCCGCGCGCGAGCCGAAGAGATCACCCGCCGCAACGAAGAGCTCATCGAGCTCGCCACCGGTTACTTCGTCGCCGCCGATCGCATCGAGGCGATCGAGACCGAGCTGGAAGAGAAGATCGCCTCGCTGCGCGAGCAAGCCGACCGTGACTCCGCGGCCGCGCGTGAGGAAGCCGCCGGCGTCGTCGTGGCGATGCTCGCCACCGGCGAGGCCAAGCGCGCCGTGGCCGAACGCCTCGGCATCAGCACGGCCGAGGTCACCGCCGCGGCCAAGAGTGCCGAACCGGAGCAGCCCGCGACCGCGGAGCCGGATGAGGGTGAGAGCGATGAGTGAGAACCCGGTCGTCGACCCTGACGACTTCACAAGCTCAGCACTGCTGGCCGCGCGGTTCAACGCGATGATCAACAGCGCCGCGGCTTCCCGCCCCGCAAGCGTGCGCCAGCTCCTCGATCCCCGCGCCAGCGTCACCATCCCCACGCAGGAGAACGGGCCGCAGGACGGGGCGTGCTTGCCGATGTTGCAGGCAGCTGCGTTGTACTTGCACTTCGCCGCCCAAGTAGACGATGACGCCCGCGAAGTCTTCGCCACCGTAGAGGCCGGCTTCACTGGCCTGCCCGTTGAAACCGACTACGCCCGCGCTTGGCTCGGCCTCACCATCCACGTCGTCGACGACGAGACCGGCTCGTACTACACGCGCACCTCGGATGAAGCGATCACTGAGGCCGTCTACGAAGCGCTGCTCTCGATCGACCCCGAAGCAACACTGGATTGATCATGCGCCCAGAACAGAACGGGAAGTGGTGGCGCCAAGGGCGTTGGGTGCCCGTCGCCCTCCTCGGCGTCTACCTCTGCAGCATCGCCGTGATCTTCTACTACGTCACGCTCCCAGAGCCCCGATACATTCGGCCTCATACGGCCGACGACTGGGCAGCGTGGGGAACATGGATCGGAGGCATCGCAGGCACTGTCGCTCTGGTGTTTGCCGCCGGGCAGATCCGGCAGCAGGCGGCAGCGACAAACAATGCGACTCGAGACTCCGCCAGGCTGGACCTTGAAGCTCGCAACCGTCAACGGCGCGAGTCAGTAGCTTGATGGCGCTCATCGAAATTCCCCAGAGTTGCTCATCGGAATTCCTCAGGTCGCGTGGTCAGGTTAGCGCAGGTTCG
>NZ_QQXK01000002.1 GCF_003575975.1 Galactobacter valiniphilus | reverse complement strand
TGAAGCACGTCGAGGTCCTCGTGATAGATCAGGGAGTTAGCGCTTCTGATCCTCGGGGACCTCGACCCCTACCCGCCAACCATCACCCGGCGAGCCCTACCCCCACCGGATGTCCGAAGAGCCCCAAATACACTCGAGCGTGACTTGGAAGTCAAATTTTGATAAGAAGGGTCGGATGGCACTCTGCCAATTCACTCCCGGAAGGCCGCTATGTCACACCCCTCTGTGGCAGATTCCCCCGGATCTGCCGCCCTTAGTACGCGCGCGCCCAGCGCCCGGAAAACGGGATTCAAAAATGTCATTGCGGCCTTTGCCGCGTTCCTGCTCGCCTTCGGCTCCCTCGTTGGCTTGAGCCTGGCGCCGGCCAACGCTGCGCCGGATTCCAACCCGCTCTCCGCGACCGTGAACCACGTCGCGTGGGCGAACGGCAAGCCGGTCCCGGGCGCCGAGGTGAAGCCGGGCGAGGTGCTCAACCCGGGTGCCGATCTCATGCTCGCGGTGGGCTACGGCCCGCAGGAGGGCCAGACGTGGTCCGACCTGGCCGGCAAGTCCTTCGAGTTCTCGGTCAAGGGCCCGATCACTAGCCTTACTGGTGATCTAACCAACAATGAGGCTATTAAGTCGTTCGTGGTGAGCCCGACCAACCCTAATAAACTCGTGCTCACGTTTGCCGACAAGATCGCCGCGGACACCGTGGAAGGTTATGTTTTTGCGGTGTTCAAGGCGCAGAGCGAGAAGAACTCCTCCACGGAGCCCATCTCCTGGGACCTCGGCGCGAGCAACACGGGCCAGGTCGAGGTGACCGTCAAGGGCACGGAGTCCAAGCCGGCCCCGACGAAGAACGAGCAGTCCAAGTCGGTCAACAACGCCAAGCCGGACCTGTTCAACGTTGACCAGTCCGCTGGCAACAAGACCCCGTCCGAGCGCATCTCCATCAAGCCGGGCGCGCTCGACACCGAGTTCACCTACACCCTGAACGTGACGTCGCTGGCGGCAGATGCTGACTACCCGATCGTCGATGAGCTGCCCGCCGGCCTGGTGCTGGTGCCCGGTCGCTTCTCCGTGTCCCAGACCCGCTGGGAGAGCGCATCGAGCGACTCCCCCATCACCGTCCCGGGCGTCACCTTTGACCCGACCGTGACCGCCGACGGCTTCGAGGGCACCCTCGACGTGCCGGCCTTCTCCGTCACGACGATCACGTACAAGCTGAAGGTCAAGGACCAGGCCACGCTGGATGGCTGGTACCAGGACTTCCTGGCCAAGGTCGCCGCCGACGAGAACTTCGAGACCGGCAAGAACTTTGACATCGCCGCCCTGAAGAACACCGCGTCCTTCGGCCCGGGGGCCGTCGAGAAGTCGGCCACGGTCAACATCAAGGACGGCTGGGGCAACATGGCCGAGGTGGGCCCCGACGGCGCCTTCGGCAAGTCGGCCTCCCCGAGGTACTCGATCCCGGTCCTCAACGAGGACGGCACCCTGGCGGCGCCGGTTGCCGTCGAGTTCACGCTCAACGCCAACCTGAACTCGTGGGACGGCAGCACCAACCTGAAGCCCAAGCTCAAGGAGAACGTGGTCATCACCGACCGGCTCTCCACGAACTACACCTGGGCCCCGCAGGATGCCGGCTTCATCTCCGCCACGGGCATCCGCGCCAACGACGCCACCGGCACCGGCGCGGCCCAGCTGACGCTCTCCGAGGCGACCGGCTTCTCCGGCCCCGCCGCGGACTTCGCCTCCGACGCGTACGTCGGCAAGTGGTCCGTGGATGCGGCTAGCAACACGCTCTACGTGAACGTGGGCAAGAGCCAGTACACGAACGCGAGTGTCAAGGTCGCCACGCAGCTGGTCAACGTCAAGGGCCTGACCGCCGACGACAAGAAGGTAAACACCCCCGGCAACGTGACCGGCACCGAGTACTTCCACGCGAAGAACACGGCGTCCTTCACCTACACGGACAAGAAGGGCAACCCGGCCTCCAAGGACAAGACCGCCGAGAACACTGTGGTCAAACAGGACGAGCGGCGCGAGGGCGCGCGCGACAAGAACCACTTCTCGAAGAGCCTTGGCACTGACAAGGTCTCTGTGAAGAGTGGCGAGGCCGCCGTGGTTCCCTTTGCTTTTGAGGCCAAGGGCATCAAGGGCTTCGACCCGTCCAAGACCACGATCGTCGACTACGTCGATACCAACATGTTCGATCTGCGCGATGAGGCAGCGGCCTCCGCCGCCGTCAAGACGTCCCTGAAGGCGAACTACAACGGCTCCGCGCTCAAGGCCGAGGACTTCGAGGTTCAGGTCAGCGCCGCCGCCGGTACCGTGACGCTGAAGTACACGGGCGCCGTGTCGGCGACGGGCAAGGACCTGCGCGTCGAGTTCTCCCTGTCCACGTACCCCGTGTACGGCAAGCAGGTTCTCGACATCACCAACAAGGCCGTGCTGTTCGGCGAGGATGGCCTGGCCGACTACTGGGACCGCACGACCACCACCGCCACGAACTATGGCTTCGAGGCCCAGGTCAAGAAGACCCTGTACAACACCGCGAACAAGAAGCTGACGGACATCCTGCAGTCGGAGACGGTCAACGGCGAGTACGTCCAGAAGACCTACGTGTACCGCGTCCAGGTCATCCCGCGCGGCGGCTACCAGGGCGTCAAGATGCGCACCCTGGTGGATCACCTGCCGGTCGGCACCGAGTTCGTCGGCTTCATCGCCGATGAGGACATGGACACCGCCGACAATGCCAAGGGCCAGGACGGCACCCCCTACGCGCTCAAGCAGGGCAACCTGGAGGCCGTGTTCACGGCCAACCCGGACGCCACGGTCGAGAGCACCCCGGGCGATGTCGTGCTGCGCCAGAAGGCAGGCACCACCTTCCCCGCCAATACCGATGCGGTGTGGCTGAACCTGGCCGTGAAGATCACGTCCAAGAAGAACGGCGTTCCCGTCGTCAATACGCTGGGCGGCTCCACGGCCATCATCGTGCCGAACGAGGAGGGCGACACCACGGTGCCGCTGCCGATCCAGAAGCTCGACGCCAAGACCGGCGCCGCGCTGACCGATCGCGACTCCCGCTTCGAGGTCAAGGGCACGGGCGCCAACGCCGACTTCACCGCCGTGGCCTTCGCCGAGAATGGCTACCTCGTGGTGGCCAACGCCGAGGACCCCGAGGGTGCCGGCAAGCTCCTGCGCGTCCCCGCCGCCGGCACCTACACGGTGACCGAGACGAAGGCCCCGTACGGCTACACGGCTAACACCGAGCCGGTGACCTTCACGGTGGACGAGAACGGCAAGATCACCTCGCCGTTCAAGGCCTTCTACAACGAGCCCATCGCCTACGCGCTGGGTGACTTCACGTGGATCGACTCCAACAAGAACGGCGTCCAGGACGAGGGCGAGCCCGTGCTCGCCGGCGTCAAGGTCACGCTGCTCGACGGCGCTGGCAACGTTGCCCTGGACATGGACGGCAAGGAGGTCAAGGCGGTCAAGACCGACGCGAACGGTCGCTACGTCTTCGACAACCTGCCGGTGGGCCAGTACAACGTGCGCTTCGAACTCACGGATGCGCAAACCAAGAAGTACACCTTCACCCAGGCCAACGTGGCAGGCAACGACGACCGCACGGACTCCGACGCGACCGTCTCCGCCGAGAACGCCAAGATCGGCGAGACCGGCGTCTTCACGCTCGGCAAGTTCGGCGGCAACAACGACGGCAAGTTCACCTCGGCCGCCGACTACGCCACCGAGCTCGGCCTGGCCGAGGGCACGCAGGCCTTCAAGGCCGCTGGCGGTATCGACCAGACCCGCGACGCGGGTGTGATGCTCAAGGACTCCGTGTCCGTGGGCGACTACGTCTGGTTCGACAAGAACAAGGACGGCCAGCAGGGCGAGCAGAAGGACGAGCCCGGCATCAAGGGTGTTGTCCTGACGATCACCGGCCCCGACGGCAAGCCCGTCACCGACGTTTTTGGTGATCCGGTCAACCCGACGACCACCGACGACAAGGGCTACTACACCTTCGAGAACCTCCCGGTCCTGAAGGCTGGCGAGTCCTACACGGTCACGATCGACCGCGCCGACAAGTCCACGCAGGACGCCCTGGCCGAGTACACGCCCACCAAGGAGACCGATCCGGCCTCCGAGGGCTACGACCGCTCCAAGGACTCCAACACGTGGGAGGCCAGCTCCGAGGGGCTGACCAACGACGGTGACCGAGACCCCACCCTGGACTTCGGCTTCATCAAGAAGACCTACGCCGTGGGTGACTACACGTGGATCGACGCGAACAAGGACGGCCTGCAGAGCGAGGGCGAGGAGATCCTCGCCGACGTCAAGGTGGAGCTGCTCGACGAGGACGGCAACGTTCTGGGCGAGACCGTCACCAACGAGCAGGGCTTCTACCTCTTCGACGAGCTGAATGCCGGCACCTACCAGGTCCGCTTCACGCTCACCGAAGCACAGGCGAAGAAGTACACCTTTACGATGGTGGGCGCGGGTGGCGAGGATGATTCTGACGCCAAGCCCGAGGCCGACAACGCCGCCGTGGGCGTCACCAAGACGTTTGTGCTCAACCACAAGAACGCCGCGCTGGTCTCCGATGAGGAGTACGAGCAGGCGGATCTGAAGGCCACCGAGGGCATCGACCCGACGTGGGACGCCGGCGTCATCATCAACCCGAGCGTCTCCGTGGGCGACTACGTCTGGTTCGACGAAAACAAGGACGGCATCCAGGGCGACCCGGCCACGGAGCCCGGCATCCCCGGCGTCGTGCTGGAGGTCTACGGGCCGGACGGCAAGAAGGTCGAGACGGACGCCTACGGCCAGCCCGTGGGTCCGCAGACCACCGATAAGGACGGCAAGTACTCCTTCGATCACCTCCCGGTGCTGGGGGAGAACGAGTCCTACACCGTGAAGATCGTGCGCGACGACCCCTCCACCCAGGAGGCGCTGGCCGAATACGTTCCCACGCAGGAGCTCCCCGAGGGCGACCGCACCACGGATTCGAACACGTGGGAGGCCAGCTCCGAGGGGCTGACCAACGATGGCGACCGCGATCCGACGCTGGACTTCGGCTTCATCAAGGCGAACTACGCGGTGGGCGACTACACGTGGATCGACGCCAACAAGGACGGCCTGCAGAGCGAGGGCGAGGAGATCCTCGCCGGCGTGAAGGTCGAGCTGCTGGACGCCGAGGGCAAGGTCGTGGCCACCACGGTCACGAACGGCAAGGGCTTCTACCTCTTCGACGAGCTGCCCGCCGGCGACTACCAGATCCGCTTCACTCTGACGGACGAGCAGGCCAAGAAGTACAACTTCACCTCCGTGGGCGACGGCGCTGCCGACGACTCGGACGCGAAGCCGGCCTCCCCGACCGCCGCGGTGGGCACCACCAAGGTGTTCACGCTGAACTCTTCCAACCCGAACCTGGTCCCCGCGGCCGAGTACGAGAATGGTGAGTTCAAGGCCAACAAGGGCATCGATCCCACCTGGGACGCTGGTGTGGTCCTCAAGCCGCGCGTGTCGCTTGGCGACTACGTGTGGTTCGACGAGAACCGCGACGGCATCCAGGACGAGACCGAGCCGGGCATCCCGGGTGTGGTCCTGGAGGTCTACGGGCCGGACGGCAAGAAGGTCGAGACCGACGTCTTCGGCGATCCGGTCAAGCCGGTCACGACCGGTGACAAGGGCGAGTACACCTTCGAGAACCTGCCGGTGCTGCCGGAGGGCGAGAAGTACACGGTGAAGATCGTGCGCGATCACCCGTCCACGCAGAAGGCCCTCGAGGACCTGACCCCGACCGTCCCCAACGCGGGCGGCGATCGCGGCAAGGACTCCTCGACCTGGGAGGCCACCACCGAGGGCCTGAACGAGGACGGGGATCGCGATCCCACGCTCGACTTCGGCTTCGTGAAGGCCAGCTACGCCATCGGCGACTACACCTGGATCGACCTGAACCAGGACGGCTTGCAGACCGAGGGCGAGCCGGTGCTGCCGGGCGTCACCGTGACGCTGACGGACAAGCACGGCCAGCCCGTCAAGGACGTCTACGGCAACGTCGTGAAGCCCGTGCAGACTGACGAGTTCGGCAAGTACGTTTTCGACGAGCTGCCCTCCGGCGAGTACACCGTGTCCTTCACGCTGACCCCGGAGCAGGCCAAGCGTTACTCCTTCACGAAGCTGGGCGAGGGCTCCGCCGACGACTCTGACGCCAAGGTGTCGGAGGACCCGGCCGTGGGCTTCACCAAGCTCGTGGTGCTGGACCGCAGCAACGCCAACCTGAGTGCCCGCGAGGGCATCAAGGCCTCGGAGGGCATCGACCCGACGTGGGACGCCGGCGTGATCCAGAAGAGCGTGCGCGTGGGCGACTACGTGTGGGTGGACACCGACAAGGACGGCCGCCAGGATCCGAACGAGCCGGGCATCCCCGAGGTGTGGCTCAAGATCGTGGACAAGGACGGCAACCCCGTCAAGGACGTCTACGGCAACGAGGTTCCGCCGGTGAAGACGGACAAGAACGGCAAGTACATCTTTGAGGACCTGCCGGTGCTGCCCGAGGGCGAGCACTACAAGGTGATCATCGATCGCGAGAAGTCGAAGAAGGCGCTCGCGAAGTACAAGCCGACGCAGTCCAACGCGGGCAACCGCGAGGGCGATTCGGACGAGTGGGAGTCCACGACGCAGGGCCTGAACGAGGGCGGCGACGAGGACCTGACGCTCGACTTCGGCTTCGTCCTGGCCGACGACGGCATCGATGTGGGTGGCGTGGGTCAGACCCGTCCCGCCTCCACCGATGACGGCATCGACGTCGGCGGCGTGGGCCAGACCCGCCCGGCCGATGGCGACGGCATGGCCAACACGGGCCTGAACCCGGGCTGGCTGATCGTCGGCGGCGCCGCCGTGGCGCTCATGGTGATCGGTGGCTTCCTGTACGCAGGAACCCGCCGCAAGCCCCGCCGCCACTGACGCGTGGTCCCCGCCCGTGAGGGCGGGGCACCCGCCGAGGTGACCGGCTGACCAGGCCGCCCTCCCCATCCGTGGGGAGGGCGGCCCGTTCTGTGCCGGGGCAAGGCGAGCCCGCGCCGTCGGGCAGGTGGGCGTGAACAAAACAGAACGACGCCGCGTGGCCAAGCCACGCGGCGTCGTTCTGTTCAGGCGGCAGGCGCCGCTAGGACGCGATCAGACGCGGTCCACGAGGGCGTCGGCGACGCCCGTGTAGGTGCCGGGCGTGAGGGCGATGAGGCGCGCCTCGGCATCGGCGGAGAGGTCCAGGCCCTTCACGAACTCCTGCATGCGGGCGCCGTCCACGCGGTGGCCGCGGGTGAGGTCCTTGAGACGCTCGTAAGGGTTCTCCATGCCCGGGACGCCGGCGATGGCCTCGGCGCGCATGACGGTCTGCACGGCCTCGCCCAGGACCTCCCAGTTGTGGTCGAGGTCGTTCGCGAGGACGTCGGCGGCCGTGTCGAGGCGCTCGAGGCCCTTGGCGACGTTGGAGATCGCCAGGAGCGAGTGGCCGAAGCCCACGCCGATGTTGCGCTGGCCGGAGGAATCCGTGAGGTCGCGCTGCCAGCGGGAGGTGACGAGCGTGGCGCCCAGGGTGTCGAGGATGCCGTTGGAGAGCTCGAGGTTGGCCTCGGCGTTCTCGAAGCGGATCGGGTTGACCTTGTGCGGCATGGTCGAGGAGCCCGTGGCGCCCGGGACCGGGATCTGCTGGAAGTAGCCGATGGAGATGTAGCTCCACATGTCCGTGCACAGGTTGTGCAGGATGCGGTTGAAACGGGCCACGTCGGCGTAGAGCTCGGCCTGCCAGTCGTGCGACTCGATCTGCGTGGTCAGCGGGTTCCAGGTCAGGCCAAGGCCCGTCACGAAGGACTCGGAGACCTGCTGCCAATCGGCGCTCGGCACGGCGGCGACGTGCGCGGCGTAGGTGCCGGTGGCGCCGTTGATCTTGCCGAGGAACTCGGTCTTCTCGATGCGATCCAGCTGGCGGCCCAGTCGGTGGGCGAAGACCGCGATCTCCTTGCCGAGCGTGGTCGGCGTGGCCGGCTGGCCGTGCGTGTGGGAGAGCATCGGGGTCGCACGGTCGGCGCGGGCCATGTCGGCGATCTGGGCCACGAGGGCGCGCGCCGCGGGCAGCCAGACGTCCACGACGGCGTCGCGCACGCCCACCGCGTAGGAGAGGTTGTTGATGTCCTCGGAGGTGCAGGCGAAGTGCACCAGGGGGGTCAGTTGCGCCAGTCCCAGGGCCTCGAGGCGGCGGCCGATGTAGTACTCCACGGCCTTGACGTCGTGCACCGTGACGGCCTCGATCTCGGCGAGCTCGGCGACCGAGTCGGTGTTGAAGTCGGTGACGATGGCGCGCAGGCCCGCCTCCTGCTCCGCGGTCAGCTTCTCCAGCCCGGGGAGGACCTGGTGCTGGGCCAGGTGGATGAACCACTCGACCTCGACGTGCACACGGTTGCGGTTCAGCGCCGCCTCCGAAAGGTGGTCGATCAGGGGCGCCACGGCCGGACGGTAACGACCGTCCAGGGGGCCGAGGGCCAGGGCTTCGGAGGACAGGGAAACGCGCGCGCTGGAAGACATGCCTCCATTCTTTCATGGGCGCGCCCGTGTGACCTCAGCGGGGTGGGGCACGGTTGTGGGTGCCCGCCTTTCCCTCACACGGGGGAACTTTCCCCGATGCCCGACGCCGCCCGCCCACGCGGGCGGGCTGCCTCCTAGCGTGGTGGGACGGGGGAGCGGCCGGGTGGGCCGCTCGGTGTCGAGGGAGGAAGCGGCGATGGATCTGGAGGTGCTGATCGGCAGGCTGGAGACGACGCGAGAGGCCGTGCGGAGGGCGGCGCTGCATGCCCACGAACTGCGCCCGCCCAGCTGGAAGGGGCCGGCGGCCGAGGCCTTTGAACGGCGGCGGCAGCAGGCCCAAGAGCGCTGCTCCGGGACCCTGGCGGCCTTGGGCTCGGCCCTGCGGGAGGCGCAGCGCCTGCGGGTGGCGATGAGCCTGGCGGAGGCGGCGGGGAGCGCGGCCGGCGGGGCCGGTGGCGGCGCGGGCAGCGCGGGGCGGTGGTGAGGCGATGGGCTACCAGCTCTTGGATGGGGCCACGTCCGCCGAGGTCGTCACGGAGGGGATGTCAGCAAGCGCGGCCCGCGCGGCCGACATCGCCCGGGCCGCCGCGTCGGCGACGCTCCTGAGTTGGGGCGCGGGCGGCCTCGTCAGCCTCCCGCTCCCCGGGGCTCTCGGCGCGGCCGCGGAGGAGGTGGAGCGCGAGCTGGCGACAGTGAGGGCCCAGGCGCGCGGCATGGTGGCCGCCTACACGGCCCTCGCGCTGAGCCTGCGCTGGGCGGCGTCAGCCTATGCGGCGGCGGAACGCAGGGCGCTGACGCTGGTGGGAGGCGCCGGATGGTGGAACCCGGGAGGGGGCTTGGGCCTGGCCATCTACGTGAAGAGCCTGGCCATGCACCGGCCCCTCGGGATCCAGGGGACGGTCAGGGCCATCGGAGGGCTCGGCTCGCTCGCCCCCGGATCGTTGGGTGGATACGCCGCGGCCAACCCCGGCCTGCTCGTGGATTCGAGTATGCACACGCTGGGGGTGGCGGCACCGCCCCCGCCCATCCTGACGGAGGCAGCCCAGGCCGAGGACGCGCCGTCGCCCTCCGACCTCAAGGCGCTGCTGGAGCTGCAGGACCAGGCGGCCCGCGGCCCCGGGGCCCTGCTCGTGACGAGGGTGGACGGGCCCGGCGGGCCCACGTGGGTGCTCACGGTGCCCAGCACCAACATGGCACCGCGGAGTGCGTGGGGGCTCCACCGGCTCGTCGATGCCATGCGGGGCAACACCGACACCGTGGCCCCGGCGGCGCTCGCGGCGCTGCGCGCGGCCGGAGCAAAGAAAGGGGAGCCGGTGGTGCTCAACGGGCACAGCCAGGGCGGGAGGCACGCGCTCAACCTGGCCGGCTCCGAGCTGTTGCGCCGCCAGTACAAGGTCACGGGCGCCTTCACCGCGGGGGCTCCGGCGGGGAAGCAGCTGGTGCCGGGCGACGTCCCCGTGCTCTCGCTCGAGGACGTGGACGACACCGTGCCGGGCATGGACGGGCGGGTGGAGGTCCCGGTGGGGAGGAACCGCCTGCTGGTGCGCTCCACGCAGGCACCCACCCCGGACAACCAAGGCGACCCGGGCTTCTTCGGCTACGAGCACCGGGTGGGGACCTACCAGGTCATCGCCGCCGAGGCGAAGGACCATCCCGAAGTGCGCTCCATGGTGGCCTCGTGGGGGCTCGCGGGGCGCGCCACGACCTACCGGGTCCCGACCACGCCGGACATCCCCCGCGTGAGCGCGGCCCGGGGGAGGGCCGGCGGCATGAAGCTGGGGCAGGAGGCTGAGCGGAACAAGTACGGCAAGTGAGCCGCCCGCTGATGCCGCCGGCTCAGCGGCTCAGCGGCTCAGCGGCGCACGAGCGCGCGGTTCAGGATGGCCGAGACGATCGAGATGATGATCGAGCCGAGGATCGCGTCCCAGAAGAAGGCGTTCACGTGGAAGTCCACGGGGAAGAGGTTCGCGATCGCGGAGGTCAGCATGAGCAGGCCCGCGTTCACCACGAGGGCGAAGAGGCCCAGGGTCAGGCACGTGATGGGCATGGCCAGGAGGTGCAAGATCCACCGCAGCAGCACGTTGACCACGCCGAACACGAGGCCAACGAAGAGGTAGGTGACGATCTCCGCCGCGGTGTTCCACGCGGGCTCCACGGCGTCGCGCGGGCCGATCGTGATGCCAGGCAGCAACCAGGCGGCAACCCACAGGGCCGCGGCGTTGATGATGATGCGCAGAAGGACGTTCACCGGGGGTCTCCATCCGTGTGTTTCAGCTCACTTTGTTTGCGAGCGGTGGGGGTTCTCGACGGTTTGTCCATGATGCCACGCGGTGTCGACCGCCGCCCTGGCGCCGTGCTGGCGCGGCGATAAGGTGAATCCATGTCTGAGCCGCACGCCGTTTTTCCCGAGCCCCGCCCCGTGGTGGGCCGCCTGCCCAAGTACGCCGCGGGCAAGCCGCCGGCCCCCGTGCCGGGACTGACCCCCTACAAGCTCTCCTCCAATGAGAACCCGCTGGAGCCGCTGCCCCAGGTGCTGCAGGCCGTGCGCGAGTTCGAGGACATCAACCGCTACCCGGATCCGCTGAGCTCGCGCCTGCGCGCCGCCCTCGCGGAGCAGCTCGACGTCTCCGCCGAGGACATCGTGACCGGCGGTGGCTCCCTCGGCGCTCTCATCCAGGTGCTCTCCGCCTATGCGGGCACCAACGATGACGGCGTGCCGGACGAGGTCGTCTACCCGTGGCGCTCCTTCGAGGCCTACCCGATCGTCGTGGACCAGGCCGGGGCACGCTCCGTGCAGGTCCCGCTGACCTTCGATGGTCGCCACGATCTCGAGGCCATGGCCGCCGCCGTGTCGCAGAACACCTCGATCGTGATTCTTTGCACCCCCAACAATCCGACCGGCCCCGTGCTGCGCACCGCCGAGGTCGAGGCCTTCATCCAGAAGGTGCCGCAGGACGTCCTGATCGTCATCGACGAGGCCTACCTGGAGTTCGTCCGCGTCGAGGACGCCGTCGACGGCATCGCGATGTACCGCAAGTACCCCAACGTGCTGGCGCTGCGCACCTTCTCCAAGGCGCACGGCCTGGCCAATCTGCGCGTGGGTTACACCGTGGCCCGCCCCGAGATCACTCAGCACCTGCGCGCCACGGCCGTGCCGTTTGCCGTCTCCACTGTGGCCGAGCTCGCCGCCGTGGCCTCGGTTCAGCACCAGGCAGACGTGGAGATCCGGGTCAAGGACCTCGTGGCCGAGCGCGAGCGCATCGTTGCCGCGCTGACGGAACAGGGGTGGACGCTGCCCGAGTCGCAGGGCAACTTCGTGTGGCTGGCCCTGGGTGAGCGCGCGGGCGAGTTTGCCGCCGCCGCCGAGGCTCGCGCCATCACGGTGCGTGCCTTTGCCGGCGAGGGTGTGCGTGTGAGTGTCGGAGAGACCGAGGGCAACGACCGCTTCATCGAGCTGGCGGGGGAGTGGATCCGCTCTTGATGCCGTGATCGGCATATCTAGGATGTCCTAGCTTTTCGCTCAACAGCCCGGAATCGCGCCAGCGTGGCGCGATTCCGGGCTATTCGTTTCTGCGGGATTCCGTGGGTAGTCTGGCGAGGTCAGGCCCCGATACACCAAGTATTTCCAACTGGGAATATAGGCGAGGGGCGCGGAACGTCAGCAGGAGAGTCGTGGACACCGAGCTCACGGGAACCGACACCCAGGCACCCTTCATTCAGCTGCTCAGCCCGGACGGCACGCGGCGGCAGGATCCGGCCTGGGAGCGCTACACGCGCGACGTCGACCTGGAGACCCTGCGCGGCTTCTACCGCGACATGGCGGCCACCCGCCGCCTGGACGACGAGGGCACGGCGCTGCAGCGCCAGGGCCAGCTGGTGCTGTGGGTCCCGCTCAAGGGTCAGGAGGCCGCGCAGATCGGCTCCGGCCGCGCCACGGTGCCGCAGGACTACCTCTTCCCCACCTACCGCGAGCACGGCGTGGCGATCACGCGCGGCGTGCAGATCGCCGAGATGCTGCGCGTCTTCCGCGGCATCAGCCACGGCGGCTGGGACCCCACGAGCACCGGATTCCACAACTACACGATGGTCCTCGCGGCCCAGACCCTGCATGCCGTGGGCTACGCCATGGGCGTCCAGCGCGACCAGAAGGGCTGGGACCAGGAGCGGCTCGCGGCCGAGGGTGGCGCCGTGATGGCCTACTTCGGCGACGGTGCCTCCTCCGAGGGTGACGTCCACGAGTCGATGGTCTTCGCGGCCTCCACTCAGGCGCCCGTGGTCTTTTTCTGCCAGAACAACCAGTGGGCCATCTCCGTGCCCTTCGAGGTGCAGTCCCGCGTGCCGCTCGTGAATCGTGCGGCCGGCTACGGCTTCCCCGCCGTGCGTGTGGACGGCAACGACGTCCTGGCGGTGCACGCCGTGACCCGCTGGGCCCTCGAATGCGCCCGCACAGGCCAGGGTCCGGTCCTCATCGAGGCCGTGACATACCGCCGTGGCGCCCACACCACGGCGGACGACCCCACCAAGTACCGCTCCCGCAACGAGGAGGAGGACTGGGACGAGCGCGACCCGATGCTCCGCCTCGAGCGCCACCTGCGCGCCGCCGGCACGGGCGAGGACTTCTTCGCCGCGGTGAAGGAGGAGACCGACCAGATGGCCGCCGAGCTGCGCGCCACGGCCATGGCCTTCCCCACGCCCGCGCTGGAGGAGTCCTTCGCCAACGTCTACGCCGCACCCCACCCGCTCGTCGAGGAGGAGCTCGCGTTCTACCGCGAGTACCAGGCAGGCTTCGCCGACGCCTCCACCGATGGCACCACCGAGCAGGAGGACGCCAAGTGAGCGTGACCCGCATGACCATGGCCAAGGCCATCACCGCTGGCCTGCGCCGCGTGCTGGCCGAGGATCCGAAGACCCTCCTCATGGGCGAGGACATCGGCAAGCTCGGGGGCGTCTACCGCATCACCGAGGGCCTGCAGGCGGAGTTCGGCGAGGATCGCGTCATGGACTCCCCGCTCGCCGAGTCCGGCATCATCGGCACGAGCATCGGCCTGGCCCTGCGCGGCTACCGACCCATCGCCGAGATCCAGTTCGACGGCTTCGTCTTCCCGGCCTTCAACCAGATCACCACGCAGCTGGCCAAGCTGCACATGCGTTCGGAAGGGCGTCTGACCGTCCCCGTGACCATCCGCATCCCGTTCGGCGGGGGCATCGGCTCGGTTGAACACCACTCGGAGTCGCCGGAGGCGCTCTTCGCCCACACGGCCGGCCTGCGCCTCATGACGCCGTCCACGCCGCACGACGCCTACTGGATGATCCAGGAGGCCGTGGCCTCGCCGGACCCGGTGATCTTCTTCGAGCCCAAGCGCCGCTACTGGCTCAAGGGCGATGTGGACACCGAGCACCGTGCGGCCCCGGCCGCCACGGCCCAGGTGGTCCGCCAGGGCAACGACGCCACCGTGGTGGCGTGGGGCCCGCTGGTCCCCGTGGCGCTCGCGGCCGCGCAGGCCGCGCAGGAGGACGGGCGCGACGTCGAGGTCATCGACCTGCGTTCGCTGAGCCCCATCGACTTCGACACCGTGACGGCGTCAACCAAGAAGACCGGCCGCCTCGTGATTGCGCACGAGGCCCCGACCTTCGGCGGCCTCGGCGGCGAGATCGCGGCCCGCGTGACGGAACGCGCCTTCTACGAGCTGCAGGCCCCGGTCCTGCGGGTGGGCGGTTTCCACATGCCGTACCCGCCGTCCAAGGTGGAGGCGAACTACCTCCCGGACATCGACCGCCTGCTCGAGGCGCTCGACCGCTCCTTCGCCCACTGACGCCGTCCCGGCGCACCCCCTCAGAACCCATCCACCGGCGCTGCGCCGGAGAAGAGGAGCCACGCATCGTGAGCACCTTCAACCTGCCGGACGTCGGCGAGGGCCTCACCGAGGCGGACATCGTCGAGTGGAAGGTCGCCGTGGGCGACACCGTCGCCGTGAACCAGGTCCTCGTGGAGATCGAGACGGCCAAGTCGCTCGTGGAGCTCCCGAGCCCCTTCGCCGGCGTCGTGACGCGCCTGCACGCCGAGGTGGGCCAGACCCTGCCCGTCGACGAGCCGCTCATCGACATCGCCCAGGAGGGCGAGGCGGCCCCGGCCGCCCAGGCGGCCGCTACAACGCCCGACGACGCGTCGCCGGGTCCGCTGGTCGGTTCCGGCCCCGTGGCCGACGCCGTGAAGCGCCGCCCCCGTGTACGGTCCACGACGGCCGCGGCGGCACCGGCCCGGCCCGTCGCCGTCGTGCCCCCGGAGCCCACGCCCGTTGACCGCACCGTGGCGCCCAGCCCCACGCGCCCCCTCGCCAAGCCGCCCGTGCGCCGCCTGGCCAAGGAGCTCGGCGTGGACCTGGCTCAGGTGCCGGCGACGGGCCCGCGCGGCGAGGTGACCCGCGAGGATCTCGCCGACTTCGCCGAGGCCCGCCTCGGCACGCGCGCCGTGAGCGCGCCGGCCCCCGCGCCGTCGTCGGGCGGCCAGGCCCTCTCCGCCGCCTTCGGCGGGGACGTGTGGCAGGCGCCCGAGGATTCCGTGGAGATCGTCCCGGTGAAGGGCGTGCGCAAGGCGACCGCCGCGGCCATGGTGGGCTCGGCGTTCACGGCGCCGCACGTCTCGCTGTTCGTCGACGTGGACGCCACGCGCACTATGGAGTTCGTCAAGCGGCTCAAGGCCTCGCGGGACTTCCAGGGCGTCAAGGTCACCCCGCTGCTCATCGTGGCCAAGGCCGTGCTGTGGGCCGCGGCCCGCAACCCGCAGCTCAACGCGAGCTGGGTCGACACCCCGGCCGGCGCGCAGATCCACGTCAAGCGCTTCGTGAACCTCGGCATCGCCGCGGCCACGCCGCGCGGGCTCATCGTCCCGAACATCAAGGACGCGCAGGAGCTCAGCCTCAAGGAGCTCGCCGGGGCGCTGGAGCAGCTCTCCGCCACGGCGCGCGAGGGCAAGACGCCGCCGGCCGACATGCGCGACGGCACCATCACCATCACCAATGTGGGCACGCTCGGCGTGGACACCGGCACCCCGATCTTGAACCCGGGCGAGGTCGCGATCATCGCCTTCGGCACCGTGCGCCAGCGCGCGTGGGTCGTGGACGGAGAGGTCGTGCCCCGCTACGTCACCACGGTGGGCGGCTCCTTCGACCACCGCGTCGTGGACGGCGATCAGTGCGCCAAGTTCCTCGCCGACGTGGCCTCGATCCTCGAGGAGCCCGCGCTCCTGCTGGACTGAGCCCGAACGCACGAGTGCCCCGTGCCGCCCCCGATGTGGGGGAGGCGCGGGGCACTCGCGAGTGTTCCGGCTAGATGAAGTCCAGCGGGTTGAAGTCGTCGATGTCGATGATGCGCACGCGGGGCAGCGGGGCCTTGAACGCCTCGATGTCGTACTCCAGGTCCAGCACCTCGATGCCCGGGACGCGGCGCAGCTCGCCCGCCATGAGCTCGCCGAAGCCCACGGCGGCCAGGCGGCGCGTGGGATCCTGCGCCAGCGCCGTCATCTGCGGCACGAAGTCGGCGTCGTGGCTGACCAGCGCCACGTCGGCCTCGCGCTCCAGCAGGGCCTCGGCCGTGCGCTGGATGGCGATGTCCACGATCTTGCCCTCGCCGGAGAGCGGGATCGGCTTATAGTTCATGGCCAGGAGGGCCTGCACAAAGCTCATGGGCACCTCGCCGTTGGTGGCGAGGAAGAAGAGCGCCGTGACGGGCTGCTCCCACTCGTCCTCCATGGCGTGCAGCAGCTGCTGCCAGCGCGGGCGTTCCTCGGGATTGGGGCGGCGACCCAGGATGGACTGGCCCAGGGTGGCGTCGATGTTTTCCCCGTCGACCAGCAGGTACGTGCGGCGTGTGCTCATTCGAGCAACTGTAGCCGGTGGCCCCGCGCCGCCCATTCGACGCAGATTGCGTGGCTTGCGCCGTCAAGCGCGGGCGAATCACGGCGCAAGGCACGCAAAGTCTCAGGGAACCGCGGAAGGGGCCCGACGCCGTGTGGTCACCACCCGGCGTCGGGCCCCTTCCGCGGGAGCCTGGATCAGGCGCCGGCGACCGTGAAGCGCTGCTCGCGGTGCTTGGGGGTCTCGATCTCATCGAGCGCGGCGACGGCAAAGGTGTCGGCGGAGACGAAGTCGCCGGCGGGCTGGTTGGAGCCCAGCACGTAGCTTGTGCGCTCACCCGGGGCGATGACGGGGGCGGGGGCCAGCATGGTCCAGTCCAGGCCCGAGGAGGACTGGTAGGAGAGCAGGACGGCGGCAAAGGTGTCGGCCTCGGCCTTGTACTCGGCAGGGAAGCCCTCCGTGTCCTTGAGCATGGTGCCGTCCGGGGTCTGCGTGGCGCCGGCGCCGCCGACCACAAACAGGCGGCCGGGGATCTCGGTCTCGGCGATCTCGTCGTGCAGCTCGCGGAAGTCCTCGTGGTCCGAGCCGTCGCGCGGGGAGGGGACGGAGAGCACCACGACGTCGTTCTTGGCGGCGATCTCGCGGTAGGTGGAGAGGTCGGCGAGCTCGGCGGCGACGGCGGTGGCGCCCTCAACCTCGGTGCCCTTGCGGGTGATGGCGGTGACCTCGTGGCCGCGCGCGATGGCCTCGGCGGCGAGTGGGCCGCCGACCATGCCGGTGGCTCCGTAAACGGCGATCTTCATGGTGACTCCTTGGTGTCTCGGTGAGCTGTGCGCCGCGCTGGGCGGCAGTCCTGGGTGGCCGGATCCGGCCGTTGATCTAAGAGTATCTACTGGATACCAAGTACCTCAACGTATTAAGGTATCCGTATGGATAGCATGGACGGCTTCGACGTCATGAACCCGCAGTGCCCCTCGCGCGTGGTGCTGCAACGGCTGGGGGACAAGTGGACCCCGCTCGTCTTCCAGTCCCTCAAGGACGGCACCCGCCGCTTCGGCGAGATCCGCTCCGACATCGGCGCCGTGACCCCCAAGGTGCTGACGCAGACGTTGCGCACCCTGGAGCGCGACGGCCTCATCACCCGCACCATCTACCCCGAGGTGCCCCCGCGCGTGGAATACGCGCTCACGCGGCTCGGCAGCTCGCTGCTCGGCCCGCTGGATGCCGTGCGCGAGTGGGCCGAGGCCAACGCCGGCGAGGTGCTCGCCAGCCGGGACGCCTTCGACGACGCGCTCTAGCCGCGCGTTCACTTCTTGCCGCGCGTGCCGGTGCCCGACGGCGTGGGCGTGGCCCGGTTGCCCTTCGTCGCCTCCGCGGCGGGCGCTTCGGCATCCGCCGAGGCCGCCTCGCGGCTCGCCTCGCGCGCCGCGACCCACGCCGTGATGTCGGCCGAGAGGAAGCGCCGGTGTGAGCCGCGGTAGCTCACGGGAATCTCGCCGGCGTCCGTCAGATTGCGCAGATAGGTCGCCGAGATCCCGGCCAGGCGCGCGGCCTGCGAGGTGTTGAGCCAGGTCTGCGCGGAGGAGAGCTCCACGCCGTCGCCGCTGGCCAGGCGAGCAAGCAGCTCGAGCACTGCCCCCGCCGCGGCCGGGGGCAGCTGCACCGCGAGCTCGCCGGTCCCGGCCGCCCCGGCCGGCGCGGCGAGGGCCCACCCCGGCCCCGCGCCGTCGTGCGTTTCCTGGCCGGAGACGCCCAGCGTCTCCAACGCCGCGCGCAGGGCGGCGGCCTCGGCCGGCGGGAGCGCGTCGATGCGCGCGTGGTGACCCAGGGCGGTGAGCGGTTGCGACATGCCTCCCAGTTGATCGCATGCGCGCGCCCCGAGCCAAGCGCACGCGGGTCCCGCGCGTTCACATGACGTATTCACAGGGCTCGGGCCCGCGCGCGCCTGCTAGGCTCCCCAACCAGGTCTAAAGAAAGTACTGACCTCCCCGCAGCACATGGCCCCAGGCGCCCCACCCGGCGCGGCCCGCGCGGGAAGCCCCTTGCCGTCGTGCGCCCGAGCCGCCGGCAACCATGAGGCCAGTACTTCGCCGCGCGCAGCGCTGGCCGCTCATTTTCTAGGACCACACCATGACGACCACGTCTACTTCTGCGCCCATCACCGAGGACGAGATCATGCAGGCGCACCTGGGCGGCAAGCTCAGCGTCGGCGCCACCATGCCGCTCGAGACGAAGCGCGATCTGTCCATCGCCTACACGCCGGGCGTCGCCCAGGTGTCCCGCGCCATCCACGCGAACCCCGCGCTCGCCCCGACCCACACGTGGGCCGGCCGGCTCGTCGCCGTCGTCTCCGACGGGACCGCCGTGCTCGGCCTCGGCGACATTGGCGCCGCCGCCTCGCTGCCCGTTATGGAGGGCAAGTCAGCGCTCTTCAAGCAGTTCGGCGGCCTGGATTCCGTCCCGCTCGTCCTGAACACCACCGACGTGGACGAGATCGTCGAGACCCTCGTCCGCCTGCGCCCCAGCTTCGGCGCCGTGAACCTCGAGGACGTCTCGGCCCCGCGCTGCTTCGAGCTCGAGGCCAAGCTCATCGAGGCCCTCGACTGCCCCGTCATGCACGACGACCAGCACGGCACCGCCGTGGTGGTGCTCGCCGCGCTCCTCAACGCCGCCAAGGTCACGGGACGCACCCTCGCCGACCTCAACGTGGTGATCTCCGGGGCCGGCGCGGCGGGCATCGCGATCGCCGACATGCTGCTGGCCGTGGGCGCCGGGGACGTGGTGGTCGTGGACTCCCGCGGGGCCATCCACCCCGGGCGCACCGATCTCACGCCCATCAAGGCCGCCTACGCGGGGCGTTCCAACGCCCGTGGCGTGACCGGGGATGTCGTGGACGCCCTGCGCGGCGCCGACGCCTTTGTTGGCGTCTCCTCCGCCCAGCTGCCCGAGGAGGCGCTGGCCGGGATGAACCAGGACGCGATCGTCCTGGCGCTGTCCAACCCGGATCCCGAGGTCATGCCCGACGTCGCCGCGCGCTATGCCGCCGTGGTGGCGACGGGCCGCAGCGACTTCCCCAACCAGATCAACAATGTGCTGGCCTTCCCCGGCATCTTCCGGGGCGCCCTGGACGCCGGCGCGCTGCGCATCACGCAGGAGATGAAGGTCGCCGCCGCGCACGCGATCGCCGCGCTGGTCGGGGAGGAGTTGGCGGCCGACTACATCGTGCCGAGCCCGCTCGACTCGCGCGTGGCCGGGGCCGTAGCCGCCGCCGTGGCGGAGGCCTCCCGCGCCTGAGGCGTGGCGGGCGTCTCCCCGCGCTCTGGCGATGCCCGACGGCGGGTGGTCACCACCCGGCGTCGGGCCCTCCCGTCTCTACCGAATCGGAGTGGGTTTGGTACGGTTTCTGGCCCAAAAACGTACCGAACCCACTCCGATTTCGTGAGGTACATGCGAGCGAGCCCGCCACCCCTCTCGGGGCGGCGGGCTCGCGTGCTGTCGACGGACGGCCGGTGACTCAGCGGCCGGCGGTGTAGGCCGCGGCCGCCTTCGTCTCCTCGGCGACCTTGGCGTTGTGCTCGGCGCGCAGCTTGGCGTGCGCCGGGTTGTTGCGCAGGGCCAGGTAGCCGATGCCGACCAGGACGAACCAGATCGGGGTGGCGATGAGGCCGGCCAGGGTGTCGGGGTCGCGGGTGAAGGCCCACAGCAGGAAGACGAAGAACGCCATGACCACGTACGGCATGAACAGGCCGCCGGGCATCTTGAACTTGCTGGCGTCGTGATCCTGCGGGCGGCGCTTGCGGTAGACCAGGTAGCTGATCAGGATGATCGTCCACACGAACATGAAGCAGAGGCTGGAGATCGTGGTGACGATCGAGAAGCCCTGGGACTTGTCCAGGCCAAAGACGAGCAGCACGATCGCGCTGAGCAGGCAGACGCCGGAGAGGAAGAGCGCGTTCTGCGGGACCTTCTTGCCGGAGAGCTTGGCGAAGACGCGCGGGGCGTCGCCGTCGGTGGCCAGGCCGTAGACCATGCGCGAGGTGGAGTAGATGCCCGAGTTCGCGGAGGACGTGGCCGAGGTGAGCACCACGAGGTTCACGAGGTGTGCAGCAGCGCCGAGGCCGGCGAGCGAGAACAGCATCACGAAGGGTGACTCGTCCTTGGAGAAGTTCTGCCACGGGACCACGGACATCAGGATGATGAGGGAGCCCACGTAGAAGAGCAGGATGCGGACCGGGATCGCGTTCACGGCCTTGGGCAGGTTGTGCTCGGGGTTCTTGGTCTCGGCGGCGGCGGTGCCGACCAGCTCGATGCCGACGAACGCGAACACGGCGATCTGGAAGCCCATGACGAAGCCCATGAACTCGCCGCCGAAGAAGCCGCCGTTCTGGTCGAAGAGGTTCATGAAGGACGCGGTGCCGGTGCCGTGCTCGTACTCGTGGGTGAAGCCGGTGAAGATGAGCACGAGGCCCACGACGATGAGCGCCACGATGGCCACGATCTTGATCATGGCGAACCAGAACTCGGTCTCGCCGAAGCCCTTCACGGAGGGCAGGTTCAGCAGGACGAGCAGCACGATGACAGCGAGCGCCGGGACCCACAGCGGGATGGTCGGCAGCCAGAACTTGATGTACACGGAGGCGATGACGATGACGTCGGCGACGCCCGTGACAATCCAGCAGAACCAGTAGGTCCAGCCGGTGAAGAAGGCGGCCCAGGGGCCGAGGATGTCACCGGCGAAGTCGGCAAAGTTGCGGTACCCGGTGCGGGACAGGAGGAGCTCTCCCATGGCGCGCATCACGAAGTAGAGCATGAAGCCGATGATCATGTAGACGAGGATCACCGAGGGGCCGGCCACCGAGATGGTCTTGCCCGAGCCCATAAAGAGGCCCGTGCCGATGGCGCCGCCGATGGCGATGAGCTGAATGTGACGGTTGCTGAGGGCGCGTTCCAGTTTCTGGCCGCCCGGCTCAGTTCCGGTGGGGTGCGAGGTCATGCAGGCGACGATAGCGAATGTGGGATGGATCACCAGTTCTTGCATGGGGGGTGTCAGCAAAGTGTGACCTGAAGAATGGTCATATCTCTCCCACGTCTCGCCTGGGAGGCGTTTCACATGAATTTATGGAACTTAACTTCCACAAGGTGAGATCGGGGGCGGAACCCGGGTGGAGCGGACTAGGGTGGTCTCATGCCGTTCCGCAATCTCCGCGCCGCAGCCCTTCCGGCCAAGCTCTCGCGCTCCTGGCTCCTCGTTAACGCCCTCAAGCCCGAGCTCTTTGCTCCGGCGCTTGCCTCCGAGGCGGACTCGGTCATCTTCGACATGGAGGCCCCGGTTCCGCCGAAGCAGAAGCAGGAGGCGCGCGACAACGTCATCGAGGCGCTCTCCTCCGGCATGAGCGGTTGGGTCCGCGTGAACCCGCCGACGTCCACGTTCTGGGCAGACGACCTCGCCGCCCTCACCAAGGTGCGCGGCCTGCGCGGCGTCATGCTTGCCGAGACCGAGAAGCCGGAGCAGGTCACGTACACGGCCATGCGCCTGCCCGCCGGAACGCCCGTCCTGGCGCTCATCGAGTCAGCGCTGGGCATCGAGAACGCCACGGCCATCGCCTCGGCCCCCGGCACCTTCCGCCTGGCCTTCGGCATCAACGACTTCCGCAAGGACACCGGCGTGGGCGACGACCCGCTGGCCCTCGCCTACGCCCGCGGCAAGCTCGTGGTCGCCTCCCGCGTGGGACGCCTGCCCGGCCCCATCGACGGCCCTGCCGCCCCGGGCGCCTCCTTTGCGCAGGTCGCCGAGGAGTGCAACACGACCGCCACGATGGGCATGACCGGCAAGCTCTCCCTCTCGATCGAGCAGGTGGACGAGGTCAACAAGGGTCTCTCTCCGAGCACCGACGAGCTCAAGTGGGCGCACGAGCTGCTCGAGGCGCACGAGCACGGCGACGAGATGGGTGACGGCTCCTACCTGCCGCGCCTCAAGCGCGCGCAGAAGATCGCGGAGCTCGCTGACTCCTACGGGCTCTGGAACGCCTGAGCGGCGCTCGGCTTTTCCTGCACGACGGCGGTCGGTCCCCTTTTCGGGGCCGGCCGCCGTCGGCGTTGCCGGGTTCGGGCGCCGGATGCGTAACGCTGTGACGTTGGCGCGGTGTGGGCCCTTGCGGCTCGCGAGCAGCCGCGTAGGGTGTGGGACACGACGATGGAGGGGACACCATGACCGAGCAGAATCCGACCCCCGGTTCCGACGGCGGGCCCGACGGCCCGGGGCAGGTGCCGCTCTCCGGGGGAGGCCCCGGCGGGCGCATCGGCGGTGCTGGACAACCCGGTTGGCCCGATGAGGCAGCGGCGGGCGCGCACGAGCTTCCGGTGCCGGTGGAGCCGTTCACGCAGCTGGGCCCAGACGGGCGCCCGCTGGATCCGGGCTTCGCCGCCTACGATCCCGCGCTCGGGCCGCCGCCGGGTGCGGTCGTTCCCGCGAGCACGGGCCGCAAGGTGGGCGGCATCATCATGATCGTGCTGGGCGCCCTGTGCCTGCTCGGCTTCCTGGCCGGCTTGGCCAATCAGGGAGCCGGGACCCGCGGCATGGACAGCATCGCGATGACCAGCATGTTGATCGGCCGGATCCTGGTGGCGGTCGTCGGCGTGCTCTTGCTCGTCTTCGGCATCAAGCTGGTGCGGCCCAAGCGCATGCGCTGAGCCGGCGGCCGCTTACTTGGCACCCGCGCGTCCGCTGACAGAGCTGGCGCGCGCCCGTCATAGTGGGGCGCATGCAGCAAGCGCCAGGAACCCTCGCCCCCGTGGTCCATCGCGTCATCGTGTCGGTGCCGCCCGAAGCGGCGGACCGGGTGCTGACCGCCCGGATCGGAGAGTGGTGGCCCCTGGAGGGCCACGGCGTCTTTGGCGTGGGCGCCAGCGTCGGCTTCCGCGCCGGGGCGATCGTGGAGACCTCTCCCTCCGGGGAGGAGTCCGTGTGGGGAACCGTCATGGACCATGTCCCCGGCCGCTGGCTCGAGGCCACGTGGCACCCCGGTGGCGCGCCCGCCGGGGCCACGCGCCTCTCCGTCCGCCTGGCCTCCGTGCCGGTGGCGACGGCGGACGGCATGGTCGAGGGGACCGAGGTGCGCCTCGAACACTCGGGTTGGGAGCGCCGCGACGACGCCCCCGAGGCGCGCGCGGACTACGAGCGCGGCTGGCCGGGCGTGCTCGAGCGCTTCGCCCTGTTCGCGGCGCGCTCGGCCTAGCGCGCCAGCCGCTCTGCGCGGTATTCGCCGGGGGTGAGCCCCTCGGCGGCCTTGAAGGCACGGGCGAAGCCGGAGGCGTCGGCGAAGCCCCAGTGCGCGCCGATCGCCGAGACCGGGCGGGAGGCCAGTCGTGGGTCGGCCAGGTCGGCGCGGCACCCTTCCAGCCGGCGGCGCCGGATCCAGGCGCTGGGCGTGGCCCCGCGCTGGGAGAAGAGCTGCTGGAGGTAGCGCACCGAGACGTGCTGCGCGGCCGCGACCTCCTCGACGCTGAGCTCGGGGCGGCCCACGTGCTCGTCGATGTACGAGCAGGCGGCGGCGAACACCACGTCGGCGGTGGGCACGCTCTGTTCGGGTCCGAGCCGCTGCAACAAGGTGGCCTGGACAAGATCCAGCACGGCGTCGACGGCCCGCGGCTCGGGCTCCACCCCGCCCATGCGCAGGGCGCGCCCGAGTCCACCCAGGAGGCTCGAGGCCAGGGCACCCAGCCCGTGGCGGCCCGAGATGCGTTCGGCCGTCAGTCGCGCGACCTGCGCCGGGGTGAGTCCCAGGCGGTCGCGCGGGATCATCAGGACAAACATGCTGAAGCGGTCCTCGAAGTCCAGCGAGTAGGGCCGCGTGGTGTCGTAGATGGCGAGGTCGCCCGGCGTGAGTGCCGCCTCGCGCCCGTCCTGTGCGAGCACCGAATAGCCGTGCACCTGCAGCCCCAGCTTGTAGATGCCCGGATCGGCATGAGCGATCGCGGCGGCGTCCCGCCAGACCCGCACGGCCGTTCCGGCCACCTCGGTGGCGCAGGCCGCGCCGAGATCCTGGCTCAGGAGCGCGCCGGAAAAGCCAGCGCCGTCGGCCGTGGGCGCGGCGCCTCCGGCCCCGCTCAGGGTGGAGCGCTTGACGCCGCGTGGCCCGGCCCCAGCGCCCGGCGAGCCGAGTACGCGAGGCGAGCGGGCGCCGTCGTGCAGTGACAGAGGCCCGCCCAGGGGCGTGGCGTGCAGCGGGACGAAGGCCTCGTTGACGGCCTGGCGCCAGCCATCGAAGCGGTCGGGCGCGGCCAGGGCACCGGCGTCGAACACCTCGACGGCACCTGCTGCCATGACCCCTCCTTGCGTCAGCCACCAGTGTGGCACAGTGCCGTGATGCGCATCACAGGAGTGCGTGTGGTGCACACGGCGGTGCGCGTCAGGCCCATGCCTGGCGGGCGGCCGCGGGCCAGGCTGGTGGCACGCCGGGAACCCGCGCCGGCACCGAAGCAGGAGGAAAGCATGCCGCAGCAGAGCGACTACATCGTCATCGGCGCCGGATCGGCCGGCAGCTCGCTGACGAGGCGGCTCATCGACGCCGGACACAGCGTGCACGTCATCGAGGCCGGTTCGGTGGACACCGACCCGAACATCCACAGCCCCCAGGGCTGGCCCGCGCTGCTCACCGGCCCCAACGACTGGGCCGTCATGACCACCCCGCAGGAACACGCCGCAGGCCGCGAACTGTTCTGGCCGCGCGGCAAGGTGCTGGGTGGCTCCTCCTCGCTCAACGGCATGATCTACATCCGCGGCCACCGCGACGACTACGACGCGTGGGAGGCCGAGGGCAACACCGGCTGGGGCTGGGACTCCGTGCTCCCGCTCTTCAAGCGCTCCGAGGACCACGAGGACGGCGCGTCCGCGTTCCACGGCGCCGGCGGCCCGCTGCACGTCTCCCGCCTGCGCGATCGCCACCCCGCGGCGCAGGCCTTCGTCGACGCCGCCGTGGCGCTTGGCCACCCCCTCACCGAGGACTTCAACGGCGAGATCATGGAGGGCGCGGGCTTTAACCACGCCACGATCAAGGACGGCAAGCGCCACAGCGCCTGGCAGGCGTTTGTGGTGCCCGTGCTGGATTCGCCGCTGCTCACCGTGACCACGGACGCGCTGGTGCACCGCGTGGTGATCGAGGGCGGCCAGGCCGTGGGCGTGGAGTACTCCGTGGGCGGCGAGATGCTCGTGGCCACCGCGGACGCCGAGATCATCCTCTCCGCCGGTGCGATCGGCTCGCCCGCCGTGCTGCATCGCTCGGGCGTGGGTGACCGCGCCGACCTGGCCGCCGCCGGCGTGGACGTGGTGGTGGACCTGCCCGGCGTGGGCAAGAACCTGCACGATCACCTGCTGGTCGGCAACATCTATGAGTCGCCCTCGCCGCTCATCCCCGGGCGCAACAACCTGCTGGAGTCCCAGCTGTTCGCCCACTCGCGGCAGACGGACGACAACGCGCCGGACCTGCAGCCGCTCTTCCTGCACCTGCCGTACCCGACCGACGGCGGCGACGCGCCCGCCCAGGGCTTCACCATTGCGCCTGGCCTCGTGGCGCCGCGCTCCCGCGGCACGCTGCGCATCGCCTCCGCCGACCCGGCCGCGGCGGCGATCGTTGACCCGAACATCCTCGCCGAGGACTACGACGTCGAGGCGCTCGTCGACGCCGTCATCATGTGCCGCGAGATCGGCGGCCACGAGGCGCTGGCGCCGTTCGTGGCCCGCGAGTACGTCCCGTCCTCCGCCCCCGCGGACCGCGACGCGATCCGCTCCCTGGTCCGCGCTCTGGCCGGGACCTATCACCACCAGGTCGGAACGTGCAGGATGGGCGTGGGCGACGACGCCGTCGTGGATCCGCAGCTGCGCGTGCGCGGCGTGGCGGGCCTGCGCGTCGCCGACGCCTCGATCATGCCCACCGTCCCGCGCGGCAACACGAACGCCCCCGCCATCATGGTGGGCGAAAAGTCCGCCGACCTTCTCCTTGGCGCCTGAGCGCCTGGCCAACACCGTCGAAACGGAGCCGAACATGAGCACTCTTCTTGATTCCATCCAGCCGGCCTCCGGCGGGCGCACCATCCTCGACCCGGCCACGGGCGAGCCGGTCGGCCGCGTGGCCGAGCCGGGCGTCGCCGAGCTCGACGCCGCGGTGGCCGCGGCCCGCGCGGCGCAGCCCGGCTGGGCAGTGCTGGGCGACGCCCGCCGCGTCGAGCTCCTGAACGCCGCCGCCGACGCGATCGAGGCGAACGCCGAGGAGCTCGCCGTCATCCTCTCCCGCGAGCAGGGCAAGCCGCTCAACGGCCCCAACGCGCGCTTCGAGGTGGGCGGCGCCGTGGCCTGGCTGCGCGCCACGGCCGCCGTGCCGGTGGAGCCCGAGGTGATCGTCAACGACGACGCCACCTACGCCGAGGTGCACCACAAGCCGCTGGGCGTGGTCGGCGCGATCGGCCCGTGGAACTGGCCCATGATGATCTCCGTGTGGCAGCTGGCCCCCAGCCTGCGCATGGGCAACACCGTGGTCATGAAGCCCTCCGAGTTCACGCCGCTCTCCGTGCTGGCGCTGGCCCAGGTCATCAACACGGCCCTCCCGGCCGACGTGCTCATCGTGGTGCCGGGCGGCCGCGACGTGGGCGAGGCGCTCACGGCGCACCCGGGCGTGGACAAGCTGATGTTCACGGGCTCCACCGCTACGGGCAAGGCGATCATCCGCTCCGCCGCCGATTCGGTGAAGCGCGTGACCATGGAGCTCGGCGGCAACGACGCCGGCATCGTCCTGGACGACGCCGATCCCGCCGCGATCGCCGAGGGCCTCTTCTGGGGCGCGTTCATCAACACGGGCCAGACCTGCGCGGCGCTCAAGCGCCTCTACGTGCCGGATTCCCTGTACGACGCCGTCTGCTCCGAGCTGACGCGCGTGGCCCAGGCCATGCCGATGGGCGTTGGCCTCTCCGAGGACAACGTCCTGGGTCCGCTGCAGAACAAGAAGCAGTACGACATCGTGGCCTCGCTGGTGCAGGCGGCCAAGGACGGCGGCGGCCGCGTGCTGGTCGGCGGCGACCCGGATGAATCCACGCCGGGCTACTTCTACCCGACGACGCTCGTGGCCGACCTGCCCAACGACAACCCCCTCGTGGCGCAGGAGCAGTTCGGGCCGGCGTTGCCGATCATCCGCTATTCCTCGCTGGATGAGGCGATCGAGATGGCGAACGGCCTGGACGTGGGCCTCGGCGCCTCGGTCTGGACCCCGTCGCCTGACCGCGCCCGCGAGGTGGCCCTGCGCCTCGAGGCCGGCACGGTGTGGATCAACGAGCACGGGGCGATCGACCCGCGCGTGCCCTTCGGCGGCTCCAAGCAGTCCGGCTTCGGCGTGGAGTTCTCCAAGGCCGGCCTGCTCGAATGCGCGCAGCCCGTCTCCATCAAGGGTGCCGCGGGGTCCTTCACGGCCTCCTGAGCTCTCTTGCTTTGAATGCCCGACGCCGGGTGGTGGCCTTCCGCTGGAAGGTTGCCACCCGGCGTCGGGCGTTTGGTTTTCTGCGATACCCCGGTGCTTGCACTTTCCCCGCGCAATGCGCGGGGTCTTGTGCAACGGGCGGGGTGTTAGGGATGTGAAGCCGGGGTTTGCTGCGGGAGAGCCGGAGCCGGAACCTGCGGAGCGGAGAGGCGGGTGTCGAAGCGGGTACTGGCGAGCGCGCGCTCGCGGAGCGTGATGAGGTCAAGCACCTCCCTGGCGATGAACGCCGTGGCGCCCCTGTCGATGCTCTTTCGGCTGAGGATGCCGGCGCCCGCCAGCTCATCCAGGGCCTGACCTGCTGCCTGTGGCGTGATGCTGTGAATGCGCTTGAGCGTCGCTGTGGTGACGACGGGCGCTTCCGGGAGTGCCGCGAGGACCTTGGCTACTGCGGCATCGGCACGCGGGAGAGCTCGCAGCCCCTTCTCGACGCGATGAGCGGAGAGCCGCGTCGCCCACCTGCCCTTGAGGTCGGTGACCTCGCGGGCGAAGAGATCGGCCTGGTCAACGGCGATCTCGGCCGCGCGCGCAAAGGTCTCCAGCCAGACGAGCACCGCGGAGTTAGCCTCGGGGCTCCCCGCACTCAGGAGATGGCGGAAGGAAGTGAGCCCCTCCACGTACTCGTTGGAGAGCGTCGACAGCACCATGCTGAGGGGAATCACCGCGCCCTGGGTGAGCCCCCGCCGTTCGAGGACGGTGTGGATGAGGGCACGGCCCACTCGCCCGTTGCCGTCCGTGAACGGATGGATCGTCTCGAACTGGGCGTGCACCAGCGCAGCCTGCAGGAGTGCACCGTGGGCGGAGCCGTTCACGTAGTTCACGAGGTCCTCCATGAGCTCCGGGACGCTTTCGGGTTCAGGAGGGACGAACTCAGCGTGGACAGGTGACCACAATCCACCTCCGATCCAGTTCTGTTGGGTTCGCAACCCGTGGTGGCGTCGATCCTCCACCAGGAGTGCGGCTTGAAGCTCGACGATGTCCTCGACGGTGAGGCGGTCTGCTGAGCTCAACCGACCCACGGCATCGCGCACCACCGTCATGTTTGCCGCAACGAGCTTGGCTTGCTCGGAGAGGCCCTTGACCGATTCAGTGAGCCCCAGCTCGGCCAGTGCCGCCTGTTGTGCCGACGGAGCGACGCCCTCAATCCTTGAGCTGGCGATGGCTTCGGAGCGGGTGAGGAAGCGCGAGAGGGAGGAAAGTGCCTCGCTCTCCCGCGCGCAGAGCTCCTGGATTCGGCGTTCGAGCGCTTGAAGCCGGACGGCAAGCTCGGGCGTGGGGACGAGAGCCAGGAGGGTCAGGCGATCTGGCTCGTAGGGCGTGTAGGTGCCGCTGGCGGTGTCCGCCGTGGACCCGGAACGCACATCGGACACCCACTGCCGTTCGACAAGCCGGCCCATGGTTATCCTTTCGCCGATGCACTTCTGTGAAAGTTTACAATCTTAAAGTTTCACAGAGTGTGGGCGTGATCAAGGTTAACTGCGAGAAGAAGAGTTCGCTGACCTACGAACCTACGAACCTACGAACCTACGAACCTACGAAGCGCGCTTGCCGCCGATGCGGTTGACGACCTCGAAGAGGTAGGTGACCTTGTCCTCAGGGAAGAGGTCGGTCGGGCCGCCGGGGTAGGCGTCGGAGAACGGCGGATCCCAGAGCGCTCCAGCGTCCACCGCACCGCCCTTGGCCAGCATGCGCGCCACCTGCTCCAGGTAGCTCAGCTGGCGCGAGGTGAGGGTGCTTCCGGCCATGAAGCCGGACAGCTCTTCCATGACGGCGGCCTGGTCAAGCCCAACGAGCGAGCGGATGAAGAGCTCGAGCCCGCCCTCGGCCGCGCGGGCCAGGTCCTCGGGGCTTCCGGCGCCGCTCTCGAGCAGCAGCCGCTCAAGCTCCGCGAGGTCATCCGGCGTGAGGGCCTTCGCCGAGCGCAGCCGGCGCAAGGCGAAGCTCTTCTCCAGCTGCGATTCGAGGAACAGCCGCACGCGCTCGCGGTAGTAGCTGAGGTCGAACGCCGACTCGGTCACGCCCACCAGCTCGGCCTCGGTGGTCTCCTGCGCCTCGTCCGCGAAGTTGGCGTAGACCACCTTGCGGCGTTTGCGCTCGATCAGCGGGACCAGCTCGCGCAGGCCCTTGCGCACGCGCTCGAGCCAGCGGGGATCGGCGTCCACCCATTCCTCTTCTTCGCTCGCGTCGGCCTCCACGACGGAGTTGATGAGCGGGAGCTTGGCCTGGATCACCGGAATGTTTGCCTGATCCTGCAGGGCTCGGGCCAGCTGCACCAGGCGCTTGCCGGCCGCGGCGGCCGCTGCCGAGTCTCCCGTGAGGGAGGCCAGCTGGGCCTGCAACGCGAGCAGGTCGAAGCGCTGCGACTCCTCCGCACCCTCCCCGGAGGAGAGCGCAGCGAGCGGGGCAAGGTCCGCGCGGGCGCGTCCGGCGGCCTCGAGGTCCAGCCCGCGCCAGGCGCCCGGCGTGCCGAAGGACCGCACCGCCTCGATGTGCGGGCGCACGGCGAAGTTGGCCTCCGGCCACTCACTCACCTGGCGGGCGAGGTGAGCCGCCAACTCACTCGTGAACGCGTCGTCGGGCATCCGCTGTTCCGCGGCCTCCAGGAGGCCCAACCGCGTGGCGAAGGTGCGCTCGGCGAGGCTCTTGGGGAGGGCGGCCCCGGCCGCGTCCAGGCCCGCGTTGAAGAACTCGACGTTGCCCATGACGTCAAGGATGAGGAAGTGGGTCTTGTCCTGGCCCGGTCCGTAGAGGCCCGGGCGCAGGCGCGTTCCGCGCCCCACCATCTGCCAGAACTTGGCCTTGGAAAAGACGGGCTTGAAGAACACGAGGTTCACCACGTCGGGCACGTCGATGCCCGTGTCCAGCATGTCGACGCTGATGGCGATCTGTGCCGTGGTGGGTTTCTTGTTTCCCTCGTACGGCTTGGAGAACGCGTCGATGAGCGACTGGGACCGCGACGAACGGTAGGTGATCACGCTCGAGAGGTGCCCGTTGTACTGCGGGTAGTGATGATTGATGCGCTCGTGGATGAAGTCGGCGTGGTCCTGATTGCGGGCAAAGATGATGGTCTTGCCGATGAGGTTGCCGCCGGCCACGTGATCGCCGCGCTCCATGAGCGTCTTGATGACGTGGTCAACCGTTGCCTCGTTGAAGAGCCACTTGTTCAGCTCGGGGGCGGCGACCTCCTCGGGGATCTCGCCGTCGTCGTCCCACTCCTTCTGGTCCCACTCCTCCTTGTCGGCCTCGGAGAGTTCGTCGTAGCGGGCGCCCTCGCGCGTGAAGCGCGTGCCGACCTCCAGGACGCGCGGCGGCACCAGGTAGCCGTCCGCCACGGCCTCGTTGAGCTCGTAGCCGGAGGTGGGGTTGTTGTCCTCGATGCCGAAGAGCGAGTACGTGTTGCGGTCGATCTCCGCGTGCGGCGTGGCCGTCAGGCCGACCACCAGGGCGTCGAAGTAGTCGAAAATCTGCTTGTACTTGAGGTAGATGGAGCGGTGCGCCTCGTCCACCACGATGAGGTCGTAGTAGCCGACGCCGCGCCAGTCGGGGCCGCTCAGGCGGCCCTCGCTGGAGGCGTCGATGACGTTCATGATGGCCGGGTAGGTGGCCAGGTGGAGGCGGCTGGCCGCCAGATCCTCGGGCTTTGACTGCCCGACGACGGCGGGGGAGGAGTTCTCCAGGACGGTGCCGAAGGCGCGGGCGGCCTGGGTGACGAGGGCCGTGCGGTCGGCCAGGAAGAGGATGCGCTTGACCCAACGGGCGTCCTGCAGAAGTTTGCTGAGGGCGATGACGGTGCGGGTCTTTCCCGTGCCGGTGGCCATGACGAGCAAGGCGCGGCGGCGAGGCTTTTCTCCGTCGAAGGCCTCGGCCACCGCGCGGATGGCCTTCTGCTGGTACGGGCGGTCGGCGATGCCCTCGGGCAGCGGCTGGGAACTCAGCCGCTTGCGGTCGGTGCGACGGTCCACCATGAGCTGCAGCTCGTCCTGCGTGTGGAAGCCGAGGACCTCGCGCTCCGGGGAGCGGGTGTCGTCCCAGATCCAGTGGCGGTAGCCGTTGCTGAAGTAGATGACGGGGCGCTGGCCGAACCTGGCCTCCAGCCCGTCGGCGTAGAGCTTGGCCTGCTGCTGGCCGGCGTGGGCGTCCTTGGAGGCGCGCTTGGCCTCGAGGACGGCCAAGGGCAGGCCGTTCTTTCCCCAGAGGACGTAGTCAGCGAAGCCGTGGCCGGCGTTGCTGCCGTCCGCTGTGGGGATGGTGTTGAGTTCGAACTCGCGGACGTTGGGGCCGGCGGGGTCCCAACCGGCCTCGCGGAGGTAGAGGTCGATGAACTCGCGGGTGGCCGCCTCGGTGTAGTCAACCGTGTCCGGGATTTTCTGGTTGGCGGCCGTCTGCGCGGCCACCTGGGCCTGGAGCTCGGCGATCCGCCGCTCGTAGTCCGCCGCGCGCTCCCGCTCGGCCGCGAGGGCGGCATCCTTGGCGGCCAGGTCCTCCTGGAGCTTGGCGCGCTCCGGTGCGGTCAGCTGAGGCTCTGCGGTGTACTGCTTGAGGTGGTCAGGGTCGAAGCGCAACCCGATGACGGGGCGCTGGGCTTCAGAAGCCGCGTAGCGACGCGCGAACCACAGGGCGATCTGCCACAAGTCAACGAGGTTCTTCAGGGCGGTGGGTCCGGCCACCGTGGACGTGCCGTGGACGGCATTGTTGGTTGCCTTGCGGATGGCGTGCATGAGGTCGCGCACGGGTGCCTGGACGGTGCGCACGAACTCCGGGGCGGTCATGCGGTTGTTGAGGCTGTCCTGCAGAGGGAGCACCAGGGCCTGGTCGGCGCGGTACATCCAGTCGACGAGGGCCTCGAGCGCTCGCCGCGTGTAGACCAGGCCCGTGCGGGGGTCTCCCAGCGTGTAGCGCTCGGCCGTGCTCGCCTCGGCGAGCACCTGCTCCCAGCGGCCCTCGAGGAAGTCGAAGTTGCTGCCCTGCGCCTGCTCGCCCTGCGGCGTCATGCATTTCTCCTTGGAAGGGAACGCGATTCCTGTGAACAGGGTAGCCGGAAGGGGCGACGGCGCGTGGTGGGCGTCACGATGGTGGCGGGCGGACTCTGCGCGAAGAATCTGCACTTTTCTGCCGAATTGTGCGAAGTTGGACCGACTCGATTGCCCAACTCGCGAAATCTGCACTTTTCTGCAGAAAGACTCGACTTTCGCCCAACTCTCGACCGACAATGACTGAATCGGCAGAAAAGTGCAGAAAAGGGGACTTGATGGACGCGATGGAGATCGGCGCGCGCATCAAGCGAGCCCGCAAAGCGCTGGGAGTGACCCAGGAGGAGCTGGCGGAGCTCATCGGCGTCAGCACCAGGACCTTGGGGCAGGTGGAACGCGGCACGGGCACGCCGTCGCTCGCGACCGTCCTGGCCGCCGCGGCCGCCGTGGGAGTGCGGCTGGAGGTGATCCCGTGACGGCCTTGGGGCGGGACCTCGAGGACTTGCGCCTTGTCCAGGCGGCGGAGGTGTTGAAGCGCGGCGTACTTGCCGCGACCCTGACTCGGCGCCCGGACGGCGGCGTGGTGCTCGAGTACGCGGACGACTACGCGGGACCGGCCGTGGCGACGACGCTGCCTGTGGGGGCCGAGGCGGTGGCAACCACCGGTGGCGGGCTGCCGGCGTTCTTCGCCGGAGTGCTGCCGGAGGGTCATCGGCTCAACGTCTTGCGCGGGGCGGTGAAGGCCAGTCCTGACGACGAGCTGAGCCTGCTCCTGGCCGTCGGCGAGGATCTGCCGGGGGACGTGCAGGTGGTGCCTGCTGGTGCCGCGCCCGTTCGCGAGGTTGACGTGGCCGCGGTGGTGGGTAGTGCTGCTGAGGCCGATTTTGCTGAACTGATGCAGGAGCCGGATCTCACGGGCCTGGCGGGGGTGCAGGCCAAGCTCAGCGCGAGCATGCTTTCCACGCCGGTGAAGTGGAAGAGCGGTGAGGCCATCCTCAAGATCGACCCGGCGGATCACCCGCATCTGGTGCTCAATGAGGCCGCGCACCTCGAGGCGGCCCGCGCCTTGCGCTTGCCCGTGGCCGACGCGGCGCTCGTGGAGGACCGTAGCGGCCGGCCGGGGCTGGCGGTGTCTCGCTTCGACCGGGTGACCGAGGGTGGTCGTGTGCGAAGGCTTGCTCTGGAAGACGCCGGGCAGGTGCTCGGGATCTTGCCGGCGGCCAAGTACTCGGTGAGTTCCGAGGAGGTGGTGCTTGGCTTGGCGGGGGTGGCCAAGGCGCCACTCATCGCCGCCCGCAATCTCTACCTGCAGTTCCTGTTTGCCTGGTTGACCGGGAATGGGGATCTGCATGCCAAGAACGTCTCGTTGCTGGAACAGCCCGATGGCAGCTGGGCGGTGGCGCCGATCTACGACGTGCCATGCACCTGGGTCTATGGCGACAAGAGCATGGCGCTCACCGTGGACGGAAAAGCTATGGATCTGCGGGCTCGGCACTGGGCGGCCTTCGCCGCTGCCATCGGGCTGAACCAAAAGGCCGCGGCCAGCGCGCAACGGCTGGTGCTTGCGGCCGCGGCCGGCGTGGACTGGGACGCGTTGCCATGTGAGGGATCGGTCCGGCGCGGGGCCGAGCGTGAACTTGCCGCGCGGAGGCGCGAGCTCGAGTGATAGTGCCAAATGTGTAGGATTGGTGACATCGTGAAATGTAACCGATCCTACGCTTTACCCAATGTGCAGGATCGGTTACATTTGAGCGATGAAGGCTCCGGACAACCCCGTCTCTGTCCTGTCCCCGGACGATCTAGGGGCTGAACTCGCGCGACTGCGGCGGCAAGCGGGTCTCACGCAGGCCCAGCTGGCCACCGAAGCCGGAGTCTCCCGAAAGTGGCTCGTCGACGCGGAGGGTGGACGCTTCTCGGGAACCGTGGCCAGGTACATGCAGGTGTTGGCCGTCCTGGGCCAATCGTTCTATGTGGGTGAGGCGGAGGCATGAGCTCCGAACTGCTCGCGTATCTCGATGGTGCGCTCTGGGGTACCTTCCGCTTCACGAACGGGCAGGTGTCCTTCAACTACGAACCGGAACGATCGGATGCCACACCGCTGTCGCTGTCCATGAACCCACGCCGGGGGCGCCACGGCAACAAACCGGCGTCGGCCTTTCTGTGGGGATTGCTTCCTGACAATAGGGAGGCCCTGCAAAACATGGCCAGGGCGGCCGGGACCAGCGCGGGTTCCCTGAACGGTCTGCTTGGCCACTACGGCCGAGATGTTGCGGGCGCTCTCCAACTTCTGCCGCCAAGCGTGCCTTCCACCGATGCCGAGGCCGTGGACGTCCGCGCTGGGCAATCCTTGACAGAGGGCGAGGTTGAGGGATTGCTGCGCCAGGCGCTAGAAGCCTACAGGCAAGAACAAGTCCTGCCTGGTGAGAGCTTCCGGTTCAGCGTGGCCGGTGCCCAGGCCAAGATCGCCCTCACCCAACGGGATGACGGCGCCTGGTTGCCTCCCGGGGTAGGCGTGGCGACGACGCACTTACTCAAGCCGGTGATGACGGCCGAGCAGACGTGGGAAGACCTTGACGTGGTGGAGCAAGCCACGATGGAGGCAGCGCGCAGGCTGGGCCTCAACGTCGCGGAAACGGCATTGTGGACGCCGTCGGCTGGCGATCTGAGCGTGCTGGTCGTCAAGCGCTACGACCGGGAAATGCGCCACAACCGAGTGGTCCGCCTGCACCAGGAAGACCTGTGTCAGGCGTTGGCTGTGCAGCCGGGGAAGAAGTATCAGCACCGCGACGGCGGGCCCGGAGTCGGCGCCATCGCGCGGCTGTTCGTCAGCGCAGCGCCCGCTCATCGCCGGCAGTTGGGCCAGGCATTCTTCGAGGCCTTGGTTTTCAACGTCGGGGTGTTGGGAACGGATGCGCACGCGAAGAACTATTCGGTGATGTTGCGCGGCAACGCCGTGTCGCTGGCGCCCCTGTATGACCTCATTTCAGCGGCGGCGCACCTGGGCAACCTGCAGGGCCTGGACGAGGCGTTCTTCCCCATGTCGATCGATGGTGAATACGCCTTCGAGCGCATGAGCCTGCGAGGCCTCGTCAAGGAGGGTGTCCGCCTCGGCCTCACCCGTGCGGAGTCCGAGGCCACGGTGGAGCGGATTCTCGGCGGCGTGCGCGGAGCGATGACGGCCGCCGCGGAGGGCCTCGGACAGCCTGAGCTCGCGCAGCGGCTGGACGACGGGCTCTCTCAACTCTCGCTGTGCACCCGAGTGGACGCCTGAGTGCCATTGACGTGGGCGTCGGCGTCGGCACTCCCCGAGAGATCTTTCTGTCGGGGGTTCGGTTCAGGCTGATCACACCACAAGGTGTGGTGAAGGTTGAGCCTCAGGAGGCTTCTCGTGAAGGTTGCTGCGTTTCACTCGTCCAATCCGACCGATCCGGACGTCCACCACAACCAGAACGACTGCGTGAGCGGTCGGCAGATCCCCAGCTGGAACATCGTCCAGGGGACCGGCGGCTACCCGCTGTGCGGGCACTGCGCCAAGCGGTGATCGCAGTGGCGTGGGACTCCGGGGAGTCCCACGCCCGCTCTATTCGAAGAAGTCCTCGTCGATCTCGACGACCTCGTAGGTGGTCTTCACCTGGACGCCCACCTTGTACTTGATCATGAGGTTTACGAGGCGCTGGCCGTCGATCAGGATGATCCGGGTTGGGACGCCGTGCGCGTATTCGAGCGCGCCCTGGCTGAAGGCGCTCGTGGTGATGAAGACGCCGCGGGAGGCACCGAAGCCGTGCAGCGCGCCGACGAAGCCTTGCACTTCAGGGCGGCCGACATTGTTGCCCGCGGAGTAGCGCTTGGCCTGGACGTAGACCTGGTCCAGCCCCAGCGCGTCCTGGTCGATGACTCCGTCCACGCCGCCGTCGCCCGTACTCGCGGTCACCTTGCCGCGCTGTTCGGCACCGCCGTAACCCATCGCGAGGAGCAGCTTCACGACGGCGTCCTCAAAGAAGTCCGGATCGCTGGTGCGCAGCTTGTCCAGGAGCTCGGCCGCGAGCTGCTCACGGAGTCGCTCCATGCCTTCTTCCACCTGCTCGGTGGGGGTTTGGGTCGATTCGGCCACGGCCGTGCCCGCCGGGGCGGGCGCGGTTTCACTGCCCGACGACGGGGTGTTCAGTTTCCAAAGCTCGCCGAGTTCGCGCTCGATGGACTTGAGATCGGTGATCGGCCGCTCGAGTTGCTCATTCCACGCGCGGCCTGCGGCGGTGATGGAGTAAATGCCGCGGCGGACGGGCTCGATGTACCCTGCGCGGGCCAGGAACATGATGGCCCACTTGGCGCGGTCCAACGCGCGTGTGGTCTTGCCCGAGGGCAGCATCTCGGCCGCGGCCTCCGGCGTGAGTCCGGCGCCGGCGACGGCTTGCTCCGAGAGGTCCTTGCGACGCACCTCGGTGGAGTTCGCGAGCACGTCGAGGATCGGGCCGACGAACCCCGGCCACGGCGGGAGAGTCGAAGGTGCAGGTTCGATCCTCACAATGCCCCTCTGAATGCTCGATGAGACAAAGACGCAACAGCGGCTTCGAGCTTGGCGCGAGTTGTCGCTGCGAGCATGCGCTCTTGCTTGAGCTGCGACAGTTGCGAGGCGTACTCCTGCTGACGGGCCAGCGGCGGGACCGCGAGCGGTGTGGACTTGATGAGTCCCATATTCAGGCCTCCCATGATTGCGCCTCTCTTCGACCTACCCAGGTGGTCCGATGAAGCAGGATGGAAACGCAGCCAATCTTGCAAGAACTCAGGAAGAATCTTGTTGCGATCGGGTGTGATAGCAACCATGTGCTTGGTGTTGATCGCGTCGGGAATGTCATCGGGAACGATCGCCGTGCGACCTAAGGTGCCCATGATCGTGATGAGCACATCGCCGGGATGCACCTGGAATCGGCGAAGCGTCTCGAATTTGCTCTGCGAAATGTGACGGGTGAAATTTGAGTTGAACTGGTGATCCGTTGTTGAGTCGATGCCCAAGACAGCGGGGCCCGAATCAGTGAGTTCAGACTTGAGGAGTTGTGATCCGAACGGGCCTGTGCGAATGCGATTGGGTCCCACCATCGCCACGTTTGCGACCGTCTGCCCGGATGGTTGCGTGGTGCCAAAGCGTGCGATAAACAGTGACTCATGCAATTCCGCCAGGAGCTCCGAGCGGTGCGTGACTGAAGCAAACATGGCATGCGACCGGTCGAGGATGTCCGCGATGCGGCGCTGCTCGTTCAGCGGAGGAACAGGGATTGGGATGCGTCCAACATCGACAGGGCGCGCGCGAAGAAGCGATCCGCCCACCCCAGCGACCGTCGTCATGAACTGGCGATGGAACCCCTCGCTGAGCAAGAAGTGTCGCAACCAAGGAGCGTGGTGAGCCGCCGAACGAAAGACGATCCACTCCTGGGAAGCGACTTGCCGGTATTCAGAAGCAGGCGGTACCACCCACACGCGTCGGATGTGGGGGACGATTTTGGAGATCAGGACGTCACCAGGAAGGACCAGTTGCTTGGCAGAGCCGATGTCACCGCCCGGGGTTGTCGTAGCTTGGCCCGCGTCGTAGGCAGGGATGCTGAAGTATGAGAATTGTTCGAAAGGATGTTTGCTCGGATGGAGGCTCTGCGTCTTGGCGATGAGATCGGCTGCAGGCATCATCCTCACTTGAGCATCCCCTTGAGCTCGGCCAGGCCCGTGGCGATCTCCTTCTCCAGCTCTTCGAGCTCCGCGATGATCTCCAGCGGATCGCGGTGCTGGACCTCCTCGTACTCGATCTCCTTGTAGCGGTTGATCGAGAGGTCGTAGCCGTTGGCCTCGATCTCGGACTTCGGCACCACGAAGGAGGCTTCGGTGCGGGCGCGCGCACGTTCGGCACCGGCGGCCTCGGCATCTGCTCCGCGGAGCGCCTCCCAACGCTCGAGCACGGTGGGCAGATCGTTGGTGTCGACGGGATTGCGTTTGTCGTCAAGCGAGAAACCGTCCGCCTTGACGTCGTAGAACCACACGTCCTCTGTGCCGCCGGAGTCGGTGCGTGTGAAGAAGAGGATGGCGGTGGAGACACCGGCATAGGGTTTGAACACACCTGAGGGCAGGGAAATCACGGCCTCGAGTTGCTGGTTTTCCACCAACTCGTGGCGCAGGGACTTGTGGGCCTTCGTGGAACCAAACAACACGCCGTCGGGCACAATCACGGCGGCTCTGCCTCCGGGCTTGAGCAGGCGTAGGAACAACGCCATGAAGAGGAGTTCGGTCTTCTTGGTGTCGGCCAGCTTGAGGAGCGCCTTGGAGGTGTTCTCCTTGTCCAGGCTGCCCGCGAACGGCGGATTGGCGAGGATGAGGTCGTAGCGATCCACGTCCGCCGAGTTCACCTCGGCCAGGGAATCGCGGCGCTCCAGGACCGGGTTATCGATGCCGTGCTGCATGAGGTTCATGGCGCCGATGCGCATCATGGTGCGGTCGGTGTCGAAGGCGTGGAACTGCTCCGAGTTGAAGAACACGCGCTGCTCCGGCTCGAAGAAGAGGTCTGGGTTGTGCTCGCGCAGGTACTCGCCGGCCTCCATGAGGAAACCCGCTGTGCCGGCGGCCGGATCGCAAATGGCCTCCATCGGCTGTGGCGCGCGCATGTCCACCATGAGCTTGATGATGTGGCGCGGCGTGCGGAACTGGCCGTTGGTGCCGGAGGTGGCGAGCTTGCCGAGCATGTACTCGTAGAGGTCGCCGTTCGTGTCGCGGTCCTTCATGGGGATCGCGTCGAGGAGGTCCACCGCCTTCTGGAGGAGGTGCGCCTCGGGGATGGTGAAGCGGGCGTCCTGCATGAGGGCCGTGTAGCTCGAGGCGGTGCCGTCGCTCAGGCGCGTGACGCGGTCCTTGAGGAACGGAAAGACGCTCTCGGTGAAGACCTCGAAGAGCTCGTCCTTGCTGAAGCCCTTGAAGCGGTTCCAGCGCAGGTCTCGGTACTCGCGGCGGAACTCATCGCGGCCCACCGGGAAGATGGGGTCCTGCACGGGGCGACCGGTCGCGGCGGCCTTCTGCTCCTTGACGAGCTCCAGCTCGTCCAGGCGCTTGAGGAAGAGCAGGTATGTGATCTGCTCAATCACCTCCACCGGGTTTGAAATGCCGCCCGACCAGAAGGCGTTCCAGACGGCGTCGACCTGGCTCTTGAGGGTTCCTGTGATCACCAGAAGAGTCTAGGTGGAGCGGGGGACGGTTCTCACGGTCGGTGGGTGTTGGCATCATGAGCGCATGACTCAAGACGCCCCGGCGAAGCAGCTCTCCTCGCTCCGCGAACTCGCCCAGGCCGCCTCCCAACGCGGCGAGGGGCTGGGGAAAGCCATCAAGGTCGATCCGCAGCGCTGGGCGAAGTATGCCGGCGAGAACGTGGCGGCCTTGATCGAGGGCTCTTCCGCATGGGATGCACAGAGTCGGTCCGTGTCGCGCCAGGCGCTGTGGGCGCTCGCGGACCTCGCGCGCAATAGCGAGGGCGCGGACCGTTCGCGGCTGGCCCGTGAGGTGCTGTGGGTCTCGCTGGCGTGGGGGCACGGCACCACGTACCGGCTAGCGCGGAAGCGCGCGCAGGCGCTACTCGAGTGCCCCGACGATCTTGCCGTGCGGATCTTTGACCGGGCCCAGGATCCGGACGCTGCGGAGGCCCTGTTCGACTCGCTGCGCCACGGCGATGACCGGGTGAAGTACTGGGGCCCCAACTTCTTCACGAAGTTCCTCTACTTCAGCGCCCCGCGCACCTCGCCGGCCGCACACCTGATCGTTGACGTGAGGGTGCGCAGCACGCTGGCCGGCTTGGGTGAGCCCGAGTCCTCGAACATCCATAGCGCCGCGGGAGGATTCGGGGCACGCACGTACGGAGCCTCGCTGGCGCCGATGAACCGGTTCGCCATCGAGTGGGACGTGGCGCCCGACGCCGTGGAGTACGCCGCGTTCACGCTCGGCTGAGCGTTGCTCGCTGCCGGGGCGTCAGCGCCAGAAGCGCCCGTTCTCGTCGGCGTCGATCGCGGCGAGGAGTGTGCTGACCCGCTCGTCCGGGCCGCACGGCTCGTAGGCGTGGAACTCGCCCGAGGCTTCGGCGGAGAAGAGCGACCAGAGCTCTGTCAGTGCGGTGAAACGCAGCTGGGCGATCGTGGTGTCCGCCGGGTCCACGGCGGGGACGAGGCGCACCGACTCCACGATCGTCACCCGGTGGCCGTCCACCTCGGCGCGCAGGCCGAGGCGGTCCTCGCCCTCCGGCGCGTAGGACGCCGCCCAGGCGCGGATGACGGTCAGGTCTTGCTCACGGATGGCCATGCCATCAGTCTGTCAGGCGCGAGCGCAGGCGCAAGCGCAGGCACGAGCGCGAGCACGAGCACGGGCGCCAACACAGTCGGCAGCCCCGCCGGCCGGGGTCTCCCGTCGCCGTACCCGGCTCAGTAGTCTGAGGCCATGACCCGCCCTGAACCCTTCGACGGATCCGCCTTCCTGCCGCCCGGCGTCAAGCACGTGCCCGGCATGGCCCAAGAACTCATGGACGAACTGGCGCCTTTGCTCGCGGCGGAGGGCATTGACCTCAACAATCCGCCGGAAGACCTGGACGTCTTCAACGCCGCCCTGCGCTCGGCCAGCGAGCGGCGCAACATGGAGCTGTTCATCCCCGTCGGTGAGGAACGGGTCCGCGCCTTGGTGCTGGTCTTCTCCGCGATCAAGCAGGTAGCGATGGGGGACGAAGGCACCGGCATTGCGGTGCTGAGCGCTGCCGTCCCCCAGGCTACGGACACCGCGCCCTCGGTGGGACACGTGTGCGGAGTGACGTGGGCGATGCTCGACAGCGTGCTGTCGAATCGCTTGGCGGCTGATGCCCTGGAGGGTTTCGTCATACCGGCCGGAGAAGAGGCGCTCCGAGTGGCGGCCGCGCACACGCTCATCGAGGCGCGCCATGGCGGTGCCACGACCAGCACCGCGGCGCTCATCGGCTTGCACAACGGAGCCAACGCCATGGTGGGCGCCGTGCTGGCCCTGGCCGGCGTGCTGATCACGGCAGCCAGGCGCCTGGACACCTCGGTCACGGAGCTGATGAGGGGGGAGCTGGGCCGCGGCGAGGCCGGAGAACTGGCTGCCGCGCTGGCGCGGCTGGAAACCCCGGAACCCTCGGCCGGGGGTCGCCAGCGCCGCAAGGCGCACAAGAAGGAACGCCGCACGGAGGCCTCAACGGTGCGACGCGCCGACGCCCGGCTCTTCAACAACGCGGTGGCCTGGTACTCGCGCCACGAGGCCGATGACACCGAAGACGTCCAGATGTACAGCTTCGGTCTCGAAGCGGCGCTCGCGGTGGCGCGCGGGGCGGGCCTGGATCCGCATTCGCCGACCGACGTCTGCGCTCTGGCCACCTTCGTGGCACTCCTCCCTCCGGGTGATGACGACGAGGCCGCCGGGGCGGAGCACCTCATCCTCCTTGGCTCGATCCCCAGGTACGCGAACTACCGGGTGGACCAGTCTCAGGACGATCCGGAGTGGCAGGCGGCCTTGCGCCGCTGCATCGGCATCGTCGAGGGATCCTCCGCGGAGTCGGATGCGGGTTACCACCACGCATCGTGGCCGGAACCGGTGGGGGATCTCGAAGGCCTGGTGCACCGCATGGTCCTGGCCGAGTCGGAACCCGAACGGGAAAGGCGCCTCGCGGCCGAGTTGATCCTCCCGGCCGTGAGCGGCATCCCCCGGGTGGTTGAGTGGGTCGGCAAGGGGCGCCCGGTCACGTCCACCGGTGGCGTGCGGCGAGCCGACATTGCGGCCCTCGGCGGCTTCCTTGGCCTCGATGTGGTGGGCGTGGCCTCGCCGTCGCTCTCCACCGAGGGGCCGCGTGAGCTCACGAGCATGTGGGACCACCCCCTCCTCGAGAACTGGTGGACGACGCTCCTCGAGATGGGGATTCTCGAGACAAGCAGCACGCGGGTGAAACCGGGCGAGAAGGCGGGGCACCCGCTGGCTCCGGAAGAAATCGAGCAGTTCGTCCGCGTGATGGTCGCCGCCACGATCCTGCCGTCCCCCGAGGTGCTGGAACCGAGCGAGGGCTACACCGCCTGGGTGGTCATCAACGCCCTGACCGAGGCCATCGAACGCGGCGCCGAGGCGGTGCTGCCGACGGGGCTCGGCTTCGGGGCCGAGGTGTACGCCGGGCCTGTGTTGCGCGGCCTGGCCGACCTCGGCGTCGCGAACGTGACGCGGGACAAGCGCGGAACCCGCGTATCGGTGCCCGCGGACCTGCGCCTGCCGGTGGCCGCTGGCGCGCGGTACGTGGTCCGCGTCCTGCAGGACGCCCACGAGCTGGGCTGAGCCGGGCTCGGAACCCAACGCACGACGCCGGGTGGTGACCTTCCAGCGGAAGGTCACCACCCGGCGTCGGGCCTTGGGCAAGCTGCGAAACCCCGGTGGTTGCACCAAACCCCGTGCAGTGCGCGGGGTTTTGTGCCACTGGCGGGGGGTCAGACGAGGCGCGTGTGCTGCTCGCCGAGGCCGTCGATCGAGACGACCATCTCGTCGCCGGCGACCATCCACGGGTGGCGGCCCGCCTCGTTGCGGCGGCCGAGGGCCACGCCGGCCGGGGTGCCCGTGATGATGAGGTCGCCCGGCTGCAGCGTGATCATCGTGGAGAGGTAGGAGACCAGCGCGGCGGGGGAGAAGACGGTGTTGCCGACCGAGTCTTGCTGGACGACCTCGCCGTTCAGACGCGTGGTGAGCTGGGCGTTGGGGTCGAACTCGTCCGGCGTGACGACCCACGGGCCCACCGGCGTGCTTGCCTCCCAGATCTTGCCCTGCGTCCACTCGGCGGTGCGGCCCTGCCAACCGCGCATCGAGACGTCGTTGGCGATGGTGTAGCCGGCGATCGCGTCCGCGGCCTGCTCCTCGCTCAGACGGCGGCCGCCGGAGCCGATGACGATGCCGAGCTCGCCCTCCCAGTCCAGGCGATGGTCCTCGGCCGGGATCTGGACGTCGTCGTCCGGGCCCGTGAGCGTCAGCGCGAACTTCGCGAAGACCGTGGGGAAGGTGGGGACCTCGTTTCCGGTCTCTTTGATGTGCTCGTGGTAGTTCAGGCCGATGCAGAGCACCTTGGCCGGGTTGAGCACGGGCTGGGCCAGCTGGCCGCGTTCGGCGGCGGGCAGACGCGTGGCGCTCGGCGCCTGCGCGCCCTCGAGGGCCGCCGCGCGCTCGGTCTCGCTGGCGGCGAGGAGGGCCCCGACATCGGCGAAGCCGGGCAGCGGGGACAGGGTGGCGTCCTCGTTGACGAGGACGGCCTGGGTGGTGGCGCCGGTGCGCAGGGTCGCGAGCTTCATGCCATTCATGGAAACACGTTTCCGCTGAGTGGACACCCGTGGATGTGATCGTGACCACACGTGTTCGTGTGGTCGGACCCTGCCGGCAAAACTGCCCGATCGCTTCAGAATGGCCGGAAGGTTGCGGCAGTTCTGAAGCGATCCGGCAGTTTCGCGAAGGCGGCGGAGCGCCAGGCTGATGGAGCACGGCGGTGTGGCGCGCTCGAACGGCAGCGCGGGCAGCTGAACCCGGCCATGCGCCGTCGAGCCTCGACCCCCAGCTTTGAGGCGCGGCCTGCGCTTTGAAGCGGGGGGGGAAACGCGCCTCGAAGCGCAGACCTAGCCTCAAGGTGGTGGTGGCGACGGGGAGGGCGCCGCGGTCAGCACCGCCCTCCGTGCGCTCAGCGGCGCGCGTCCTCCTCGACGCGCACCAGGGTGCCGGTCTCGAGCGTGCCGGCGGCCTCAATGTCGGCCACCGCCTCGGACGCGTCCAGCCGCACCTCGCCGCGCGGTTCCTGCGCAGGGCCCACGGGCCGGACGTGGCTCGCGGTCGCGACGGCCACGAGGCACAGCAGCCCGGCAACGAGGAACGCGAGGCGCGCGCCGGAGGCCTCGGCCGCCGGCCCGGCCTCGGCGGCACGCGAGGCCCCGAAGGTCAGGGCCGCGACGAGGATCGCGGTGCCCGCCGCTCCAGCGAGCTGCTGGAAGGTGTTCATGATCGCGGAACCGTGCCCATAGAGGCGATGCGGTAGCGAGCTGAGCGCCGTGGTGAGCAGCGCGGTCAGCACGCAGGCCATGCCCGCGCCGTAGAGCGTGTTGAAGAGCAGGATGTACCAGACGGGGGTGCCCGTGGTGATGGCGGCCAGCGCCAGCATGGAGCCGGCCATGACGATGGCGCCCGGGATGATGAGCGGGCGCGGGCCAATGCGGTCGTACAGGCGGCCGACGAAGGGCGCGAGCACGGCCTGGATCAGGCCGGCCGGCAGCAGGAGGAGACCCACGGCCACGGAGGAGAGCCCCAGGCCCTGCTGCAGCACCATCGAGAGCATCACGACGGAGCCGAGCAGCAGGCCGAAGGTGATCGCCACGGTGGTGACGGAGAGGCGGAAGACCTTGACGGAGAAGGGGCGCAGATCCAGGAGCGCCGCGTCGCGCGGCTGGAGGGCGCGTTGGCGGGCCACGAAGAGGACCAGCCCGACGACGCCGACGGCCAGGGACGCGACGGCGGGGATCCAGGAACCGGTCAGCGCGGTCTCCGCCGCGGCGAGGGCGTAGACGACGCCGCCGAAGCCCAGGGCGGAGAGCACCACGGAGAGGGCGTCGAAGGGCGCACGGCGCGTGGCCCCGCCCTTGGCGAGGACGGCGAGGCCGAAGCCGAGCGTCAGCACGGCGATGACGACCATGATCCAGAAGATGCAGCGCCAGCCGAAGGTGCCAAGGATGAGGCCGGAGAGCAGCGGGCCCACGGCGGGGGCGCAGGCGATGACGATGGAGTTCATGCCCATCATGGCGCCGCGGCGGGCCGGCGGGACGGTGCTGAGCGTGGTGGTCATGAGCAGCGGCATGATGATGGCGGTGCCGCCGGCCTGGATGACGCGGGCGGCGAGCATGACGGAGAAGCCGGGGGCCAGCGCCGCGACGAGCGAGCCGAACAGGAACAGGCCCATGGCGCTCAGGAAGAGGCCGCGCGTCGTGAAGCGCTGCAGCAGGAAGCCGGTCGTGGGGATGACCACGGCCATGGTGAGCATGAAGCCCGTGGAGAGCCACTGGATGGCCGTCGCGTCCACGGCGAAGTCAAGCATGAGCTGGGGCAGGGCGACGGCGAGGACCGTCTCGTTCAGGATCATGACGAAGGCGCTGGTCGCGAGAACGGCGATGGTGCGGGCGACGCCCGGGGGGAGCGTGCTGGGTGCTGCGGGGACCGCGGCGGGGTGACTCAAGGGGGATACCTGTTTCCGTGCGAAGGGGGCGCTGGGCGCGAGCCTTCATTTTGTCATAGACTGCCAAGTTGGCATAAGAGGTCAGGACAGTGGGAAGGGTCACGGTCGGCGCCCGTCGTCTGTGGGGCAGGATAGGGACCATGTCCCTGCCTGCAGCGCCCCAGCCCAGCGACGCCGTCGACACCCCGGCGGGGCCGCGGGCTCCGCGGCCCACACAGCCCGGGGGCGCCCCGGTCGAGGGCCTGCGCGAGCGACGCCGCCGCGAGACCGCGGCCGAGGTCCACCGCGCCGCCATCGAATGCGTGGAGCGCGAGGGGCTCGAGGCTGCCACCGTGGCCAAGATTGCCGAGGCCGCGGGTATCTCGGCGCGCACCTTCTTCCGCTACTTCCCGTCCAAGGAAGCGGCGATCCTGCCGGGGCAGAGCAATCTGGGCCGGGCCCTCGAACGCCTCCTGGCTGCCGCCCCGCTCGCCGAGCCGAGCCCCGAGCGCGCCCTGGCCACGCTCGTGGGCACGCTCGAGGCGCTCATCGCGGAGGACGAGGTGGACCACCGGGAGCACCTCCGCATCGGCTTGCTGATGGAGAGCGAGCCGGCGCTGCGCGCCCACGTGGCCAGCGAGGACGCCGAGCTCATCCGCCTGGCCGCCGCCGTGTTGCAGGCGCTCGCCCCGGGCTACGACGAGGGGGACGCCCGCTTCCAGGCCGAGTTCGTCTTCACCGCCCAGCGCATCGCGTGGCGTACCTGGGACGCGCTCGGGCCCACCGAGGAGTGCCCCACTCCGCTCTCGCGCTGGCGCTGGGGCCTCTCACGACTCGCGCCCAACGCGGCCCGCGTGGCGGGAACCGCGCCCGCGAACGGGTAAATTTGGGCGGAACCCGGGAGGATCAATGTCGACCTATAGCTTTATCGCGTGCCGTGCGGAGGGGACCATCGAGGTCCACGCGCTGGACGCGGACCGAGGCACCCTTCGGCGCTTGAGCGTGGTGGAGGGCGTCGAAGGCGTCAGCACGCTCGCCTTCGACCACGAGCGCGCCATGCTCTACGCGGGCCGGGCCACGCCCGAGCCGCTCCTGAGCGTCTTCACCGTTGTCGCCGGCGGACGCCTCGAGCACCGCGGCGACTTTGCCCTGCCGCACTCGGCCGCCTTCCTCGCCTTCGATGGCGACGCCGTGCTCGTGGCCAGTTACCACGACTCCGCGCTCTCCCGCGTGCCCGTCGACGCCGACGGCCTGCCCTGCACGGAGCGCCCCACCTTCACCGACGCGGACGCGGGCAGGAACATTCATGCCGTCGCCACGACGCGCGACGGCCGCCACGTCTACGCCACGGCGCTGGGTTCCGACGCGATCCTGGCCTACCGCCGCGGCGCGGGTGATGAGCCCGCGCTCGTGCGCCTGCCCGCCACGGCCGTGGAGCCGGCCGGCTCCGGCCCGCGCCACCTCGTGATCTCATCGGACGGCAGCCGCGTCACCGTGGTCACGGAGATGAGCGGCGAGGTCATTACTTTTGCCCGCGACGCCGAGACGGGCGCGCTCACGCGCGCCGGTGAGGTCAGCATCGTGACGCCCGACGACGACCTGGTCACCGGCGTGGCCCGGGTGGCCGGCGGTGCCGCCGTCCCGGAGCGCCCCATCTGGGCCGCAGAGATCCGCCAGGCCCGCTCCGGTGCCCTGTGGGTGACCACCGAGCGCACCACCTCCAAGCTCACCGTCATCGAGGCCGGGGACACGCCCCGCGTCCTCAACAGCGTGCGCACCGAGGAGCGACCGCGCGCCGCGGCCGTGGCCCCCTCCGGCGACCTCATCCTGGTGGGCGGCGAGACCTCCGGCGGCGTGAGCGTCTACCGCGTGAGCGAGACGGGCGTCCTCGAGGCCACCCAGCGCATCGAAACGGGAGGCAACCCCGCCTGGTTCGCCTTCCAGCGCGTGGACTGAGCCCGTGCTCGCCCTGCGCTGAAGAAACAGAACGACGGCGCCGCCCCGGTGGGGCGGCGCCGTCGCTGTGTTGAGCGGTGTGGCCGGGCTCAGTAGGCCGCGTAGCCCGGGGCGGCGTCGAAACGGCGGCCCTCCGGCTTGGACTCGAGCGCGCAGAGCACGAGCACCACGATGCCGCCGATGCCCGTGAGGAAGAGCAGGGTCAGCAGGCCGGTGAAGTTGGCGTCGTGCAGGCGGCGCCAGTACAGGCCGAGCAACGGCAGGATGATCGCCAGGCTGATCAGGCCCATGATCAAGCCGCCGATCATCATGAGCGAGGCGGGCCCTGCCGCGGCGGCCGCCAAGGCCTGCGGGTCCGTGATGTTGCCGTTGGAGTCGGCGTACTGCAGGGCGGTGGCCGCGACCTGACCGGCGCCGATCGTGTAGAGGATGCCGGGCACGAGCTGCAGGAGCCCGAGGGCCAGCGCGACCCACCAGAACTCGGAGCGCGAGGCGCGCCCATTGAAGTTCACATAGTTTTTGAAGAAGCGCTTGATGGCCTGGCCAAACGTGGCACCGTACAGCGGGCGCGTGAGGTCCTCCGGGTTGGTGGCGCCGTCGAGGCCGCCCTGCAGGCCCGTGGGGATCGCGTAGTTCACGGCGTAACCGCCGCCAGTGCCGGGGGCACCGGGGGTCGAGTAGCCGCCGGCAGCCGGCGCGCCGTAGGCCGGGGCGCCGTAGCCCTGCTGCGCGGCGCCGCTCTGGGCCCAGTCCTGGTTCCCCTGCGCGGCGGGCTGATCCCACGACGGCGCGGCACCAGCGGCCGGGGCAGCGGCGGCCGGTGCGTCCCGGCCGCCCTGCGCGGCGGGCTGCTGCGCGGCGGCGGGCGCGTCCCACCCGGCCGGGGAGGCCTGGGTAGGCGCGGCGGGCTGATCCCATCCGCCGGGCGCGGCCTGCGCCTGGGGTGCTCCGTAACCGCTCGGGCTGCCCCAGGCGGGAGCGGCCGGGGTACCGGGGGCACCCTGCGCCGGGGCCTGCGCGGCGTCGGCGGCCGGCGGCTGGACGGGCTGACCCCACGCGCCGGGCTGCGGGGCGGAACCGGGTTGCGGCTCGCCGTGGTTCGGAGTGTTGCTCATGTTCTTCCCCCTGAAGTTGGTGGCGGTCCGGATGCGGAATGCGCCGTGTCCGAGGCGGGGCGCGGCCCGCCCGCACGCCTCGTTGGAGTCAACCTTGGCATATTGAGCCCCACTTGGCGCGGTTCTGGGGGAAGAAACGGGCCTGTGAGTAACGGGCGGCAAGCCTCGGTGCGGGGCAGGAGAACCCGCGGCGGAAGCGCGCGGGACCCGGTCCCGCCGGGACCCAGCCCAGCCGGATCTCAGCCCAGCCGGGGCTCGGCGGCCCGGGTGCCGTCCGCGTGCCAGAGCCCGGAAGCGCCGCGGCGGTGGCTGCCGAGCAGGTGGGTGTCCACGATGCCCACGGCCTCCATGAGGGCGAACATGGTGGTGGGGCCGACGAACGCGAAGCCGCGGCGCTTGAGCTCCTTGGAGAGGGCCAGGGACTCGAGGGAACTGCTCGGCACCTCGGCGACCGTGCAGGGTAGGGGCGTGGTCTCGGGGCGGAAGTGCCAGATCAGCGCGGCGAGACCGCCGTCCGCGCGCAGTTCGAGGGTGGCCGCTGCGTTCTGGATCGCGGCGTCGATCTTGCGGCGATTGCGCACGATCCCGGCGTCAGCCATGAGGCGCTCCACGTCCGCCTCGCCAAAGCCCGCCACGGCCTCGGGGTCGAAGCCGGCAAACGCCGCGCGGAAGGCCTCTCGCTTGCGCAGGATGGTGAGCCAGGAGAGCCCCGATTGGAAGGCCTCGAGGGTGAGCCGCTCGTAGAGGCCTGCCTCGGTGGTGACGGGGACGCCCCATTCGTGGTCGTAGTACTCACGCAACAGGGCGTCGCCGTTGCCCCAGGGGGTTCGGTGGACCCCGTCCTCGCCGAGCGTGTCGGCGCCGGGGGCGGGGGCGCCGACCGGGCGGTCCTGCGCCTGCTGGGTCGGGATCGTGTCTGCCATGCCCCGAGTCTTTCACCCCTGCCACACCCGCGGGCCCGCCCCGGCCGTGCAGGGGAACAACACGCCGCACTGGGCACCCTGTGAGGGGCTTTCGCGCCCCTCGGCCGCCGTGTCAGGATGAGCCCCCACGGACCCGCGCCCGCCCGGCCGGCCGCCCCCGGCGGCTCAGCAGGCGAGGCGCCCGCACCGCGCAGCCCTTCTAGGAGCCATCATGAGCGTGAACCGCAACCTCTCCCCGTACCTCGGCTTCCGCGACAGCGCCCGCGCGGCGCTCGAGTTCTACGCCGGCCTCTTCTCGGGGGAACTGGAACTGACGACCTTCGGCGAATTCGGCATGGGCGAGGACGAGGCGGAGCGCGCCCTCATCATGCACGGCCAGCTCACGGTGGACGGCGAGGCCCTGCTCATGGCCTCGGATACCCCGAAGGAGATGGAGCTCCCGCCCGCCTCCTCGACGCGCCTGGCCCTCTTCGGCGGCCCGGAGGACGAGGCCCGGCTGCGGGGCTACTGGGCGGCGCTCAGCGAGGGCAGCACCATCGAGATGCCGCTCGAGCTGGCCCCGTGGGGAGACGCCTTCGGACAGCTCACCGACCGCTTCGGCACGCCCTGGTTCGTCAACATCGCCGGGGAGCAGCCGCAGGGCTAGCGCGGACCTGGCCGGTCCTGCCCGGCCCGGAGAGGCCCGGCCCGGCGCTCCCCACCCAGCCCCTGCCATCCCGGGAACAGCGAAACGGCGCCGGCGCGGGACAAACCCGCGCCGGCGCCGTCGTGCTCCGCAGTCCTCGCAACGCGAGGGAAGACCTCAGACGGTCAGCGTCTGCTGCTCAAAGCCCAGGCGGGCCTGGCGCTCGCGGTACCCAGCGCCGTCGGCCGCCGGGTATCCAAGGTTCACCACGGCGAAGGACTGCCAGCCGTTTTCGGCGAAGAAGGCCTCGTCCATGCCCTTGGCATCGAAGCCGGCCTGCGGCCCCACGTCCAGGCCGAGCCCGCGCGCTGCCAGCAGGAAGTAGCCCATCTGGATCGCGGCGTTGGTCTTGGCCATGCCCACGCGCATCGGCTCGTTGGCGGCGAAGGTGTCCTTCGCTGCGGCACGGAACGGCGCGAGCGTCTCGAGGTGCTCGTGCCACGCGGCGTCGAAGGCCAGGACTGCAACGAGCGGGGCGGCGAGCGTCTTCTCGCGGTTGCCCTCGCCCATGAGCGCGCCAACGGTGGTCTTGGCCTCGGGGCTGCGCACCCACAGGATGCGCAGCGGCTGGGTGTTCATGGCCGTGGGCGGCATGACCGTGAGCTCGTGGAGGCGCTCCAGCACGGAGTCGGGCACCTCAATGGGGGCGAAGGAGTTCGCGGTGTGGGCGTGCGTGAACAGCAGGCCGAGGGCCTCCTCGTCGAGGACGCGGACGGGCTCGGCGGTGGTGGTGCTCATGAAGGGGTGTTCCTTGTGTCGCTGGTGCTTCAGGGGTGGTGGGGGTGTCCGACCGGGCTCACCGGCACGTTCACCGTCGGCTCGTCGGGCCGCGGGCCGTTGAGCTTGAGCAGCAGCTGTGCGAGCTGCTGCACCTGCTCAACGTTCCAGGAGCGCAGGCGTTCCTGGACCTCCATGCGCTGCTTGTGGCTCGTGGCGGCGTAGCGCTCGGCCGCGTCCGAGGAGAGGCGGATGAGCTGGGCCCGCGCGTCGTGTGGGTCCTGCTCTCGCAGGACAAAGCCGATCTCCTCGAGCCGCTTGATGGAGCGGGAGACCATCGACTTGTCGGTCTCCAGCAGGTCCGTCAGCTCGCGGGAGGTGACCCCGCGGTGCTCCGGCAGGTGCGCGTCGTGGTGCCAGAGGGCCCCGACCACCTTGAAGTCGAAGGGGAGCAGGCTCGGATCCATCGCCATGGCCCGGGCCCGCATGGAGCGTCGCGCGCCGGCGACCATCCTCGCGAACTCCTGCTCCACCGCCAGGATGGAGCGATCGTGTTCGCTGAGCTGCTCGCCCTCAGCCGGCATCCCCCCGTGTGCGCGCGCGGAACCGGGCGCGCAGGCGGCGTTCAGCGCGGTGGGCAGGGGATCAGTCGCGCTGTCCATGCCGTCCACCCGTGGTGGTGTCCCCGGCGCCCGACGGCGCGGGCTCGGCCTGGGTGCCCTCCAGCACCTGCTGCTCGGCGCCGGCATCCGCCACGACGGTGGCGGCGGCCAGGGCCGCCTCCTTCTCGGACTCGGCGCGCTCGGTGCGGGTCTGGTTCGAGAGGGGCAGGTTCGGCAGGAAGATGACCGCGACGAGGGTCACGATGGCCAGGGGAGCGGCCAGCAGGAAGACGTGCGCGATGCCGTCGCCGTAGACCCACTCGAAGATGGGTCGGATGATCTCGGGCATGGAGGCCGGGGTCGGCAGCTGGCCGGACTGGTACTCCTTGGTGAAGGCCGCCAGCGCCGAGGGGTCGGTCTTGGCGAGCTCACCCATGGCGGACTTGAGCTCCCACTCCTTGTCGCCCAGCAGGCTGGGGATCTTGTTCGCCAGCATGGCGCCGAGCCAGGAGACACCGATCGTGCCGCCGAGGGAGCGGAAGAAGGTGACGGCCGAGGAGGCCACGCCCATCTCGCGTGGGTTCACGGCGTTCTGGACCACGAGGACCAGGTTCTGCATGACCATGCCGACGCCGGCGCCCATGATGAACATGTAGATCGCGACGAGCCAGTAGTTGGTGTCGTAGTGGATGGTGCCGAGGGCGAAGAGCGAGCCGGTCAGCAGCACGGAGCCGATGACGACGTAGGACTTCCACTTGCCCGTGCGGGTGATCGCGCCGCCCACCACGGTGGAGATGACCAGCAGGCCGGCCATCATCGGGATGGTCATGATGCCGGCCATCGTGGCCGTGGCGCCACGGGCCATGATCATGTACTGCGAGAGGTACACCGAGGAGCCGAACATGGCCAGGCCCACGGAGATCGAGGCGACCACGGAGAGCGTGAACGTGCGGTTCTGGAAGAGGTGCATGTCGATGAGCGGCTCCTTGACCTTGAGCTCAACGAATACGAACGCGATCAGCAGGACGGCGGCGACGGAGGTCATCCACGCGGTCTGCGGGGAGGCCCACGCGAAGGAGGAGGTCTTGGAGCTACCGGCCATGGAGACCCAGATCAGCAGCAGCGAGACGCCGGAGCCGAGCAGGACGATGCCGATGTAGTCGATGGAGACCTTGCGCTTCTCCAGCTTGGGCAGGTGCAGAGTCTTCTGCAGCAGGATCAGCGCGGCGATCGCGAAGGGCACGGACACGAAGAAGTTCCAGCGCCAGCCCATGCCATCGGGCGTGAAGCCGCCCATGTGGTCGGCGATGACGCCGCCGAGCAGCGGGCCGCCCACGGTGCCGACGGCCATGACGGCGCCGAAGAGGCCCATGTACTTGCCGCGATCACGCGGGGAGATGATGTCGGCCATGATGATCTGGGACAGCGCGGCCATGCCTCCGCCGCCGAGGCCCTGGAAGACGCGCATGGTGATGAGCATCTCGGGGGAGGTGGAGAAGCCAGCGATGGCCGAGGACGCCACAAAGATGATGAGCGAGAGCTGCATGAGCAGCTTGCGGTTCATGAGGTCGGCGAGCTTGCCCCAGATGGGCGTGGACACCGTCGTGGCCAGCAGGGCGGCCGTGATGACCCAGGTGTAGTCACTCTGGGTGCCGTTGATGTCGTGGACGATCGTGGGCATCGACGTGGAGACCACGGTGTTGGCGATCATCGACACGAACATGCCGAGGAGGAGACCGGAGAGCGCCTCCAGCACCTGTCGGTGCGACATGGACGAACCGGGCTTGGAGCCGGTCGCCGTGGGAGCAGACGTCATGACGTCCTTTCAAGACACAAGCGGAAGCCGGGGCTCGTCACCCCGGCGAAAATTGGTTGATTGGGAACAACCATACGCCGATAGTTGACCCGCGACAACCAAGGTGAGCTACGTCGCATGACTGGGCTCGCGATTCCCCTGGCCCTACGATGGAACCCGCGCCGAGATCATTTCGAGACCTTGGCCTATCCCCCATGCGCCGCTGTTGCACGCACTGCTTCAGCGGCGCTCGTTGTGCGAGAAGCACGCTTGCAAGAGAAGCGGAGACCCCGATGAGCACCACTGCGCCCCGCAACGAGCCAGGCCGTGGCGTCCTCTGGACGGCCGTCGCCGCGACCGTCGTCATCGCCGTCGGCGCCTTCGTGCTCTCCTTCGCGGCCCTGACCGATCTGGCCGAGCGCTCCGGCATCAGCCCGAGCCTCGCCTGGATCTGGCCCATCATCGTTGACGGCATGATCGTCGCCGCCACCGTCGCGATCGTCGCCCTCAACGGCCACGGCCGCCGCGCCATGTGGTACCCCTGGGCGCTGCTCTTCTTCGGCGCGATCGTCTCCACGGCCGCCAACTCCGTGCACGCCATCCTCACGGTCGAGTCCACGAACTCCGGCATCCCCACCATCGTCTCGGCGCTCGTCGCGGCCATGCCGCCGGTCGTCCTGCTGGCCATCACCCACCTGACGGTGCACATGTACCAGAAGCGCGCCGAGGTCATCCTGGCCAAGCGCCTCGAGGCCGAGGCCGTGTGGGCCGAGGACGAGAAGTACCGCCGCGAGCTCGAGCTGCGCCGGGCAAGCGCCGCCGCCGCCATGGCCCAGGCCATCGCCACGGGCGAGGAGGCCGGTGCCCATCAGGCCGAGCTCGCCTCGCTCGACGCCGAGCTCGAGGCCCTCGAGGCCGAGATCATGGGGCGCCCCGCGTCCCAGCAGGCCTGAGCCGCCAGGCGCGGTAGCGCCACGTAGCCACCGCCCGACGGCGGGTGCCCACCTTGAGGTGGGCACCCGCCGTCGGGCCTTTTGTTGCGTCTGTTCCCGGCGCTCCCTGGCGTGGTTTGGCCCGCGGGGCGTCCGACGGGCCAAGATGGGGGCATGACCTTCGAAGGTGCCCCGGATCCGGAGAGCGAGCTCGCGCCCCCGTCGCGCGCCTATGTGCGCGTCCTCGACTGGGTGGAGAGCGAGATGCGGGCCGGCCGGTTGCGCATCGGCGACCAGCTCCCGGGCGAGCGCGCGCTCGCCGAAGAGCACGGGATCTCGCGCGCGAGCGTGCGCGACGCCATCCGCACGCTCGAGGTGATGGGCCTCGTGCGCACCGCCACGGGTTCCGGCCCGCGCGCCGGCGCCGTGCTCATCTCGCGCCCCGCCAAGGGCATCTCCAACATGCTGCGCCTGCACGTGGCGAGCTCCGGGCTGCTCGTCGAGGACATCGTGGAGGTGCGCGCGCTCCTGGAGACGTGGGCCGCGACCGTGGTGGACCTTGACCTCTGGGCCGACGGCGGCCAGGAGATCCTGCATGAGGCGGCCGACCTGCTCGAGACCATGGAGGACGTCTCGCTCTCGCGCGACGAGTTCCAGGCGCTCGACACGCGTTTCCACGTGCTCCTGGCCAAGCTGGCCGGCAACGCGGTGCTGGACGCCGTCATGGCCTCGCTCAAGGACGCCGTGGGCGATGTGGTCTCCGAGGCCGTGCCCACGGAGGAGGAGTGGAAGCCGCTCGCGACCGTGCTACGCCACCAGCACCAAGGCATCTTCGACGCCGTGAGCGGGCGCGAGCACCACAAGGCCGCGCACCTGCTGCGCGAGCACATCGAATGGTTCTACGCGAATACCACGGCCAAGCGGCCCGAGACGCCGGAGCATCCGCCGCGCCTGGGGGCCTGAGTTTCGCCGGGGCCCGGGCCTGCGTTGCTGGGCGCCCGCGGCGCATCCGGTCACGATCCGTTGCGTGCCCTTTCGCTTGGACGGGGGAGCGGCCTACCGTCGAGGCATGAAAACACGCCCCCTCCTCGGTGTTGCCCTGCTCGGTTCTGCCCTGGCCCTCGCGCTCAGCGCGTGCGGCCCCTCCTCGCTCAGCGGAGTGTCTCCCGCTCCCGCCGGTTCCTCGCTCGCGGCCCCACACTCGGCCGTCCCCGCCACGCCGTCGCCGAGCGCCTCCGACGGATCCACGGCCGGCCCGGCCGCCTCCTCCACGGCGACGGCCGGCCCCTCCGTGGGGACGGGCGAGCCCTCCGTGAGCCTGGGCGAGACGAACGCCAAGGTCACCCTGTATGGCTCCTCGAGCTGCCCGCCGGAGATCGAGTCCTCCGCCGTGACCGACGGCGTGCTGACGATCAAGCTCGTCGACCCGAAGGGTGCAGGTGCCTGCACGGCCGACCTGGCGCCCCACGAGTTCACCGTGGAGATCAAGGCCGAGGAGATCACGAGCATCCGCTCCGCCGTCTACTCGAGCCAGGGCGTGGAGCACCCGCTGCAGCTGCTGCGCTGAGTCAGCCCGGCCCGGCCGGCGCCTCAACGGGGCGCCGGGTCCGCCCCGCCGGGAGGCGGGGCGGGCGCCCGGCCCGGGCATACGCCGTCGGGCACCGAACCGGTCCCGGCCGCCCTCAGGAGTGCTGCGGCTTCCCCGCCTTGCGGTACGCCTCGGTGCCCCAGAAGTGCGCCACGACGGTGCCGTCGGTGTGCTCGAGCACGGGAACGGTCACCTCGGCGACCGCCGGGGCGAGCGCCTCGGCGAGCGTGCTCGCCTGGGACAGGCGGTCGAGCTGCGCCCACGTGGGCGGCATGAGGGCCAGTGTCCCCTGGGCGAACTGCTCCAGCGCCTCGGCGGGGCGCACCCAGAAGGAGCGCGCGGTCTCTGTGGTCGCGTCGTCGGCCTCCTGGCCCTCCGGGAGGACGGCGGCGAAGAAGCGCGTGTCGTAGCGGCGCGGCTCGCCCTCCGGAGTGATCCAGCGGTCAACGCACGTGAGAGCGCCGAGCAAGGGGGCGAGGTTCCGCTCGTCCAAGAGGGCGGCGAGGCCAACGCGGTGGGCCGCGAGGTCGTCGCGATCGCCCGGCGCCACGGCTCCGTCGCCGCCCTCGGCCAGGAGCACGCCGCACTCCTCGAAGGTCTCGCGGAGCGCCGCGCTCACCACGGCGCCGGCCAGCGCACGCTCGGCGGCGTTCGTGGGGTCGAGGCCCAGGCGGTCGGCGCCGGCGATGGCGCCCCAGGCCTCCGTCCCCTCGCGGTCGCTCGCGTCCACCGAGCCGCCCGGGAAGACCGCGGCGCCGGCCGCGAAGGCCATGCTGCTCGCGCGCACCTGCATGAAGACCTCCACGCCCTGGGCGTCCCGAGCGGGGCGCAGCAACAGGACGGTCGCGGCGTCCTTCACGACGGCGGGTGGGGTGCTCATGCGCTGCTCCTGAACGATCGGTCGGTTTTGCCCGAGTCTAAGCAGTGCGTGCCGCCTGTGGGGAAGCTCCCACGCCCGAATCCGGTTGAACTTCGGTAGCGTTCAACGCTGAAGGCACGCCGCCGCCCGATCCTCCGGGCGCGGCGCCGAGCACGGCAGTACTAAGGCAGGAGTGGCATGGCTCAGATCGTGGACGTGGCGGGTGTCGGGGAGATCCCCGAGGGTGAGGCCGTGGTGGTGGACGGCGACGCCAACGAGACCGGCCGCGACATCGCGGTGTTCCACGCCGAGACGGGCGAGTTCTTCGCGCTGGACGACGAGTGCACCCACGAGACCGCGTCGCTCGCCGACGGCTGGATCGAGGGCGATCGCGTCGAGTGCCCGCTGCACGCCGCCGAGTTCTGCCTGCGCACGGGCAAGGTCCTGTGCCTGCCCGCCACCGAGTCGGCGCGCACCCACAAGGTCGAGGTCGTCGACGGTCGCGTGCTGCTGCACCCCGGCGAGTCCGTCGAGGGCGCTGACCGCCCGTGAGCGCACCCCAGCCCTCCTCCGTCCTCGTGATCGGCGGAGGCCCCGCCGGCTACACCTTCGTGGACCAGCTGCGCCTGCGCGGCTACCGCGGCGAGCTCACGCTCATCGACCCACGCGGCCTGCCCATGGATCGACCGCCGCTCTCCAAGGAGTTCCTGCGCGGGGCCATGGGCCGCGAGGAACTGCGCTTCCGCGAGGCCGAGTGGTTCGAGGAACGCTCCATCACCGTCATCGCCGGCGCCGTGGAGGAGATCTCCGGGGTCCGGCTCTCCGAGGACGCGGCCGGCTGGGAGGTCTTCCTCGAGAACGGGCCGCGGCTGCTCTCCGAGGTGGTGGTGCTCGCGACGGGCACCGTCCCGACCCGCCCCGAGCTGCCGGGGCTGGACGAGCTGGCTCCGCTGACCTTCTACACGATCGACGACGCCGAGGCGCTCGCGCCCTTCCTGCGCCCCGGGGCCACCGTCGGCGTCATCGGCGCGGGGCTCGTCGGCGCCGAGGCGGCCTCCGTGGCGGCCGAGCGCGGCGCCGAGGTGCTCCTGGTGAGCCCGCGCTCGCCCGCCGCCGTGCGGAGTTTCGGCGAGGAGGCGGCGGCCCATCTGCACGCCAAGCACGAGCCGCGCGGCGTTCGGCTGATCACGGGCACCGTGCGTTCGGCGACCCCGGCCGAGGTGGCTCCCGGTGAGCCGGTTGGGCGTGCCGCCACTCTGACGCTTGAGAATGGCGAGTCGGTCGGCGTGGACGTCCTGGTCATCGCGACCGGCTCCGTGCCCTGCGACGGCCTGGGTGTGGACGCCGGGGCCCAGGCCGCCGGCGCCGAGGCGGGCGGCGGTCTCCTCGTCGACGCCGCCGGGCGCACCTCCCTGCCCAACCTCTGGGCCATCGGCGATGTGGCGCGCGGCGTGGACGCCACCGGCGCCCCGCTGCCGCAACACGCCCACTGGGAGGCGGCCATGCACTCGGCCGAGGACGCGGCCGCGGCGCTGCTCGGGCAGTTCCCCGAGGAGCGCGGTGCCCGCTGGTTCTGGTCCGATCGCCACGGGGAACACGTGGAGGTCGTTGGCACGCAGGCTCCGGTGGCGGGCGGCGCCGTGGTGCGCCGCGAGGACGCGCGCGGACTGCGCGGCGTCTTCACGCTGGGCGCCGGCGGCGAGCTGCTCGGCGCCGTGACCTTCGACGACGCCCGCCTGGCCCGCGCAGCGCGCCGGCTCATCGACCGGGCCAAGCCCGTGGACGCCGCGGCGCTCGCCGATCCCGAGGTCTCCGCCAAGGACCTCGTGAGGCCGCCGCGCCGGGACTGACGCCGGCCCGCCCGCGCGGTCACGCGCCGTCGTGCGCTAGCGAAGCCTGTCGCGGCTGACGCCGGCGCGCCCGGCCGGCCCCTGTGCGAAAAACCGAGCCTTCCTGGACTTTTGCGTGTACTCGAGTGCACGGATTGTTCAGGGAGGCTCGGTTTTTCTGCACGGGGTGGCGCCGCGCCCGCTCGGCCGCTCCCTCCGTCACATTCTTCACCAGGTTATATAACTTGGTGATACATTCTTGGAGTGAACCAGAACGATCAGGCACCCTCCAGCGGCGACGTCATTGGAGCCCTCCTCGGCCGGATGTGGGTGCTCAACCGCATCGCCTCCAGCCGCGCCCAGGGCGGCCACTCGCCGTCGTACTACCGGGTGCTCGGCCTGCTGACCGACTCCAACGCCCGCCGGATCGGCGATCTTGCCGCCGCGGTGCACGTGAGCCAGCCCGGCATGACCAAGATCGTCAAGGCGCTCGAGGAAGCCGGCGCGGTGCAACGCGGCTCCGACCCCACCGACTCCCGCGCCACCCTGGTCTCCATCACGGAGGAAGGCCGCGCCCTGCTCAGCAGCCGCGCCACCCAGATCGTTGATCTTTTGCTGCCCCACTTCGCCCCGTTGAGCGAAGCCGAGCGGCGCACCCTGCAGGATGCCGTCGACATCCTCGCGAAGCACATGCCGGGGGAGTCGACGCACCCCGAGGAGGAGGCGCGATGAGCGTCGAAACGGACGCTGAACTCGCAGTAGCCAAGGAGACCGGCGGCCACGGTGCCGCCGGCTGGTGGAAGCAGCCCAAGGCCGTGTGGGCCGTGGCGCTCGCCGCCATGGTGTCCTTCATGGGCATCGGCCTCGTGGACCCCATCCTCCCGGCCATCACCGAGGAACTGCACGCCACGCCCACCGAGGCGTCGCTGCTCTTCACCTCCTACCTCTTCGTCACGGCCATCGCGATGTTCTTCACCTCGTGGGTCTCCGGCCGCCTCGGTGCGCGCAACACGCTGCTGCTTGGCCTTGCGCTCGTGGTCGTGTTTGCGTTGGCCTCCGGCCTGGCGCCGTCCGTGCCGTGGATCATCGGCTTCCGGGCCGTGTGGGGCCTCGGCAACGCCCTCTTCCTCTCCACCGCGCTCGCAACGATCATCGGCGAGGCCCGTAGCGCCGACGGCGCGATCATCCTCTACGAGGCCGCGCTCGGCGTTGGCATGGCCGTGGGCCCGCTCGTGGGCGGCGTCCTCGGCTCGATCTCCTGGCGTGCCCCGTTCATCGGCACCGCCGTGCTCATGGCCATCGCCTTCATCGCGATCGTGTCCATGCTGAAGTCCGGCGCCGTCCAGAAGCGCCACGTCTCCCCGCTCGCCGCGTTCCGCGCACTGAGGAAGCCGGCGCTGCTCTCCTTCGGCGTCATCGCGTTCTTCTACAACATGGGCTTCTTCGTGATCCTCGCGTGGACGCCGTTCCCGCTGGGCTTCGGCGCCATGGGCATCGGCCTCACGTTCTTCGGCTGGGGCCTGGCACTCGCGATCACCTCGGTGTTCGGCGCGCCCGCCCTGACGAAGCGCTTCAAGCGCACCTCCGTTCTGGCCGCCGGGCTCATCGCCCTGCTGGTCCTGCTGGTGCTGTGCGCCGTGTTTGTGGCCTCCGCGCCCGCGCTCATCGTCCTCATGGTGCTCTCCGGCCTGGTCCTCGGCATCATGAACACCGTCCTGACCGAGTCCTCCATGGAGTCCACAGATCTGCCCCGCCCCGTGGCCTCCTCGGCGTACTCCGGCATCCGCTTCCTGGGCGGCGCCATCGCCCCGCCGCTGGCCTCCTCGCTCGCCAAGAGCTTCGGTTTCGAGGGCGCCCCCTACCTCTACGGCGCGGCCGGCGTGCTCGTGGCCGTGGTGCTCATCTTCGTGCTGCGCGGGCCCGTCTCGGCCGCGAACCGGACGGAGGAGGTCTCAGAACTCGAAGCGGCCGAAGCCCTCATCGGCGACGCCGCCTGAGCGGACCCTGGCCGGCGGCGCGGCCGCGATCACCGCGCCGTTTCACCGCCCGCCGGGCTGACTCCGGCCGACAACCTCGCGCCCCGGCACCGAGCAAGCGCTCGGTGCCGGGGCGTCGTCGTGCCCTGGCCGTGGATCGTGATGCCCGACGGCGTGTGGTGGCCTCGCACCGGGCCCGCGCCGCGGGCGCGGGGCCCGGTGCGAGGCCCGCCGCGTTGGGTGCCCCGCACCGGCGTGCCAAGGTTGCCCGCCCCGGCAACCTTGGTGCGCGCCGCGGATATGATGCGGCGCATGAGCGCAGATCACACCGCGAGTCCCGCGGGCGAGGTCCCGGAGGTTCCCGAGGCCCTGGCTGAACCGACCGAGCGGGTGCGCTGGAGGTGGACGGCGTCGGTGGCCCTCGTCAGCGTGGGCATCAACACCGCGATCTTCGCGACGCTCAACCAACTCATGCCGCTGCAGTCAGCCGCGATCGGGGGCGAGGACTCCAAGGAATCGGTGCTCTCGCTCGCCGGCACCGTGGGCGTGCTCGTGGCGATGCTGATCAACCCCTTGGTGGGGGCGCTCTCCGACAGGACGCACTCGCGCTGGGGGCGGCGCGTCCCGTGGATCGTGGCCGGTGCGGTGCTCGCCACGGGCTTCCTGCTGCTGACCGCCGGCTCCACGAGCATCGGCATGCTCTGCCTGGGGTGGGCAGGTGCGCAGGCGGGGCTCAACGCGATGTCCGCCGCGATCACAGCCGCCGTGCCCGACCGCGCCCCGGTGGAGCAGCGCGGCCTCGTGGGCGGGCTCGTGGCCACGGGCATCACGCTGGGCATCCTCGTGGGTTCCGCGATCGGCATGTTCATCAACGGCGCCGTGTGGCTCGGTTATCTCATGGCGATCGTCGTGATGCTCGTGTGCGCCGTGCCGTACGTGTTGCGCCCGAACGACCCGGTGCTGCGGCGCGGCGCCCTGCCCCGCGGGTCCCTGCGCGAGTTCCTCGCCGGCTTCTGGGTGAGCCCGCGCAAGCACCCGGACTTCGCGTGGGCCTGGCTGGGCCGCCTGCTCATGATGACCGCGACGCAACTGACCATCGTGTACCTGCTCTTCTACCTGACGGACGTGTTGAAGCATCCGAACCCCGCGGCCGGGGTGTTCGTCCTGACGGCGATCTACGCGTTTGGGACGCTGCTGTGCGCGGCGGTGGCCGGGGCGATCTCCGACCGCACGGGGCGGCGTCCGCTCGTGGCGCTGTCCTCGGGGCTCATTGCCGCGGCCGCGCTGCTCATGGCGTGCGCACCGCTCTTCGGAGGTGCGCAGTTCACGGCCGCCATCATCGCCGCGGCGATCCTCGGCCTCGGCAACGGCGCCTACCTGGGCGTGGACTTCGCGCTGCTCACGCAGGTGCTCCCGAGCTCCGGTGCCCGCGGCAAGGACATGGGCATCATCAACATCGCTGCCTCGCTGCCGCAGATCTTCGCGCTGGGGCTCGCGTTCCTCGCCGTGACGAAGCTCGGCGGGTACACCACGCTGTTCGTGATGGCGGGGGTGATCGGCATCCTCGGAGCCCTGAGCGTGTACCGCATCAAGTCGGTGCGCTGAGCGTGCCGGTCAATCGGCGCTACCGGTCCGCGCGGCGCGGCGCCTCCGCGCGGCGCTCCGGGCCAACTCCCCGGTTCTTGCACTTTTCCCCGGTCGATACGCGGGGAAAAGTGCAAGCACCGGGGATGTAGCTACGCCGCCATCGGCACGGCCAGGGGAACACCCGCGGCTCGCAGCGTTCGGATGAGGCGTTCGGGCTCATAGAGGTCAGCCCACGTCCAGCGGATGACGCGGAAGCCGAGCCGCGTGAGCCGGTTTTCGCGCTGCTTCTCGTTCCACACGGCTTGCTCCGCGCTCGGTGCCCCCGGCCCGAACGTGCCGTTGTACTTCGCCCGTCCGTCGAACTCACCGATGACGCCGATCTCAGGCCAGCTGAAGTCGGTGTAGCCGATGAGTCCGCGTTCATCCCAGTGCTCCTGCTGCAACTGCGGTGCGGCGAGCCCGGCCTCGATCATGATGGCTCGGCTGACCGACTCGCCCGGAGATTGGGCGCCTGCGCTGGAGCGGTCCAAGGCCAGGGTGGCCCGCTGCCTGCGGATGCCAGGAGGCAGAGCGAGGACGGCGCGGCGAGCTGCTGCCGGGTCGATCACGAGGGTTCGTGGATCGTCGGACCCGCCGCTGCGGCTGAGCAGGACGTCGCGCAAGACAGCGTCCGTCACCACCAACGAACGCGTCAGAGGTGCCCGCTGTAGCATCTCGACCAGACACTCCACGGGGTCAAGGATTGCGAACTCACCTGTGCTTGAGTGTGCGGCGGCGGGGTGATGGTGGCGTCTCACCTGCGGCAATGGGTGACGGTATCCGGACGGGGCAGCGGTTCCCGGCGAGATGACCAAGGTCTCGGCGCCTCGTCCCGCCCGCGAGCCGCTGCTGACGGCCAAGGTCAGGGCCGGCGGCGGTCCGAAGGTGGGGAAGCCGAGCAAGAGCAGTGCGCTTTCGCCGCAGAACACCGCCGGCCCGTGCTGGTGTTTTGCCGTGGCGGTGGCGATGAACCTCTCTGCGGCCGTGGAGCGTTCCCAGCGCATTCGCTCGACGTAGTACCCGGGCTGGATTCGGACCAGCTCGCCGCGCTCAAAGCGGCGCACAAGCGATCGATTCGCGGAGCTGCGCAAGAGCTCCGGCCAGGCGTTCAACGGAGTCGGCGACATCGCTCCACTGTGAAGCATGCGGGCGATCCGTGCAGGGCGGGCTGTGGATAACTCAAACTCCCCGGTCGTTGCACTTTTCCCCGCGTATCGACCGGGGAAAAGTGCAACGACCGGGGAATTGCCCAGGGGCGGCGATCATGAGGGCGTCGTGGGCGCGGGGGGGGTCTTAGGGCGCGTGCCCTCCCGCCGGCCTACCGCAGGGCGCAGTCGGCCCGGACGAGGTTGAGGAAGTCGCGCACCTCGGCCGGCACGCGTGAGCCCTCGCGCCACACGGCCAGCAGCGGCCGGGCCAGCTCGGGGCCGGCCCACACCGCCTCGGCCACCTCGCCGGCCTCGATGGCGCGCGCCACGGCGAGCCGGCTCAGCACCGCCGGGGCCACGCCGGCCGCCACCGCGGCCACGATCGCCGCGTTCGAGTCCAGTTCCGCCGCGGCCCGCGCCCGCCGCGGGATGACGCGGTCCAGCGTGGCGCGGGTGCCGGAGCCGGGCTCGCGCTCCACGAGTGGCACCGCGGCGACGTCCCGGGGGAACACCGGCGTCCCCGCCCACGGATGCCCGGGCGGGACCACGACGGTGAGCTGGTCGCGGCACAGTTCCTCCGAGGCCAGGTCCTCCGGCGCGCGCGGGTCCTCCAGGAAGCCGAGGGGCACCTGGCCCGTGCGCACGAGCCTCGCCACATTGGCCGAGTTATCGAAGCGGAAGGACACCCAGGTTTCCGGCGCCCGCGCCGCCTGGAGCCCCAGCCAGCCGGGGACCAGGTGCTCGCCGATGGTGCGCGACGCCGCGAGCTCCAGTCGGGCGGGCCCGCCGGCTCCCAGCGCGTCGGCGAGGCGGGCCAGGCGCTCCTGTTCGGCGAGCACCGAGCGGGCCTGGGCCACGAGTGCCAAGCCCTGGGGGGTGAGCTTCGACCCGGAGTGGCTGCGTTCAACGAGCGAGTAGCCGAGGTGTCGTTCGAGCCCCGAGATGGTCCGGGAGACATTCGTCTGGCTCATGCCCACGGCCCGCCCTGCTGCGCCCATGCCCCCGTGCTCCTCCAGAGCCACCAGCAATCGCAAGGAAGGCGGCCCGAAGAACGGGTCGTGCGGGTGACGAACCGGGAGTGAGGTCATGTCAGAAGCGTATGACCTCATGCACCATCACCGCCTACCCCCGGCAAGCGATCAAGGGTGGAATGGGAACCATGCAGAACGCAGCAGACCCCCAGCAGCCAGTCCTCAGCGATCAGGAGCGCGGCGTCCCCTCCGCCGCTCCCGCCACCGCGAGCCCCCGCGCCACCCGGCCCGGCGAGCCCGGTGCGCGAGCCTCCGCGTGGCCCGGCCTGCTCGTCTCCGGCGCGGTCGGCGCCGCCTGCCTGGCCCTCGGCAACACGGTCCCCGGCCTGAGCGCCATGCTCGTGGCCGTGCTGCTCGGGGCGCTCTGGCGCAACCTCCTCCCCGTCCCGGCCGCCCTGGAACCCGGCATCGCGATCGCCGCCAAGCGCGTTCTGCGCTGGGGTGTGGTGCTCCTGGGCCTGCAGCTCTCGCTCCCGGCCATCCTGGCGCTCGGCCCCGGCGTTCTCGTCGTCGCCGTCGCGGCGGTCGCCCTCACCTTCTTCGCCACGCTCGCCCTCGGCCGCGTGCTCAAGGTGGACCCCGAGCTCACGCTCCTGATCGCCTCCGGCTTCTCCATCTGCGGCGCGGCGGCCGTGGCCGGCGTGCAGGGCGCGGTCCGCGCCAGCCAGGAGAAGGTCGCCGCGGCCGTGGCGCTCGTGGTGCTCTTCGGCACCCTCATGATCCCGCTCATGCCCGCCCTGGTCGCGCTGCTCGGCCTCGGCCCCGGCGACGCGGGCACGATCATCGGCGGCGCCACGCACGAGGTCGCCCAGGTCGTCGCGGCCGGCGGGATCGCTGGCGGCGCCGCGGTCCTGGCCGTCGCCGTCCCCGTGAAGCTGGCCCGCGTGCTGCTCATGGCGCCCGTCGTCGCGGGCGTCTCGCTCGCCCAGCGCCGCAAGGGCGGTGCCCCGAAGAGCGGTGAGAAGCGCCCGCCGCTCGTCCCGCTGTTTGTCCTGGGCTTCGTGGCCATGGTGCTCGTCGCCACGACCAGCTGGGTGCCGGCCCCGGCACTCCACGCCGCCAAGCTGCTCCAGCAGTTCCTCCTCGCCACGGCGATGTTCGCCCTGGGCCTCGGCGTGCACGTCAAGAGCCTCGTCAAGCTCGGCGGCCGCCCCGTGGTGCTCGGCGCGCTCAGCACGCTCGTGATCATCGGCGTCGTCTTGCTGGGCATCGCGCTGGGAGGCGGCGCCATCGCCTGAGGCACACGCCCGACGTCGTGCGTTGGGTTGGAGCACGCAGGGCGCCTGGGCGCCCGCTCACGGAAGGCGCCAGCCGGCGCCGGACGCAGCGAGGCCCGGCGGGGGCATCCCCACCGGGCCTCGCTGCATGCTCTCCCTGGCGGCCCATGACAACCGCGCGGGAGGAGGATCAGGCGTTCGCGAGCACCTCGTCGGTGGAGAGGAACTCGTAGCCGTGGACCTCGGCGACCGGGGCGTAGGTGACCTTGCCCTGGTAGGTGTTCAGGCCGTCCGCGAAGCCGGCGTCGGAACGCAGGGCATCGGCCCAACCGCGGTCGGCGATCTTGAGGGCGTACGGCAGCGTCGCGTTGGTGAGCGCGGCCGTGGAGGTCTGCGGGACGGCGCCGGGCATGTTGGCGACGCAGTAGTAGACGGCGTCGTGGACCTTGAAGGTCGGCTCGGCGTGCGTCGTGGCGTGGGAGCCCTCGAAGCAGCCGCCCTGGTCGATCGCGATGTCGACGAGCACGGAGCCCGGGCGCATCTGCTCGACCATGTCGAGGGTGACGAGCTTGGGGGCGGCGGCACCCGGGATGAGGACGGAACCGATGACGAGGTCGGCGTCGGCCACGAGCTCGGAGATGGCGTACTTGGAGGACGCCATGGTCTTCAGGCGGCCGTGGTGCACCGTGTCCAGCTCCTTGAGGCGGGCCAGGTTGATGTCGACCACGGTGACGTCGGCGCCGAGGCCGGCGGCGGCCACGGCGGCGTTCTCGCCGGCCACACCGGCGCCGATGACGACCACGCGGGCCGGGCGGGTGCCGGGCACGCCGCCCATGAGGACGCCGGAGCCGCCGTTGGGCTGCTGCAGCGTGACGGCGCCGATCTGCGCGGAGAGGCGGCCGGCGACCTCGGACATCGGGGCCAGCAGCGGCAGCGCGCGGCCGCGGGTCACGGTCTCGTAGGCGATGGCGGTGGTGCCGGCCTTGATGAGGGCGTCAGTGCACTCCTGCGAGGCGGCGAGGTGCAGGTAGGTGAAGAGCACCTGATCGGCGCGGAGGCGGTGGTACTCCTCGGCGATGGGCTCCTTGACCTTCAGGAGCAGATCGCCCTGGGCCCAGACCTCGTCGGCCGTGTCCAGGATGGTGGCGCCCGCGGCGATGTACGCCTCGTCCGGGTTGCCCGAGCCCATGCCCGCGCCCTTCTGCACGAAGACCTCGTGGCCGTGGTGCACCAGCTCGGAGACCCCGGCGGGGGTGGCTGCGACGCGGAACTCGTTGTTCTTCACCTCGGTGGGAACGCCGATCTTCATGGGGGAACTCCTGCTTGCTTTCGGGTGGTCCGACGCGAACCAGCGCCGGGAGCACCAGAATAGAAACTCCTACGGAAGCGGTGGGGTGAATCCGTAGATTCTGCGGTGAATCGTGGAAAACTGGTGAAAGAGAGCATCACACACCGATGTGAGAGGGGTCACAAGTGAAGGATCTGCGGCCGGGCGAACGCGGCCTGCGCGAGCTGGACGAGATCGACCGAAAGCTGCTGCGCCTGCTCGCCGCCGACGCACGCCGGACCAACGCCTCGCTCGCCGCGGAATTGGGGATCGCCCAGTCCACCTGCCTGGCCCGCCTCAACGCCCTGCGCGCCTCCCACGTGATCCGCGGCTTCACGGTGGACGTGGAGCCCGGCGCGCTGGGGAATGCGCTGCAGGCGCTCGTCTTTGTGCGCATCCGCCCGGGCGCCCGCCACCTCATGAGCGAGTTCGGGAAGGCCATGACCGAGGTGCCGGGGGTGACCCAGGCGTTCTTCCTGGGGGGCGACGAGGACTTCCTCCTGCACGTGAGCGTCCGCGACGCCCAGGACGTCCGCGACTTTGTCGTGGAGCATCTCTCGGCGCATCCAGCGGTGGCGAACACGCGGACCTCGCTCGTGTTCGAGCATCTGCGTGGCGCTGAGCCCTGGGGGTAGCGGCCCGGGGGCGGCTTGCGGCCGGGTGTTGAGGCGACGCCGAAGAGTGTGGCGCACGCAATGTGTGAGGTGGCGAACCATTCCTGTCGCCGCACCCGCCCCCGCCGCCAGCCTGGAGGATGGCCCCCCGTCCGTCCTGCCCCTAGGAGTCCCCGTGTCCACGGCACACGCGCCCGCCTCGAGCACCCTCGGTGCCGACATCCTGCTCGCCCGCCACGGCAAGCGGATCGTGGCCTGGCGCGTGGATCACGCGGGGGAGCGCACGCGGGCCAAGCTCTCGGACGGCACGTGGGACAGCGCTCCCAACTCGATCCTGACCCCCGGCGTCTCGCCCGCGCGCAAGGCCGCCGGCGCCGCCGCTGCCACGCTGCACGAGCTCACGGCCGACACCGGCGCTCTGAATCGCGGCGATCGCCGCTTCCTCGGCAAGGTCTTCGTGTGGTGGGGCGTGGCGAGTGTGGTGCTGACGATCGGCATGATGGCGTTGCTGGGCAACGGCGCACTGGACCCGGCCCTGCTGGAGGAAATGGTCTCCGGGGTCTGAGGTCTTTCTCGAGTACGACGGCGCGTGTGCGCCCCGCGCTGGGCGCCTCACCGAGGCGCGTCATCCACAGGCGGCCGCGCCGCCCGGACGGCGTCGGTCCGGGCCACTACGATGTGCGCATGGAGAATCCCCGCTTTCTGAGCCTCGAGGACGTTGCCGAGGAGCTCAACGTGAACATGCCGCTCGCGCGCGCCCTGGTGCAGAACGGCGAGCTGCGGGCCATCAAGGTCGGTGGCCGCGGGATCTGGCGGGTCGAGCGCACGGCGCTGGAGGAGTACATCCAGCGCATGTACGTCCAGACCCGCGAGACCATCGGGCTGGACGCGGAGCAGGGCGCGGAAGAGCACGCCTAAAGGCTCGGTGACTGTCAGCCCGGGACGCCCGTTTTGGAATTGCGGGGCGCACCGCGCTAGTCTTATCAGGCACGCCCGCGAGGGCTTGACACCGTGCGGGGCTTTAGCTCAGTTGGTAGAGCGTTTCGTTCGCAATGAAAAGGTCAGGGGTTCGATTCCCCTAAGCTCCACGGATGAAAACCCGGGATCCATCAGGATCCCGGGTTTTTTGCCACCTGGCGTGAAGGGAGCAACAGTGCAGTTGATCGAGACGGTCGCCGAGGTTCGTGCCTTTGGTGCGCGCACGCGGGAGGCGGGCAAGCCCCTCGCGCTGGTCCCGACCATGGGCGCCCTCCACGACGGGCACCTCTCCCTCATTCGGGCCGCGGCGGCCGAGGGCGCCGACGTGGTCGTCTCGATCTTCGTGAACCCGGCGCAGTTCAACGACCCGGCGGACCTGGCCAAGTACCCGCGCACCCTGGAGCGCGACCTCGAGCTGGCCGCCTCCGCCGGCGCCGCCGCCGTGTTCTCGCCGAGCGTCGCCGAGGTCTACCCGGGGGGCTTCGCGACCTCCATCCGCGTGGGCGGCGTGAGCGAGCGCTGGGAGGGCGCCTCCCGCGGCGCCTCGCACTTCGACGGCGTGGCCCTCGTCGTCACCAAGCTGCTGTGCATGGTGGGCCCGGACGTCGCGTGGTTCGGGCAGAAGGATGCCCAGCAGGTCGCCGTCATCCGCCGCGTCGCTGCCGACCTCAACCTGCCGGCGCGCATCGCGACGGGCGCCACCGTCCGCGCCGACTCCGGCCTGGCACTCTCCAGCCGCAATGTGCGCCTGCGCGACGAGCAGAACCGCACCGCCCTGGCGCTCTCCGCCACCCTGCGGGCCGCGAAGGCCGCCGTGGAGGCGGGGGAGCGCGACGTCGCCCGGTTGGTTTCCGGGGCCACGGCGGCTCTGGAGGAGGCCGGGGCCCGCGTGGAGTACTGGGCCGTGGTGAACCCTGAGAGCTTCGAGCCGCTCGAGACCGTGGTGCCGGGCGAGCCGGCGCTGGCAATCATCGCGGCGCGGGCCGGCGAGGTCCGGCTCATCGACAACGCGCCGCTCACGGACTGAGCGCCTGAGCGACCAGCGACAACGCACCGCCTGCGGACTGAACACGCCGGGCCTTGTGGCCGCGCGAGGCCCCGAACACCTCAGAATCTGAGTGCCAAATGTCGTCAAAACGGCGGTTTTGACGACATTTGGCACTCAGATGTGGGTGAAGTGAGTGGCTCCGAACGGGCGAACCTGACGCGGCCAGGCACCCTAAAACAGCGTCGAGAGGCCGCCGTCCACGACCAGCGTGTGGCCCGTGATGTACGAGGCCTCCGGCGAGGCGAGGAACGCGACCGCCGCGGCGATCTCCTCCGGCTGCCCCCACCGCTGCAGGGCCGTGCGGGTGCGCACCACCTCGGAGAAGCGCGAGTCCACCATGAGATCGGCGTTCGATTCAGTCGCCACGCTCCCCGGAGCCACGGCGTTGACGCGGTAGCCGCGCGGGCCCAGCTCCGAGGCCAGCGAGCGCGCCATGCCCTCCAGCCCCGCCTTGGCCGCGGCGTAGCCCACGTCCCCGGCGCGCCCGCGCACGGCCGCGATGGAACTGATTGTGACGATCGCGCCGCCGGGCTCCTCGCCGTGGGCGGCTAGGAAGCGCCTCGTCACGTCGTACGCCGCCACGAGGTCGGCGTTCAGCAGCGCGGCAAACGCTGCGGTGTGCAGGGTGTCCACCCCGCGGCGATCGCGCACGCCCACGTTGTTCACGAGGATCCGTGGCACGTCGCCGGCGGCGGCAGCCGCGGCAAACGCGGCGTCCAGCTCGGCGGGCACGGTCACGTCGGCAGCGAACGACGACGCGTCGAGCCCCTCGGCGCGTAGCAGCGCCAGGACGGGCTCAAGACGCCCGGCGTCGCGCCCGCCGAGGAGCACGCGGGCGCCGCGGGCCCCCAGGGCGCGGGCGGCGGCGAGGCCGAGCCCCACGCGGGCGCCCGTCACGAGCGCGCAGACCCCGTCCAGGCGGCCGGAGGGAAGCCGAGGTCCTGCCGGCACGGCGGCGGCGCCTCCCGCACCCGAGGTCGCGGCGTCGGAGGCTGCGCCCAGAGGCGAGCCGCCGGCCTGGCCCCCGCCGCCCGAGGCGACGGGCCCGCCCACGGAACTCACGCCGTCGGGCCCTCGGCGTCCGCGCCGGCGCCGCCGTCGCCCAAGGCGCGCTCGAGCGTCGCCGCGTCCATGGAGGAGGCGTTGGCCTCCGTGGGGAAAGAGCCGTCTGCGACGGCGGCCGAGTACTCGTCCAGCGCGCCGCGCACCTCGGCGCCGAGGACGCGGAACTGGCGGGCGTGCTTGGGGACGAACTCCTCGTAGAGGCCTAGGAGGTCATGCCAGACCTGCACCTGGGCATCGCAGCCGGCCCCGGCGCCGATGCCGACGGTGGGGATCTCCAGGCGGGTGCTCACGGCGGCGGCGAGCTCGGCCGGGACGAGCTCCAACACCACCGACCAGACGCCGGCCTCCTGCAGGGCCAGGGCGTCGGCGAGCAGCTCGCGCGCACCGGCCTCATCGCGGCCCTGCACGCGCAGGCCGATCGTGTTGACGGACTGGGGCGTGAAGCCGAGGTGGCCCATGACGGGGATGCCGTTGGCTACGAGCTGGCGGACGAGGGGAGCGATGCGGGCTCCGCCCTCGATCTTGACCGACTGCGCGCCGGTCTCGGCCATGATCTTGGTGGCCGCGCGCACCGCGTCCTCCGTCGAGGCGGTGGCGGTGAAGGGCAGGTCCACCACGATGAGGGCGCGCTGGGCCCCGCGGCGCACCATCTGCGCGTGGTAGATCATCTGTTCCACCGTGACTGGCAGTGTGCTGTCATGTCCCTGCATCACCATGCCGAGGGAATCGCCCACCAGGATGGCGTCCACGGCGGAGGCGTCGACCAGCCGCGCGGAGGTGTAGTCGTAGGCGGTGACGACGGTGAACTTCTCGCCGGCTGCCTTGCGGCGGCGCAGGGAGGCGATGGAGGTGCGCACGGTGCTCCTTGAAAGCTGACCCGCGAAGGGGGAACCGCGCGCAAGAGAACGCGCGGCGACGGGCGTGACCGTGAAAGCTTGTCAGCCCCCTCGCCAGCGGGCAAGCCACAGACGGTCGTGGGACATCTTTTCGCGTCCCCGCTCAGTAGGCTGAGGCCATGCAGACTCAGCGCCGCGCGGCGGTCATCGGCTCAGGTCCCAACGGACTCGCGGCCGCCGTTGTCTTGGCCCGCGCCGGCGTGGACGTCACGGTCTACGAGGGTGCCGAGACGCCCGGTGGCGGCCTGCGCACGCGCCCGTTCGGTGCGGAGGGCGCGGTCCGCGACGTGTGCTCGGCCGTGCACCCCATGGTGCTTCCCTCGCCGTTCTTCCGTGCGCTGGGCATCAAGGAACGCGTCGACTACGCGATCCCCGAGATCTCTTACGCCCACGCCGTGCGCCCCGGCCACGCGGCCATCGCGTATCGAGACATCGAGCGCACGGTGGCGGAACTGGGCCGGGACGGCGCGGCTTGGCGGAACCTCTTGGGCCCCTTGGCCGCGAACATCGACACCCTCCTGGACGTCTCCCTCAACTCGATGCTGCGCGTGCCGCGGCACCCGATCCTGACGGTGCGCTTCGGCCTGCGCGTCCTGGAGCAGACGGGCGCCCTGAAGAACGTGCGCTGGCGAGGGCAGGACGCCCCGGCCTTGCTCTCCGGTGCCGTGGCCCACGGCGCCACGAAGCAACCTTCCTTCGCCGCCGCTGCGGCGGGCCTCGTCCTCGCAGCCGCGGCCCACGGCGAGGGCGGCTGGCCGCTCCCGCTCGGCGGGGCCCAGGTGCTCGCCAATGAGCTGGTGCGCGACATCGAGGCCCACGGCGGCCGCGTCCTGACGGGGCGCTGGATCCGCAGCCTCGACGACCTGGACGGGCCCCGCCCCGACATCGTCATCGCCGACACCTCGGCCCGCGATCTCGCGTGCCTCGCCGGCCCGGCCCTCCCAGAGTCCTACCGCCGCGCCCTGGAGCGCGTTCCCTACGGCATGGGCATCGCCAAGATCGACGCCGTGCTGGACGGCCCGGTCCCGTGGCTGGATCCGCGCCTCGAGGCCTCGGGCACGGTGCACGTGGGCGGCACCGCCTCGCAGGTGCACGCCGCCGAGAACCAGACGCTCAAGGGTCACTACCCGCACCGGCCGTTTGTCCTCGTGGCCCAGCCCGGCGCCGTGGACCCCTCCCGTGCTCCCGAAGGGCGCCACGTGCTCTGGGCCTACTCGCACGCCCCCGCCGGGGACGATCGCGACCGCAGCGAGACGCTCCTGGACACGCTCGAGGAGCACGCGCCCGGCCTGCGCGAACGGATGGTGCACCTCGAGAGCACCACGGCCGAGCGGGCGGGCGAGGAGAACCCCAATTACCCCGGCGGCGACATCGCGTGCGGCAGGCTAGACCTCTACCGGCTCTTCGCACGCCCGGTCCTCGCGCCGCAGCCCTGGCGTACGCCCACGAAGGGCCTCTACCTCGGCTCGGCGGCCGCCGTCCCCGGCCCCGGCGTGCACGGCATGTCCGGCTACCTCGCAGCGGCTACGGCCCTCGCCGACGCCGGCCTCGCCCTCCCGCGGGAGTTCGCCGGCATTCGTTAGCCAAGCCAACGCCCGACGGCGGGTGGGAACGTTAACGCTCCCACCCGCCGTCGGGCGTTGAAAGGGAAGGACCCGCCCCCTTCGGGGGGCGGGTAACTGGCCCTAGCCCCGGCCCTGCATGATGCGCAGGAGGCGCTCAGGGATGTCCTTGTGGCGCGGCGCGCGCAGCTTGGCGCGGGCTTGGAGCACGTGGGATTCCACCGTGCGGACGGCGAGGATCTCGACGCAAGCCATGCGTCCGACGTCGTGCAGGAAAGCGAAGGCGGGCAGCCCAAGAGGCGATCCAAGGTGTTGCGTGGTGTCATGACCGCCGCCGTGCTGTTCACGGCCTGGCACGTCTTCGCGTGGTTCCTCTGGATCGCGCCCGTCTCGCCGCTGCGCGAGGTGGTGCCGAGCAAGCTGCTGACGCAGTACATGATCCCGTTCTTCGGCCAGTCCTGGTCCGTGTTCGCGCCCGAACCGATCAACGGCGACAACCGCATGCTGGTGCGGGCCGTGATCCGCGAAAACGGCGCCGACAAGACCACCGAGTGGGTCAACGTCACCGACGTGGAGACCCAGCTCATGACCAACAAACTCTTCCCGGCGCGCGCCGCGAACCAGACGATCGACCTGGCCTCGGACTACCGCAGCGCGTACGCCAAGCTGAACGCCGAGCAGAAGGCGGCGGCAAACCTCAACTTCTTCGACGGCGAGGACTGGGCCGGCCGGGTGCAGGACACCATGGGCCGGCTCGGGGACAACAAGGCGGCCATCGGCAAGTACATCGACGTGGAGTTCCGCGCCGTCCGCTACGCCACGCAGGCCGCCAAGGCGATCTGGGGGCAGAACGTGGTGCGCGTGCAGTTTCAGATGGAACGCCAGAACGTCATTCCCTTCGAGGAGCGCCACAACCCCGACGCGGAGCGCCCCAAGGTGCAGCTGACGCCCTCGGGCTGGCGCGGCCCGCAGGTCGCTAAGGGCCAGTCCGAGAAGGACTTCGCCGACACCTTCAAGCGCCTCTACAAGGAGCTGCACCCGTGAGCGCCCCCGTCAAGACGCCCAACCCGGGCAAGAAGCAGGGACAGAAGGCCGGCCAGGTCGCGGCCACGCCCGCCCCGGCCATCCCGGAAACGGCCCCCACGCCCGACGCCGCCCCGGCGCCGGAGCGCGTCATCGTCACGGTGGGTGTGCTCTCCCTCGCGCAACGCTTCGGCCGCTTTGTTGCGGCGTTGACCGCCTCGCTCTGGAAGCTCCTCCTGGACACGGGCCGCAAGATCGCCGTGTTCTGCGAGAACTGGCTGCTGGATGGCAAGAAGGCCCCCCACGGCCTGGCCGTCACGCGCATCATGTTCGGCATCGCGGGCCTCGGCATCCTCGGTTCCAACTGGTCGACGCGCCTCTACGCGTTCGGTCCTGGCTCGCTGTGGAACGGCCAGTGGGCGGCGCCGTCGAGCGACTTCCCGCAGATCTGGCTCTTCTCGATCTTCCGCACGGTCATGCCGAACGCCGCGGCGTACACGGCCATGTACCTGCTGGTGGCCGTCCTCGCCGTGATGTTCACGCTCGGCTGGCGCTTCAAGATCGTGCTGCCGATCTACTTTGTGCTCTGGGTGAGCCTCATCGAGGCGCAGGATCTGCTGGGCGATCAGGGCGACAACATGTACCGCATCGCCCTCATCCTGCTGTTCTTCGCGGACCCCTGCCAGCGCTGGGCGCTCGACGCGCGGCGCCGCCGCAAGGCCGCCGAGCGCGGCGGCTCGTGGCTCGCGCAGACGTGGCGCGGGCGGCCGTTGCTGGCGGACAAGCCCGAGTACCAGAGCCTCTTCCACAACCTCTCGCTCGTGGCGCTCACCGCGCAGGTGTGCTTCGTCTACGCCTCGGGCGCGCTCTACAAGGCGGGCGGGGCCCCATGGTCCGGCGGTGAGGCGATCTACGACCCGCTGCACACGGTGCAGTTCGGCACGTGGCCGGCGCTCTCGGAGCTCGTGACGGCGTGGGGCCCGTCGGTGACCATCGCAGCCTGGGGCTCGATCATCCTGCAGATGTGCTTCCCCATGATGCTGCTGACCCACCCCACCCGCGTGGTGGCGCTCATCGGGATCATGGGCTTCCACCTCGGCATTGCCCTGCTCATGGGCCTGCCGTGGTTCTCGCTGACCATGATCGCCATCGACTTCGTGTTCATCACGGAAAAGACCTGGACCAAGGCCATCTCGACCGTTCGAGGCGCCTGGTCCGGGGCGGCGAGAGCCGCTTAGCCGGAACCCCTCCCGGCACCTTCGGAGCGCGCTCCCCAAGGCGCTCCGGCAACCCCCCTGAGGGGACGAACGGCCCCGGACCTCAAAGGTCCGGGGCCGTTCGTGTCTTCAATGCCCGACGGCGGGTGGCCGGGCGGGTGCCCGGCGCCCGGTGGGCGCTGGGCGTTGGGCCGGCACCGGTGACGGCGCCGCGTGGGTCAGCGCACGCCGCGCAGCAGGCGACCCACGACGATCGCGACCACGAGGGCCAGGACCGCGGCGATGCCGGCCGTGAGGCCCACACCCGTGTCGAAGGCGTGGGCGGCGGAGGCGAGGAGCTCGGAGCCGGTGTCGCCGCCCAGCTGCCCCGCGACGTCGTGCGCCCCGGCGAGGGTCTCGCCAGCCGTGCTCGCCTGCTCAGCGCTCAGGCCGGCCGGCACGCGGAGGTGCCCGGCGAAGAAGGCGTTGAGCAGGCCGCCCAAGACGGCGGTGCCCATGACGGAGCCGACCTCGTAGGCCGTCTCCGAGATCGCGGAGGCGGCTCCGGCCTTGGCGGCCGGGACGGCGGAGAGCGCGAGGTCGTTTGACACGGTCTCCGAGAAGCCCACACCGAGGCCGAGCAGCACGAAGGAGGCCATGACGGCCCACAGCTCGCCCGTGTGGCCCAGCAGGGCCAGGAGGCCGTAGGCGGCGACGTTGACGAGCACGCCCGTGACCATGAGCTGCACGCGGCCGAAGCGGCGGGCGAAGGGCACCACAGCGAGGCCGGAGGCGAACATCACCACGAGGCCAGGGAGCATAAAGGTCGCGGCGTCCGCGGGGGACAGGCCGGCCACGAGCTGCAGGTGCTGGGCCAGGAAGTACATGAAGCCGACGAGGCTGAACAGGCTCAGCATGTTCACGAGCAGCGGGCCGGAGAACTGCTTGCGCTGGAAGAGGCGCACGTCGAGCATCGGCTTGTCGCGGGCGAGCTGGCGGCGCACAAAGAGGAAGCCCAGGAGGGCACCGATCGCGATCGCGGCGACGGAGACGAACCACGGCTCGCCCGTCGAGGCGGCCTTGATGCCGAAGGTGATGGGCAGCAGCGAGCCCACGATGAGCACGATCGAGATCGGGTCCATGGGGCCCGGCTTGGGGTCCTTGGACTCGGGGATCAGGACGTGCGAGAGCGCCAGGAGCGGCAGCAGGATCGGCACGGAGATGAGGAAGACGGAGCCCCACCAGAAGTGCTCCAGGAGCCAGCCGCCCACGATGGGGCCAAGCGCGGCGCCGGCGGAGAACATGGACGCCCACACGGCCACGGCCATGGTGCGCTCGCGGGCGTCAACGAAGATGTTGCGGATGAGCGAGAGCGTGGCGGGCATGAGCATGGAGCCGAAGACGGCCTGCAGCGCGCGCCAGAGGATAAGGGTTTCGGCCGTGGGGGAGTACGCGGCGGCCACGGAGACCGCTGCAAAGCCCACGGCACCGATGAGCAGCACGCGGCGGCGGCCGATGCGGTCGCCGAGGTTGCCCATGGGGACGAGGAAGCCCGCGAGGATCAGCGGGTAGATGTCGATCATCCACAGCACCTGCGTGCCGTTGGCGCCCAGCGAGGACGTGATGGACGGGATCGCGAACGTCAGGACGTTGTTGTCGATCGAGACCAGCAGCACGGGAAGCATGAGCAGCGCCAGGGCGAGCCAGCGGCGCAGGGGCGAGCGCACCAGCTGCACCACGGGCGTGGTGCCGGTGGCGGGGCGGGTCGCGGAGTCGTCACGCGGCATGGCCGGGGCGTGCGCAATGGGAAGGGCGCCCGTGGACGGGGCGGGATCCTGGCGCTCGCTCGCGGGGTTCGCGGTGGCGGCTCGCTGCTCTCCGAGGCTCGGGTGCGCGGACATGAATATCGTTCCTTGGCTGCTGCGCTGGTGCGGTGCTGACGATCGGGCGGTCGGCGGGGCGAAAGCGCCCCGGAAACCCGGTGATGGCGCCGCCGAAGCAACGCCATTGCCATAACTGTACCGTCTGGACGGTTTAATGAGGAAGCCGGATCGGCGTGATTCCGCTCTCTGTGACGCGCGGGCCGATAGAGTCTGTGCCATGCCTCGCCCACCCGCAGCCCGCGACAAGCTCCTGGACGCCTACGCAGACATCCTGCGCACCGGCGGGGAACGCGCGGCCACGCTCGAGGCCGTGGCCGGTCAGGCCGGCGTCTCCAAGGGCGGCCTGCTCTACCACTTCAAGACCAAGGAGGCCCTGGCCGAGGCGCTCTCCGAGCGCATGCTCGAGCTCGGCCGTGCCGACGTCGAGAAGATGCGCACGGCCCCCGACGGCCCCTCGAGCTACTACGTGCGCACCTCGGTCAACACCAAGAGCGCCTTCGACGTCACCTACGCCGCGATGATCCGCCTCTCGCAGGCCTACGTTGCCCCGGCCCGCCACGCGCTGGAGACCATCCACCGCTGGTGGCTGGACCTGATCCTTGAGGAGGTCGAGGAGCCGAGCGTCGCCGAGACGATCATGCTCATCGGCGACGGCCTCTACTCCTACGCCGCCCTGCCCGGCGAGCTCGATCGCCCCGAGGCCGGCGGCGACATGGTCGGCCTGCTGCGGCAGGTGGAGGTCCTCAAGGCCGCGGCCAAGGCCCAGATCGCGGCCGCCAATGCCTGAGTCTTCCCGGTCCACCCGGCTTTGAGGCGCGTTCAGCGCTTTGAGGCGTGGATTTCGCGCCCCACAGCGCAGAACCGGGATCAAAGCGCAGGGAGCGGCGCGGGCGCCCAACGCACGACGACGCGGGCCCACCTTCCGTACGGAAGGTGGGCCCGCGTCGTCGAGCACTGCCTCAAAGCGGTTTGCTGTACCGAGAACCGCTAGCAAACCGTTCAGCGTCCAGGAAACCGTCCTGGGCGGGGCGGAAGGCGGTTGCCCGCTCAGCTCTCCTTGAGGTCGAGCATGGGCGCGCGCTGGCGGAAGCCCTTGGTCACGATCGCGAGGACCACGGCGCCGAGCAGGACCCACAAGCCGCCCGCCGCGAAGGTGGTGGGCGTGAGCGAGGTCCACAGCCACACCGTCAGGGCCACGCCGATGAGCGGAAGCAGGCCGTTGTTGACGTGTTGCCAGGCCGTGGCGCGCTCCTGCCGGTCGAAGTAGAAGTGCTTGATGACCGAGAGGTTCACAAAGGTGAAGGCGATGAGCGCGCCGAAGCTGACCACCGAGATGATGAACGCCAGGTCGACTACGAGCGCCAGCAGCGAGACAGCGGAGACCACGAGCGTGGCGGTCGCGGGGGACTTGAAGCGCTCGTTGAGGCGGCCGAAGATCGGCTTGGGCAGCACGCCGTCGCGGCCCATCGAGTAGAGGATGCGGGCCACCGAGGCCTGCGAGGTCAGCGCCGAGCCGAGCGCGCCGGCCACGTAGCAGGCCGTGAAGAGCGTGGCGAGGAAGGTGCCGCCCACCGCCGTCATGACCTCGGTGGCCGCCGAATCCGGATCCGCGAACTGGGTGCTCTTGTGCGCCACCTGGGCCAGCCAGGAGAGCAGCACAAAGATCACGCCGGCGGCGAGGGTGACGATCATGATCGCCTTGGGAACCGTGCGCTCGGCGTCCTTGGCCTCCTCCGCCAGGGTGGAGACGGCGTCGAAGCCGAGGAAGGACAGGCACAAGATGGCCGCGCCGCCCATGAGCGCCCCGGCGCTGCCGGCGGCCTCGGAGCCGTCGCCCCTGAACGGGGCCATGATGTCGATGGCCTGGCCGTTCATGGCGGCGATCGTGAAGACGATGAAGACCACCACGAAGATCGCCTGCGCGGCGATGAGCACGAGGTTGGTGCGGTTCACCGAGGTGATGCCCACGATGTTCAGCACCGTCACGAGCGCGATGCACACGAGCACCCAGACGGCGGCCGGGATCGCGGGGATCGCGACGTTGAGGTAGATGCCGATGACGAGGTAGTTGACCATCGGCAGGAAGAGGTAGTCCAGCATGAGCGCCCAGCCGACCAGGAAGCCGGTCTCGGGGCCGAAGGTGCGCTGCGTGTAGACGTACGCCGAGCCGGCCAGCGGGTAGGCGCCGGCCATGCGGGCGTAGGAACGGGCCGTGAAGAGCATGGCCACGAGGGTGACGATGTAGGCGGCGGCCACGCGGCCGCCCGTGGAAACGGTGACGAGGCCGTAGGTCGTGAACACGGTGAGCGGCACCATGTACACGAGGCCGAACATGGTCAGGGAGGGGGTGCCGAGCACGCGCTTGAGCTGCGTTGCGTTCGTGCCGGCGGCCGTGCCAGGTGTTTGGGTTTTCATCACGGCTCCTTTCATCAAGGGTGGGGCGGTGTATCAGTCCTGCTTCGGTACTTCTCTGGGGTGTTGCGTGGGAGGGCTGGGGCGGCGGGCCCGTGCCGGGCCCGCCGCTGGCTGCCTCAGCCCTGGCGATGCACGACGGCGCCGCCCAAGTAGGTCGCGAGGATCGGGTTGGCGGGCAGGTCGTGGGGCGCCTGCTCCCGGGGGTCGCGGGCCAGGACGATGAGGTCGGCGGCGTGCCCCTCGGAGATCGCGCCCCAGGGGGCGTCGAGGGAGTCGGCAAAGGCCTGGTGGGCCACGCCGGAGGTGTAGGCGGCCAGGGCCAGCTCCGGGTCCACGATCTCCTGCGGCGTCCAGCCGCCGGCGGGGAGGCCCTCCGTGGTGGTGCGGGACATCGCGATCGCGAGACCGTCACGCGGATCGCCCGAGGAGACGGGCCAGTCGGAGCCGAAGGACAGCGCCGCACCCGAGCCCTGGAGCGAGTTCAGCTGGTACTGGCGATCGGAGCGCTCCTCGCCGAGGCGCGGGACCGTCAGGACGGTCATGAGGGCGTCCTGCTGCGCCCAGAGCGGCTGCATGCAGGGGATCACGCCGAGCTGCGCGAAGCGACCCAGGTCCGCCTCGTCGATGAGCTGGGCGTGGGCGATGACGGGGCGGCGGTCGCGCGGGCCGTTGGCGGCGATGGCGGCCTCGAAGGCGTCCAGGGCCTGGCGCACGGCGGCGTCGCCGATCGCGTGAACGTGGATCTGGAAACCCTCGGCATCCGCGGCAACCACGGCGTTTTTGAGCATGTCGCCCGGCCACACGCTCATGCCGTGCTTGTGCCGGGCCGAGCAGTACGGTTCCAAGAGGGCACCGGTCTCGTTCTCCACGACGCCGTCGGCGAAGAACTTGATGGTGTTGGCCGTGAGGCGCGGGTGCTTGGCGGCCTGCACGCGCTGGCGGTCGGCCACGAAGCGCGGGAGCTGGGCCGCGAACTTGCGGGGGTCCGCGTACTGGGCCAGGTTGAAGCGCAGCGGGAGGCGGTCGGCGGCGGCGGCCTCGAGGTAGGTGTCGACGTCGCCGGGCTCCACCCAGGCGTCCTGGACCCAGGTCACGCCGCGGGCCAGGTAGTACTCGCCGGCGGCCTCGAGGGCGCGCAGGCGCTCCTCCTGCGGGCGGGTGGGGGCCACGTCCATGATGAGGTCAACGGCGCCCCACTCGCGCAGGATGCCGAGAGGCTCGCCGTCCGCGCGGTGCGTGATCTCGCCGAGCTCCGGATCGGGGGTGTCGCGCGTGATGCCGGCGGCGGCCAGCGCGGCGGAGTTCACCCAGACCGTGTGATAGTCCCAGGCGCGCAGCACCACGGGGCGGTCGGGGACGGCCTCGTCCAGCCAGCGCGCGTCGAAGAGCCCCTCCGGGGCCAGCGAGCCGTCGTAGCTCGCGCCGAAGATCCACTCGAGCTCGGGGTGCTCCTCGGCGAAGCGCTTCACCTCGGCGACGATCTCCTCGACGGAGCCGCACGCGCGCACCCGCGGGCCTGCCTCCTCGAGCCCGCCGAAGAGCGGGTGGGCGTGGCCGTCGCCGAAGGAGGCGCTCACGAAGGCGCCGCCCAGATCGGTGCGCAGCACCTCGGAACCGGCGTCGGTGGCGGCCTCCGCAAGGCGGTGGGCCTCGGCGCCGAGGCCGGCGATGCGTCCATCCACGAGGAGGACGGCGTCGACGTCGGGCGAACCGGCGCCCGTGAAGACGGTGCCGGAGTGGAGCAGCTGGGCGCGGGAGTTCATGCGTCGGGTCCTTCGTGGCGTCGCTGATGCGTGCTGGGGCGGCCGTGCCTCGGCCCGATCCGGGCCCTCCTGGGGCCTCGGGACGAAGCGGTGGCAGTACCCCGGTACGAACACTGTTCGTGCCGGTAGTGTGACCTTACACACACCGTGTTTCCGCGTAAAGACGCGAGCGTTGCCGCGACATGACCGGCGCGCGCGAGCGCTCGGTAGCCGGCGCCCCGCCCACGGCGGTTGGGGCGCGGGCGCGCCGAAGCGGCTAGGCTCGCCGCGCGGGCCATCCCGCCCCTGTCGAGAAGGAGTGCCCATGACCCCGCCGCTCAGCCGCGACCGGCTACTCGCCGCCGCCATGTCGATCGTTGACGAGGAGGGGGCCGAGGCGCTCACGATGCGAGCGCTCGCCGGGCGCGTGGATCGCCAGGTCTCTTCGCTCTACAACCACGTCTCCGGCCGCACCGAGCTGATCGAGCTCATGCGCGCCAAGGTCGTTGAACGCATCGACGTCAGCGCCTTTGTCTCGAAGCCCTGGGACGTGGCGCTGGGTGAATGGGCGCGCTCCTACCTCATGGCCTTCGCGCAGCACCCGCACCTCATTCGGCTCCTGGCCACCACGCCCATCCGCGATGAGTCGACCCTCGCGATGTACAACGTGGTGGTGCGCGCCCTGACCGAGGCCGGCTGGGCCGCGGGAGAATCCATCGCCGTGCTGCGCACCGTCGAGGCCCACGTTCTGGGTTCGGCGCTGGACATCGTGGCCCCCGGCAACATGCTCGACGCCGCCGCCGTCCCCGAAGAACTGCCCGCCCTGCGCGCCGCGCTCGCCGTGGAACACCACAGCGCCGGCGCCGCGGAGGCCGCCTTCGACCTGGGGCTGACCGCGCTCATCGCCGGCCTGCGCGAGCGCAACGGCGCCCCGTCCGCCTGAACCGGCCACCCGCCGTCGGGCACCGGGCCGCCCGCCGTCGGGCACCGGGCCGCCCGCCCAGCCGTAGGGCCGCGCCGACCCGGCCACCCGCCGTCGGGCATGAAGAAACGAGCCCTCCTGGACTTTCCGCGCACTCGAGTGCGCGGAAAGTCCAGGAGGGCTCGGATTTCTGCGGGGAGCTCAGCCGCGCAGCAGCGCCTTGCGCTCGCGATCCTTGCGGGCCTTGCGCGGATTGCGCGGGGCGGGCTGTTCGTCATCGGGCAGGGCGGAGTCGGGCGAGGACGCGACGAAGAGGTTGAGCCAGCGGGCATTCGGATCGGAGTCGATGAGGAACGCCTTGAGCAGCAGTGTGGCCGGGAGGGCCAGGAGCGCGCCGAGCGGGCCGAGGATGAAGACCCAGAACAGCAGCGACAGGAATGAGATGGTGGGCGTGACGCCCACCGATTCGCCCGTGAACTTGGGCTGGATGATCACCTGGATCACGAAGTTGAGCACGCAGTACACGGCGATGACGACGAGGGCCTGCACCCAGCCGCCCGACAGCAGGGCGAGCAGCGCCGGCGGGACGACGCCAATCACGAATCCGATGTTCGGGATGTAGTTCGTGATGAAGGAGAGCACGCCCCACACCCACACGAGCGGGACGCCGATGATGGACAGAGCAGCGACGTCGGCGAGGGCAACGATGAGGCCGAACACCGTGGTGACGAGCCAGTAGCGGCGCACGCCGTTGGAGAAGTCGCTGACGACCACCAGGGCGCGCGGCTGCACCACGCGCAGGAGCTTCAGGCGCGAACCCATGGACGAGGAATCCATGGCGAGGAAGAACGTCGCCATGACGAGCGTGGCCAGGAGCGAGCCGACGGCGGAGAGGTTGCCGAGGATCGGAACGAGGAGGCCCATGACGTCGTTCGGCTTGATCTCCGAGATGACCTTGTTGACCTGGCTCGCGTCCAGGCCCAGCTGCACGCCGAGCTCGGTGAGGGTCTTCCACAGCGCAAGGAATTGCGCGTTGTACTGCGGGAGCGCGTTGATGAGCTCGATGACGGCCCACACACACGCCCACACGAAGCTGACCAGGACGGCCAGCACCACGAGCAGCGAGACGACCGAGGCGAGATAGCGGTGCATGACGCGGCTGAGCGCGCGCTGCAGCGGGTAGACCACGATCATGAGGTTCAGGCCGAGGAAGATCGGCGCCACGATGTCCTGGATGCCCTGGACGAACAGCAGGATCACGCAGACGGCGGCGAGGCCCAGCGTCACGACCAGGAAGCGCGGCATGGCCGTCTTGGTCGGGGCGGGCGCCTGCAGTGCACGCTTGGTGCCGGCGGTGGCGGTGATCTCGTGGTGCTGTTCGGCGGACGCAGCGGGGCCGCCCAGGTCCACCACGCTTCCCGTGCCCGACGACGTGACCACCCTGGGTGCCGTGCCGCGGGCGGGCGTGACGGCCGGGGTGGGGCCGGTGGTAGGGTGTGGGGCGCCGGGCACCACCGATTCCTTGTCGTCCCGGGGTTCCTCGGGGGAGTGACTCATGGTCCGCCTTTCAGAGCTTCGCGCCCAGTCTAGGGGCGAGGAGAGGTTGCGTTTTGGAGGGATGCGCGGCGTGTGGTAGAGTCTCTTCTCGGTTCGAAACGCTTTCGAGGTGTTGAAGAATCACCTCTATTCGGGGGTATGGCGCAGTTGGTAGCGCGTCTGCATGGCATGCAGAAGGTCAGGGGTTCGAATCCCCTTACCTCCACCGAAGAGCAGAAGGCCCGGTCGCAGACCGGGCCTTCTGCGTTGTTTGGCGCGTGGTCCGGGACCTGGGTGCACGCGGGATTCTGCACCTCGCACCCTCGCCACCCCCCTGTCCGCGTACTGACCAGTAGGTCCGCTCGCGGTACCGCTGGGAGCGAAAAATCGGACCACCGGCGCAGTCTGGTGGCCGTCGTTAGCGTGCGCGCGCCGCACCGGTCGGGGCGTGATGCGGCTCGCCCCCGCTCGATTGGCGCTGGTGGCCCCGGCTTTGCTAAAGTTTCATCTTGTTCGAGCGAGGATCCCGGTCCCGCGAGGAGCACCTCTTTTGGGGGTATGGCGCAGTTGGTAGCGCGTCTGCATGGCATGCAGAAGGTCAGGGGTTCGAATCCCCTTACCTCCACCCAAAGTGTCTTACGGGAACACGCGACATCAAAAGATGTTGGGTGTTCCCGTTTCGCTTCCTTGCCTTCGTCACCGCTGTCGTGTGCTTCGCGGAAGATCGTGGCGAACGGCTCAGCCAAGGTAGGTCGGAGTTGTTCGTCGTCGGTGATGTCGAGGCGGGTGTAGAAGGCTTGGTTCGCGATCCGCCTGTCCGCATCCCCAGAGTGCGCGTAGGTGCGGTGCGCGTCGGTCAGCAGCCGGAGCGAGTCGTGGAGGAACGCCCGCCCGCCCGTGTGGTGTTCGCTGTGCTCGGCCAGGCGTCGGTTCACGTCGGCCAGGCCCGCGCGGATGCGATCTTGATGCCGCTTCAACGTGTCGAGGTCGATGGCGTCGGCGAAGTGCGCCGCAAGCAGCTTGTCGGACTCTGATTCCAGGCGTGCCCGGTTCGCCGTCAGGTCCGCGAGTTCTTGATCCTGGCCCGCGTTGCGCTTGTCGAACGCCGCGTCAACATCGGCGGCGAGGCGCTGGTAGGTGGTGTCGCTGATCGTGATGCTTGCGTAGGAGTCAGCGACGAGTCGTTCCGCCACGGCGACGGGCACGGCCCGCCGCGTGCAGGCGGTCTTCTTCGCCGCTCTGCCGGAGCAGATGAAGTAGGCGTAGGTCACACCGCGCGGGTTGGTCGCGAAGTCCAGCAGCATCCGTGACCCGCAGGTGCCGCAGTGCAGGAGTCCCTTGAGGTGGTGGGCGTGTTGGACGTGCCGGGTCATCTTCGCCGTCCGCGCCCGCAGCAGTGACTGCACCTTGTCGAACAAGGTCGGTTCCACAATGGGATCGTGCGCGCCGGGATGCAGGGCACCCTTGTAGCGGATCACCCCGGCGTAGTACGGGTTCGTGAGGAGCTTGTAGAGGGTGTTCTTCCCGAGCGGTTTCGACGGGCGTTTCGGCGTCGGCACTGTGAGGAGGCCGCGTGCGGTCAGGTCACGGAGCAGGCCGGTGACGGAGGTCTCGCCCTCGGCGTAGTGCTCGAACGCCCAAGTGATGAGCGGTGCCCGGTCGGGATCAACCTCAACGGTGCGTATCTCCCTGCCGTTGTCGTCGGTGCGGCGGACGTTGAGGTAACCGATGGGTGCGCGCATCGGGGTGCCGCCCTGCGCGACCTTCTGCGTCAGCCCTTTCGTGACTTCGGTGGCGAGGTTGCGGCTGTAGAACTCGGCGATGGACGACATGATCCCGTGCACGAGCATCCCCGACGGCGTCTGATCGATCGACTCGGTAGCTGACACGAGAGTCACGCCCGCATTGATGAGAGCTTCGTGAATCTTCACGTCGTCGGCGCGGTTGCGCGCGAGCCGGTCGAGCTTGTGCACGATGCAGAAGGTGACGCGGGTGGCGGCGATGAACGCGAGCATGTCCTGTAGGCCGTCACGATCCGCCGAGCGCGCGGACTCGCCAGCGTCGATGAATTCGCGCACGATCCGCGCCCCCAGCTCGGCAGCCTTCCGCGCGTTCGCCTCACGCTGGGCGGGGATCGAGAAGCCCTCGTCGGTGCCGCCACGCTCGGCCTGCTCCCGCGTCGACACCCGCAGATACGAGACAGCCAGCAGCACCGGCGCATCGGCGGGCGCCCCGGAAGTCCTGGTGTCGAGTGTCGCGGTGCTCATGGTGGGCCTCCTTGCCGAGGTACTTCTTGGTGTCGATCTTCTCGCGCACCACTGACAAACCGAAGAGCTCGGTGAGGCGCAGACGGAAGGTCGTCCGGCGGCGGAAGCCCGTAGGGGTCGGCTTCGCCGTCCACCCACGCGCGGTGCCGGGCCTCGGCGATGCCGAGCACCCACTCGATCAACTTACTGAGGTCAGGCTCCTCACGCCGCGTCACACGAAGGCTCAGGTTCCGATCGTCGCGTCGCATGCCAGACAGGTGCACAGGCCTCGGCACGATGCACACTTTCGCCCGTCCGCCCGTCTCCACTTTGAGGTCACACGCATCTTGCAGATCGAGGGTCGGTAACTTACGTCGGTGACGAAACCGACGTACCGTTGGAACATGGCCACCAAACGCTACGACCCCACAGCGACCGACTTCAACGGACGCTACGCGCGCTGGGTCGCCGCACTAGAATCGGGCGACGACGCCGAGCTGCTCGAAGCCACGGTGGCCCTCCCGACGCTCAACAACCGCGTGCTCAAGAAGCTCGCCGCAGTCGATCGGGACGAACCTGACTCGACGGTGCGGGCGGAGCGGAAGCGCGTGATCGTGCTGCTCAGCGAGATCAACGCCAACCAGGCCGCACGCCTCCGTGAACGGAAGCAGGCGGAGCAGCGCCGTCGCGACCGGACCGTCCGAGTTGAGCGCCGAGTCGAACTCCCGACCACTTGCGCACGGTGCGGTGCCAAGCTCAAAGAGGTGAAGTCCACGGGCAGGCCGCGCTTGTACTGTTCGCCCGCCTGTCGCAAGGCCGCTTACGAAGACCGCCGCGCCCACCGCGACGGCGCAGTCAAGGTGCAGATCGTAGAGAAGTTGATCACCGAGGTGCGAGAACGCCGCATCGACGTGCCTCACCCGAGAAGCGAGTGCATCGATGCCGTGCTCTACGACAACGATGCTCTCGTCCAGGCCATGTGGGTGCTCATCGACTACGTCGCCGACGAGAACTACGATGCGTTCAGCTCGGCTCAGTCACGGTTCTGGGATCTCTACAACAACGTCGAAGTCCTCTACGAGACACTCGTGAAGCGAGCAGCTGCCGACGAGCGCCGCCCTCCTGTGCCCGAAGCAACGCCGACGAACAAGCACAGGCGCAACATGCATCTGATGACCAGGCGTGATCCTGCATCACCGCCGACGGAGTAGAGCCACGGCGTCGCCAAAGTGCACCTTTGGTTGTCGTTACGGTTTCAGCCTTGGTAGGATGGTGGCGTGAGGGAGCGAGAGATTTACCCGAGCGCACCTATCGTCCTGATGGCGATCGAGGTGCGGCACCCGCTGTGCGAACCACTTGACCGCAAGCAGATCGCGGAGGTGTCCGCGCGGATCAGACAGCTGCTGCCCCTGCCGAGTGAGATGAACGAGGTCTCCGTCACCGTGCAGGCAGGGCCGGACGGTCCGCCCACACAGCAGCAGGTCGTCAGCAGCTTCCCGAGGTGGACGAGCCGCGACAAACGAACGGCACTGTCCATCCGGCCAGACAGCCTCGTGATCGAGACCACCGACTACGGCAGCTACGACAGGATACGTGAGTTGCTCGATGTCGCGCTCCAGGCCCGCCTGGCCGTTGCAGCCCCAGCCGGGGTCGAGCGGATCGGGCTCCGGTACATCGACGAGATCAGGGTTCCCGCTGAGAACGGTGGCAGCGCGCCAGACTGGGATCAGTGGGTGGATGCTTCGCTACTCGGTCCCGCGCATGTCGGTGCGGAACTGGGGCTTGCGCCGGTTGTGAACGAAGGCGTCTTCGTCTTCTCCGGCGGCAGCAATCATGCGCTCGTGCTGAGGTACGGCGCGCAGAGCGACTATGCCGTGCAATCGACTCCCGACCTGCGCCGTCCGTTGCCTCCTCCGGGACCACTGTTCAAGCTGGACATCGACAGTTTCTGGCAAGCAGCCGACGAGGTGCCCGAGTTCGATGCAGAGCTCATCCTGCGCCAGGCAGATGCACTGCATGAACCCGTGCGGGGGCTCTTTGAGAGTGTGATTACGGATCGACTACGAGAGGAAGTGTTGCGAAATGGCTGACACCTTGGTGCGGAACGCCGCTGTTGAGTCGGCACTGGGATCCCGCGCTACTGCGGGCGACTCCGCGTTCACTCGAAACCTGACCGAAACGAGACTTACGCCTCCACGTTTGACAACGGAAGTTGGCGGAATCCGGAGCGTAGCCCGTGCGCTCCACGACGACGTAGACGACCTCCACAAGCGCACCCACGAGGACGAGTGGCGCACGGCGGCAGCTGAGCGCGGCAAGGCCAGCGTGACATCGATGCTCACGGAGCTTGCTGATCTCGGGTTCGCCTGGCGTGACATCGCACGAATGGTCGGCGTGAGTGTGCCCGCAGTGCAGAAGTGGCGTAAGGGTGAGAAAGCCTCAGGCGACAGCCGCGGTCGGCTCGCGAGCTTGCTCGCGGCGTGTGACCTGATCACGGGTCACGACTACATGGTCGATGAGATCGCCTCCTGGTTCGAGATGCCGCTCTCTTCGTCTGCTCCTGTCACGCCGATCGTGCTCTACGCCGCCAATCGTGCAGACCTCGTGTTCGAGTTCGCGAGCGGTCACGTAGACCCCGAAGCGCTGCTGTCGGAGTTCGACCCCGACTGGCGCGAACGGTACCGATCCGACTTCGAGGTCTTCGAGGCGGGCGACGGCAACCGCTCGATTCGCATGAAGGGCTGATCTTGAGCCACGACCTCGAATCCCCGTACGTGGAGGGTGTCCCAGACTGGGACGCTCTCTACCGTGCGCGCGGTGACGAGGTCTCGGCAACCCGACCTATCTTTACCGGTGACGTGTTCACCAGCGTCCAACTCCCCGGATCGACTGGCAAGACGAAAGCGCGCTCCGTCGTGGTCCTCCAACACCCGTGTTCGATGCGCACGAACGGCGTCGATCTCGCCTGGCAAGTGCTTGTTGCCGAGGTGTCGAATCGCACGGAACTCGACGAGCGCGGCTGGGTGGGTGGCAACTTCAACCTGATGCCACTGCCCGACGTCCGCCCCGAGGTGACGAGCCAGAGTCGGCATCAGGCGGCGAACTTCGACAACCTCTACACAGTGGCCCCCGATCTGCTGACCGCACGGGTCGCCTCGTTGTCGCCGTTCGGAGTGAACCTGCTTCTTCAGCGGTGGGTGCACTACAGCTCCCGGGTCGTGGTGCCCACCCACACGTTCCACGAGCAGACCGTCGCCTTCTACGAGGAAGCTGACCTGATCGAGGAATGGTGCGACGTAACGAGCAGCGATGAGCTGAGGGTCGAGACGCAGGCGTGCCTAGACTGGCTTCGCGCTGACAGGGAAGGGCCGACCTATCAGGAACTGCTGAAGAACCCGCAGTCGCACAGCATGATTCGCCGCGCGATGCGCCAGGCGCTGAAAGAACGGAACCAGAGTTGAGAACGACTGACCTCGCCAAGGTGCGCGCCACGCTGTGGGCGGCGGCCGATGAGTTGCGTGCGAACTCGAAGCTGACCCCGGTGCAGTACCGCGACCCGGTGCTCGGGCTGGTCTTCTTAGCCTACGCCGAGAATCGCTTCGAAGGGATCAGGGCCGAGGTCGAATCGCGGGCATCCGCACGCAACCCCGCCACTGTCGCCGACTACAAGGCGAAGTCGGTGCTGTACGTGCCTGACGAATCGCGGCTGTCGTACCTGGTTGGGCTGCCCGAAGGCGACGACATCGGCAAGGCCGTGGATGACGCGATCAAGGCCATCGAGGCCACCAACCCCGAGCTGAAAGACATCCTGCCCCGCGGCTACCAGAAGCTGGAACGCCCGACGCTGATCGAACTGCTGCGACTCTTCGCACCGCTGCCCACGCAACTCGAAGGCGATGCGTTCGGGTTCATCTACGAAGACTTCCTCTCCAACTTCGCCGCCCAGGAAGGCAAGGGTGGCGGTGAGTACTTCACGCCCTACTCGATCGTCCGGCTGATCGTTGAGATTCTGGAGCCCTTCCAAGGCCGGGTCTTCGACCCGGCCTGCGGCTCAGGCGGCATGTTCGTGCAGTGCGCGAAGTTCGTCGAACGTCATCACGACAACCCCACCCGCAAGCTTTCGGTCTTCGGAACCGAAAAGACCGAAGACACCGTGCCGCTGGCCAAGATGAACCTCGCCCTCCACGGGCTCTCCGGTGACATCCGTCAGGCCAACAGCTACTACGAAGACCCCCATCGCGCGGTTGGCGCGTTCGACTACGTGATGGCCAACCCACCGTTCAACGTCGACAAGATCAAGAAGGAGCAGCTCGCCGGCGACAAGCGGTTCCCCCTCGGCTTGCCCAAGGCTGACAACGGCAACTACCTGTGGATTCAGCAGTTCTATGCGGCCCTCGCGCCGACGGGTCGCGCCGGGTTCGTCATGGCGAACAGCGCGGGCGACGCCGGGCATTCCGAAAAGGACCTGCGCAAGCAACTCATCGAGTCTGGCGCGGTCGACGTGATGATCGCCATCGGCTCCAACTTCTTCTACACAGTGACGCTGCCGGTGACGCTGTGGTTCCTCGACAGAGCCAAGCTCGGCACTCCGCGCGAAGACACGGTGCTGTTCATCGATGCCAGGCACATCTACAACCAGATCGACCGCGCCCACCGTGACTTCACACCCGAGCAGATCGAGTTCCTCGCAGGCATCGTCCGCCTCTACCGGGGCGAGGACGTCGAGACCGGAGCAGGCAGCGAGGCGCTGCTGGCCGAGAACTTCCCCGAGGGGCAGTACGTGGATGTCGCGGGCCTGTGCAAGGTCGCCACTCGCGGTGAGATCGAGGCGCAGGGCTGGAGTCTCAACCCCGGCCGTTACACCGGCTCGGCAGTTGTTGACGAAGACGATGAGGACTTCGCAGCCAAGCTCGGAGAGCTCTACGAAGAGTTCACTCGGCTTAGCGACGAGGCGGGAGTGCTGCGCGCCAAGGTGGATGCCGCCGTCCAAGGGATTCTCGACGCATGACCGAGTGGCCGACGATCACCCTGGGCGAGATTTGCCGTGCCGGTGGTGGATTCATCCGGACGGGACCGTTTGGCTCTCAGCTGCACCGGAGCGACTACACGGATGACCCGGATGGCATCCCTGTCGTGATGCCGAAGGACATGGCGCGGGGGCGTATAGACACGACCACGATCGCGCGGATCGATGACTCCACCGCCGCCCGCCTTCAGCAACATCTCCTCTCTGCGAACGACGTTGTTCTGTCGCGTCGGGGCGACGTCGGCCGCACCGCGTGGGTCTTCGCTGAAGACCTTCCTGCCTTCTGCGGGACCGGCTCTATGCGAGTTCACCCAGGGAAGTCGGAGACCGTGCGGCCCGCCTACCTTCGCTTCTTCTTCCATACAAGGCTTGCATCTGACTACCTCGAAGGGCACGCGGTTGGGGCGACTATGCCCAACCTCAATGCTGGGATTGTTGAACGGATGCCAGTGCCGATCCCACCGCTCGCAATCCAAGACTCGTTGGTCACTGTCCTCGAAGCATTCGACGACCTGATTGAGAACAATCGGCGGCGGGTGGCGGTGCTGGAGGAGATGGCGCGGGCCATCTACCGCGAGTGGTTCGTGAAGTTCCGCTACCCGGGCTATGAAGACGTGCCCCTCGTCGACTCCACCCTCGGCCCCCTCCCCGAGGGGTGGCAGGTGTGCAACCTTTCGGAGATCGCAGGAGTCAACCGGTCATCCCGCAAGCCCGCGTCAGATGAGGTGTTCAGGTACCTCGACATCACGGCACTTGGCGAGCGTGAGATCGGCGCGTTGAATGCCGTTGAGGGAGCGAACGCACCTGGGCGAGCCCGACGAGTGCTCAACCCCGGCGACACGGTCTGGGCGACCGTGCGACCGAACCGTCGGGCACACGCACTGGCTGTCGCCCCAGCGGAAGACTGGATCGCCTCAACTGGCTTGGCTGTACTGACGCCGACGACCGTTTCCTCGGCCTTTCTGTTCGAGACGACATCGACGACGGCCTTCTCGAACTGGCTTGTCGGGCGGGCGACTGGCTCGGCGTATCCCGCAGTCCGTGCCATTGACTTCGAGGAAGCAGCGGTTGCCGTGCCGGACGCCGCTGTTGACGCTGCCTTTGCCGAGAAGGTCAACCCAATGCATGAACTGAGCTGGACTCTGCGTGCGGAATCCTCCTCGTTGGCAGAGTTGCGCGATCTGCTGCTGCCGAAGCTTGTCACTGGTCAGATCGATGTGTCGGCGCTCGACCTGGATGCCTTGGTGGGGGAGGGGGTCGGGTCATGACGCCGTCGGGTCCGGAGTTCGCGTACGTCGAGAAGCCCAGCATGGAGGTGCTGGGCCAGCTCGGTTGGACGCAGGTAGACGCCTTTCAGGAGACACTCGGAGCCCAAGGCACGCTCGGTCGCGACTCCCAGCATGACGTGGTGCTCACGCATCGGCTGCGGTTCGCAATGCGAAAACTCAACGACACCGACGTTCCCGACACGTCGATCAACGAGGCGATCGAGGTGCTCACCAAGGACCGCTCGGTCATGGACCGGGTACGTGCGAACCGTGAGGTGTACGACCTGCTGCGTGACGGCTACCGGGCGGAGTGGACAGACGATCGCGGCGAGAAGCGGATCGAGACGCTGCGCTACCTCGACCTGAAGAACCCCGCCGACAACGATCTGTTGGCGGTGCAGCAGATGTGGGTGAAGGGCCACCTTCACTCCCGCAGGCTTGATGTTGCTCTCTTTATCAACGGTGTGCCGTTGGTGTTGATGGAGTTCAAGGAGCCGGGTGTCGCGCTGAAGTCGGCGTATGACGACAACCTGACCGACTACCGTGACACGATCCCGCAGCTGTTCACCCCGAATTGCTTAGTGCTGCTCTCCAACGGCAGCGACGCGAAGGTTGGGGCGACGTATGCTCCGTGGGAGTTCTTCGGCGACTGGAAGGTTGTCGACGCCGCTGGCACCCGTGGCGCGATCGCGCTGGAGACCGCGCTGCGGGGCACGTGTGACCCGGCGATCCTGCTCGACCTGTTCGAGAACTTCGTCGCGTACCTGGAGCGCCCGGGCGGCCTGGTCAAGAACGTTGCCCGCTCCCACCAGTACCTCGGGGTCAACGCCGCCATCGAGAACCTGCGCCGGGCTCGTGCCGAGCGGGACAAGCGGCTCGGGGTCTTCTGGCACACCCAGGGCTCGGGCAAGTCGCTGTCGATGCTGTGGTTCACGCAGAAGGTGCTGCGTCAGATTGCTGGCAAGTGGACGTTCGTGATGGTCACCGACCGCACCGAACTCGACACCCAGCTACACGGCGAGTTCGCCGACGCCGCCGCGGTTCCGCCCGAGGCCCGAGTTCACGCGGCATCCATCGCTCATCTTCGCGAGCTGCTCGCCGCCGATCACCGCTATGTGTTCACACTGATCCAGAAGTTCCAGCCGTCGAAGGCGGCGGGGGAACGAGTGATGCCGGTGCTCTCGGAGCGCTCGGACATCATCGTCATCACCGACGAGGCGCACCGCAGCCAGTACGACACCCTCGCGTTGAACATGCGTCGGGCGCTGCCCAACGCGTCGATGATGGGCTTCACCGGCACGCCGCTGATCGCAGGTGAAGAGCAGGCGACCCGCGAGCAGTTCGGCGAGTACGTCAGCATCTACAACTTCCGCGATGCCATCGAAGACGGCGCGACGGTCCCGCTCTATTACGAGAACCGCATCCCCGAGCTGCAACTGGTCAACGAGAACTTCTCCGACGAGCTCGACGCACTCCTCGAAGCTGCAGAGCTTGATGAAGACGCCGAGGGCGCGTTGGCGCGCGAGTTCGGCACGCAGTACACGCTGCTGACCCGCCCGGAGCGACTGAAGACCATCGCGGCTGATCTGGTGCGGCATTTCGTCGGGCGGGGGTTCTCGGGCAAGGCGATGTACGTCGGGCTCGACAAAGCCGCCGCCGTGCGCATGTATGACCTGGTGCAGGAGGCGTGGGTCGAACACCTGGCCGGGCTGCGCCAACAGCACGATGCACTGCCAGAACTGGAGCGGCCCTGGCTCGCTTCGCGCATCGCGCTGATGGAGACCACCGACATGGCAGTCGTCGTCTCGCAGAGCCAGAACGAGCTGAAGACGCTCGACGACCTGGGCCTCGACATTCGCCCGCACCGCGAGCGGATGAACCGTGAAGACCTGGCCGAGAAGTTCAAAGACCCCGACGACCCACTGCGGCTCGTCTTCGTCTGCGCCATGTGGATGACCGGCTTCGACGCGCCGAGCGTGTCGACGGTCTACCTCGACCGGCCGATGAAGAACCACACCCTGATGCAGACCATCGCCCGCGCCAACCGCGTCTTCCCCGAGAAAGACAACGGGCTGATCGTCGACTACGTCGGCGTCTTCCGGAACCTGGAGAAGGCACTCGCCGTCTACGGCGCAGCGAGCGCTGGTGAGTCGCCCATCGAGATCATCGACGCACTCGCCGGCGAGCTGGACGCAGCGGTGGCCGAGCTGATCTCGTTCTGCTCGAACGCTGGCGTCGACTTCCTGGCGATGCGTGACGCGGAAGGCTTTGACCACATCGCCAAGCGCGACGCTGCGGTCGAGGCGCTGCTGGTCGATGAGGAGACCCGCAACGACTTCACCGGCAAAGCGCGGCAAGTGCGCAAGCTCTTCAAAGCGCTCCTACCGAACCCGAAGGCCGCCGCCCAGCAACGCACCGTCGCCGCGATCCGCGTGCTCCACGAGCGCATCGTCGAAGTCACACGCCCACCCGAGGCCGACATCTCGGCCGTGGCAGACGCGGTCGACGCGCTACTCGACCGCTCGGTCGGCGCGGAAGAGTACGTCATCCGGGCCGCCGCCGAAGGAGCCAACCCCGACCCGCTGATCGACCTGTCTCTCATCGACTTCGACGGCCTCGCCGCCAAGTTCGCGGGCCGGCGGCGCGCCGAGACTGACCGGCTTGCTCAATTGCTCCGCCAGCAGGCCATTGGTGCAGCTCTGCGGAACCCGACTCGTTACGAGCTGGTCGAGCGTATTGAACAGCTCATAGCGGACTACAACGCGGGCAGCGTGAACATCGACGAGTACCTGCGCCGTCTCATCGAACTGTCCCAGACCCTGACCGTCGAGGAGGAACGGGCCGTTCGAGAGGACATGACCGAGGAAGAACTCGCGATCTTCGACCTGCTCACCCAACCCGATCCCGTCCTGACCGCCGAGGAGCGAGAGACCGTCAAGGCGAGCGCGAAGCGACTTCTGGAACACCTCCACGAGAAGCTCGTGCAGGACTGGCGGCGCAAAGTCGCTACCAACAACGACGTCAACAGCACCATCCGCCGCGTCCTTGACCAGAGTCTGCCGGAAGTGCCGTACACCGTCTCAATCTTCCACACCAAAGTGCAGTTGGTCTTCGACCACGTCCTCACCGCCTACGGCGACAACGGCGAGAGCGCGTACTCGCCCCGAATCGACTTCAGCTACCCGAGCGACCGTGTGCAGGTCGAGTACACCGGTCCGATCGACGTGAACAAGGTCGCCGACGATGTCGTCGCGCGCATCCACGCCGACTCAGCCTTTGCCGCACAGGTAGCGAGGCAACTGCGAGGCACGGATGGCTGAGGCTGCCGCATCAAGGTCCAGGGTCGGACACCTCAGGTTGAAGGATGACTACTCCGAGCTGCTCCCGGCAACACTCGATGAGCACGCGCGGGGTGGTGTTCTGCTCCGCGTGCCATACTTGCTCGGAAACTCTCCTGAGCGCTGGTTCTGGAGTGACTTGGGTCAGTACATCGGCGAGAACGGGAAGGTGTTACCACCCGAGCAGCCGCCTACCGAATTGGACTACTTCGACAACAAGGGAACCGTTGGGCTCGTTGGCTGCCGAAGCGCCGGTGGTGGCTCCTTTTCCATCGGTGGCTTCGCCGCAGCATCAGGGGTCGGTGAACTCGTCGCCAACTTTGCCGTCGAGAAGGCCGCCCACGCAAGAAACTATGCCAAGATCAACGGGTTTCGCTCCGAGATCGATGGGCTAGGTAATTGGTTGGATCTCTGGGCACACCGGACGATGATGACGTTCCCGAAGGACGGGACTCCAATGAGCGTCACCACGACGATGGAGGTTCCACCAGACCTTCGTCTCGCCGGCAGACTCAACTTGCGCGCAACTGTCAGGGGAACTGCGCCCAGCTGGCAGGAGTCCGAGGTTCGATACACCAGCAGAACCCTGCTCCAGACGTACACGACGAGTGAGCGTGACTGGGCGGAACATCTTCAGGTGCACAGGGCCATGCGCGACCTCTTGCGCATCGCGATCTGGAAGCCCGTTGCGTTCCTCGGCCACGAGGTCACCAGTGACAAGGAGAAGACTGCGATCAAGAGCGACACAGAACCTCAATCTCGGTGGTGCGAGGTAAAGACCGCAGCCACTGGCATGGGGCCAGCGGTCTGGGGGAAGAGCGAGCGCCCGCTCTTTGTGTTCGCTGACATCAAGAGTGCGGGCGTGCGAAAGTGGCTCAAGTTTGGAGAAGAGAACCGACGCGGGCTCCGCCCCTTCCTACGTTTGTTGGATATCCGCGAAGGAACCATCGATGAGCACATGGCGCAGCTTGGCATCGCGCTGGAGGCGTTCGGCTATCAGGCGTTCATAGATTCCGGGACGAGCGCTGTGCGGGCCGACAAGAAGACGCTGGAGCAGCGCGTCCGCAAGATCGTCCAGCAGGTTGCCTCATGCCTCCCCGCCACCCCTGTGACGTTCGCAAAGGACCTCGCTGATGGCTACAACGCGGTCAAACACGCGAATCGGCCCGAGCCTGATCCAGCCGACCTCGTCGCCAACTATCGACTTGGCGTGAAGGTCGTTCGAGCATGGATCGCGCTAAACCTAGGCGCGGCGGAAGCCGTCATCACCGAGCGCCTGAGCTGAACGAGCCGACGCTAGGCATCGTTGCCGACAGTCGAAACGGGTCGCGTCTTCACCCACACGGTGCCCCGGTGCACGCCGAACTGCTTCGCCAGCGTTGTCACGCCGATGCCCTGCGTGCGGGCTGTTCGCATAGCGTCCACTTCCTCGTCCGTGAGCCGTGTTCGAGGTCGTTTCTTTGGTTCCGCCGACGCGCCGATCAGAGGGTCGTCGGCCTCGCCGACGGACTCGGCATCCTCGCGGACGCCTTGATTCCACGCGGAAACAAGCTTCTCAACCCGTGGTCGCCTGTTCCCGCAACGCTCCATTGCTTCCACCAAAGAAAACAGAAGGCCCGGTCATGAAGACCGGGCCTTCTGCGTTTCCGGGTTCCTCAGCGATGGGTCATGATCACCCGTTCGAACCCGTTGATGACGGACGTCGTCGGCGAGGCCATCTCGAAACCGGCGGCCGCAAACATCCCCACGGTCCCGACGTAGGCCATCGTCGGATCCACCCGGGACTCGCCGTTGTCCACGGGGTAGGCCTCGATCGACGGCGCCTCGAGGGTGCGGGCGTGTTCAACGGCGCCCTCGATGAGGGCCGTGGTGACCCCGCGCCTCCGGTAGCCGGCCCGCACCCGGAGGCACCACAGGCTCCACGCGCCGTCCTCCAGGTGCGGAATCTTGAGGTTGCGGGCGAAGGACGTGTCGGCGCGCGGGTGGATGGCGGCCCACCCCACGGGGACGTCGCCGAGGTAGGCGAGTACCCCAGGCGGCGGCGTCTGCGCGCACAGTTCACGCACCCGCTCGCCCCGTTCGGGGCCCTTGAGCGCCTGGTTTTCCTTGGAGCCGATGCGATAACTCAGGCAGAAACAGACGCTTGATTGTGGGTTCTTGGGTCCGAGTACCGCCGCCACGTCCTCGAAGACTGTGGCCTGGCGGACCGTCAGCCGATCGTTCATGCCGACGACCCTAGTGCCCAGCCCTGGCCACCGACCTCCTGGGCATCACCGAGACCGACAACGACGCGGACCTGAGCACCGCCGCGCACCGATGGAGGAGCTCTTCGTCCTGGCGTGGGCCGCCGGCCAGCACCTCATGGCGGACGCCGTGGCGTCCGGGAACTCCGGCTCGCTGGGGCCGCATCACAAGCTCGGCTTTGAGAACGCCGGAACGTTGAAGCGGGTTGGCACCAAGTTCCGGCGCCGGTTGGACCCGAGGTACCTGACCCTTCGCCCGAACGACGCCGCGACGCCAGCCTGAGCAAGCCACGCCGTTCTAGGCGCAACGCGACCCCCACGCCGTCGGGCACCGGGCCCCGACCGATCAGGCGGAGGTGAACGCGGCCGCCGCGAAGACCAGCGTTGCGAGGGCCGGCCCCGCCACCTGGCCCCACTGCCGGTGCGCGGCGCCGATCAGCAGGTCGCCGAGCTGGGCCGCCGCCCCAACGGCAAACAGGGCAATCGTGGCCCAGCCTGGCCCGGCGAGCGACGGGGCCAGGGCCGTAGCGACGCCGAGCGGGATCGCGCGCACCGCGTACATCGCCGCGTAGTAGCGCGTCCCGACCGGCAGCGGCGCGCCACCGGCCGGCGCGGCCGGAGCGGGTGAAGTGCCCGGCGGCACGAGCCGCGCCGGGGCCAGTAACCCCACCACGGCAAAGCCGACCGTGGCCGCAGAGATCAGGGTGGTCAGGACGTCGAGCCACCAGAGCATGGGTTCCCCTTCAGCGTGGGCGGGCGTGTGGTGCGGATCTTACGCACGGCGGGTGACGCCCGACCCGCTCGACGCAACCACCCGCCGTCGGGCGCTGGGCGAGGGCAGCCCCGCCCCTCGCCTTCGTCGCGCGGTGGCCTTAGCGTGGGGTCACGAACCGATCGGGGGATCGACATGGGCCAGACGGACCACGGCACACAGCACGACGGCGCGGGGGCGCGTGAGCTGGACCCGGCGGGGTGGGCGCTGGCCAGGCCCGCGGTCCACCTCGTGGCGCAGCTGCTGCGCCAGGCGGCGCTCTCGGCGCGACCGTTCAGGAACCACTGGTGGCAGGTGGGTTTGCAGCTGACGCCCACCGGCCTGCGCACGGGGCTGCTGCGTGACCCGACCGCCGGGGCGCGGGGTCGGCGCTTCGAACTGGAGCTGGACTTCAGACACGCGCGGCTCAGCATCGCCACCGCCGAGGAAACCACCGACATCCCGTTGGACGGATCGCTGACCGTGGCCGAGGTGTACCGGCGCCTGACGGCGGAGCTTGAGCCGCTGGGCGTGCGTTCCCTCGCCACCACCACGTGCGAGATCGAGCCACCCGTGCGGCTCGACCAGAGCGAGGTGCCGGCGGACGTCACGGCCCCCGAGGTCCGCGTGTGGCTCGGCCAGCTCCACGCGGTCGCCGCGGACTTTGACCAGCTCCTGACGGACTTCTACGGCAAGACCAGCGGTCCGCTGCTGTACTGGGGCTCGCTCGACCTCGCGATTGGCCTCTTCAACGGCAAGCCGAACCAGACCCCCGCCGGGGCGGGCCGGATCTACCGCTTCGCCGAGAACGCAGAGAACATCACGTTCAGCTACTGGACCGACGAACAAGGCCGGGCTCAGCTGTGCGCCTACCGCACGCCGGCCTCTCACGCGGATGCCTCCTCGGACTACCGCTACGGCGCGTGGGCCACCGAGCGTGGGGAGGTCGTCTGCGCGCTGACCCCGGGCGGGCGCCTGTACGCCGCCCCGGAGGTGGGCTCCCTCGAGGACTTCCTGCGCCACACCACCCACACGTTGGCCCGGAACGGCGGGTGGGACCTCGACGCCCTGCTCGGCGCGACGCCCAGCCACAAGGAATCGACAACAAGGAGTTCAACCATGAGCGACGACCTCAGCGAATTCATCGACCCCTCGGCGGTCCCCTCCGGGACGGGCTGCAAGGAATGCTCGGCGGAGGGCGGCTGGTGGTTCCACCTGCGCCGCTGCACGAAGTGCGGGCACATCGGATGCTGCGACAGCTCGCCGTCGCAGCACGCGAGGCGGCACTGGGAGGAGACGGGCCATCGCGTGCTGACGAGCTTCGAGCCGGGCGAGGAATGGTACTTCGACTGGCAGACAGGCGACGGTTTCGACGCTGGGCCCCGCCTGGCGGATCCCCAGCACCACCCGCTTGACCAGCCGGCGCCTGGCCCGGCCAGCCGGGTGCCGGCCAATTGGCAGGACCTGCTGCACGGGTAGCGGCGGACCGGGGCGGACGCGAGCCAAGCCCGCAACCCGGCCACCCGTCGTCGGGCATCGCGGTGGCGCGAACCGCACGCCGCCAACCCGCCGCCTCGCGACAAAATGGCCTCTCCGCGGCAAAAAGTCGCGGAGAGGCCAGAAAGTCGCGAGAACGCGAGGCGGGGGACGCCGGTGTGTTGCCACCGCGGGTGCGCGCAGGGCCCGGCCAGAAACCGGGCTAGAACACCTCGGGCGGCGCCACAAACACCACGCGGAAGTGATCCAGGTGCTCGTCGGCGGTGCCGCGCACGTGACCGGCCGGCATCGCGGCGGTCTTGCGCAGGAACTCGACCATCTCCTCGGTGAGCACCTCGCCCGGCAGGATGTTCGGGATGCCCGGCGGATAGGCGGAGAGCGCGTCGGCGGAGATGCGGCCCACGGCCTCCTCCCACGGCACCAGCTCGGTGGGGGAGAAGAACGCCTCCTGCAGGCGGCGCGCGCGCTTGGCCGGGCGCGGCAGGGCCGGTGCAGTGATGAGCGACTCCGGCACCTTCGGCAGCGCGTAGAGAGCCTCGATGAAGCGGTCCACGTCCAGTTCGGAGGTGGCGCCGATCATCAGCACGATCACGGCGTGGGTTGAAAGCTCAATGACCACGCGGTGATCGCGCGTGAGCAGATAGTGCGCCTCGGTGCCGGAGAGACCGCCCGGGCGCATGTCGATGACCACCTTGAAGGGGTCCTGCCCCACGACGTCCTTGTACATCATGGCGTCGTCGGTCGCGTCGCGGAAGCGCCCGCGCTCGGCGATCTCGGCGCGCAGCCGCGCCACGGCGTCGAGCGTCTCGGGGATCACCGTCGGCCCGTCCACCGCCATGCGGTGCCGCGCCTCGTCCAGCGAGCCGAGCAGCAACGCCGACGTGGACGTGGACGTGTAGGAGCGGTGCACGCGGTCCACGATCGACTCGAGCGCCTCCGCGAAGGGCCCGTGGCCGAGCATGAGCATGGCCGCCTGCGTCAGGGCGCCGGCGTTCTTGTGCGAGGAGGAGATGACCAGGTCCGCGCCGAGGCGAGCGGCGTTGGTGGGCAGGCCCGGCGCGAAGCCGAAGTGCGCGCCCCAGGCCTCGTCCACGATGAGCGGCTTGCCGTGCGCGTGCGCCACCTTGGCGATGCCCGCCACGTCGGAGACGGCGCCGAAGTAGGACGGCGAGACGATCTGCACGGCGGCCACGCCGGGGTGTTCCGTGAGCATCTCGTCCACCTGCGCCGGCGTCACGCCGTGCGAGGAGCCGAGGTCGCGGTCAACCGACCCGAACACGAAGTGCGGCTCGAGGCCCGCGTGGATCATGCCGTCGATGACGGAGGAGTGTACGGAGCGCTGGAGCAGGGTCTCGCGGCCCAGCGCGCGCGTGACCATGGTGGCGATGTGGTTGCCGGAGGAGGCTCCGTTGCCGAGGAACCACACGCGGGAGGCGCCCCAGGCCTCGGCAGCCAGGCGCTGCGCGCGCTCGAGCGGGGTGCCCTCGGGCGGGGCGTCCATGGACCACGTGGCCTGGTTGATATCAGTGAAGAGGGTTGACTTGTCGCGGCGCAGCGTCTGCTCCGAGATGAGGTCGGCGAGGCCGGGCGCATTGGCGGCGCGGCCCTGGTGGGCGGGCACGTCCAGGTGCATCCAATCGATGTCGCCGAGCTGGCGCAGCTGGGTCGCGTAGGGTGTGGCGTCCTGCGTGTCGGCGGGGGAGGGGGTGTTCTCAGACATGCGCTCAACGCTATGGGGCGAACACGGTTCAGCGGAAGGGTTTTGGGGCACTTTCTTTACCGTCTGGACGGTAAAGGCGGGAATGCCCGACGGCGCGCGCACGGTTTTAGATCTGATGGCCCGCCTCAGGCGGGCCGACAGCGGGCGGCCCCGGCCGCCGTCGTGCATAAAAGCACGCGTCAAAGGCGACGTCACAGCGCGCCCCGTGGGGGCAGAGTGGAGCCTGCGGCGCACCCGGCCGCGGGGGACTCGAGGGGAAGTACAAGCGTGGATTCTGTAGAAATCGCCATCCTGGTGGGCGTCATTGCGGTGCTCATCATCGCCGTGACGTCGCGGGTGGGGCCCAAGTGGAACGTCGCCGCGCCGCTGCTCCTGGTGCTCATCGGCATCGGTCTCTCGTTCCTGCCGTTCGTGCCGGAGATCGAGGTGGAGCCGGAGATCATCCTGGCGGTGGTGCTCCCACCGTTGCTGTTCTCCTCGGCCGTGAACATGCCGGCCATGAACTTCCGGCGCGAGTTCAACGCGATCGGCTCGCTCGCCGTGGCGCTCGTGGTGGTCTCTGCCGTGCTGCTCGGCTTCTTCTTCCACTGGATCTTCCCCGAGCTCGCGCTGCCGTGGTGCATCGCGCTCGGCGCGATCCTCTCGCCCACGGACGCCGTGGCGGTCTCCATCGCCAAGAATGTGGGCATCTCCTCGCGCGTGACCACCATCCTCGAGGGCGAGTCGCTGCTCAACGACGCCACGGCCCTGGTGCTCCTGCGCACCGCCGTGGCCGCCGCAGCTGCGTCCTTCTCCGTGTGGCACGCCATGGGCCAGTTCGCCTACGCGGTGGCCGTCGCGTGCGTCATCGGCTTCATCGCCGGCAAGCTTGGCGTCCTCGCCCGCGCCCGCAGCGGCGACGCTACCGTCTCCTCCGTCATCTCCTTTGTGGTGCCCTTCGTGGCGAGCGTCCCCACGGACCTGGCCGGCGGCTCCGGCCTCGTCGCCGCCGTGGTGGCCGGCATCATCACGGGACGCAAGAAGGACCGCGTCTTCAGCGCCGACCAGCGCCTCTCCGACCGCACCATGTGGCGCGCCGTGACCCTTGTCCTGGAGGGCGCGGTCTTCCTCATCATGGGCCTCGAGGTGAAGAAGCTCCTCCACGAGCACACCGAGATGGCCGAGGGCTCCGGCGCCATGGGCTCGCTCGGCGTGATCGTGCTGGTGGCCGTGGTGGCGCTCGTGCTCATGACCGGCATCCGCGCCGCCTACGTCCTGCCGCTCACCGCGGCGCTCGGCCGCAAGGCGGCGCGCATGCAGGCCATGCAGCCGCGCATGGAGGCCATGGAATCCGCCATCTCCGACCGCGACATGCGCCGCACCCACGAGATCTTCATCAAGGACGCCGGCCCCGCGGTGCGCCTGAAGAAGAAGCTCAAGAAGAAGGCGCACGCCCTGGACGAGCGCCGCGGCATCCAGCGCTCCGAGGAGCAGGTCGCGGCCCGGATGGAATCCGGCTGGCAGCGGCTCGAAAACCGGACCAGGCGTGCGCTCTCCGACATCGATTACCTGGTCCGCCAGCCGCTCACGTGGCGCGACGGCACGGTCATGGTGGCCGCCGGCATGCGCGGCGCCGTGACGCTCGCGGCGGCGCAGACGCTGCCGCACGAGACGCCCTTCCGCTCCTCGCTGATCCTCATCGCCTTCATCGTTGCCGTGCTCTCGCTCCTGGTACAGGGCGGGCTCCTGGCGCCGCTGGTGCGCGCCGTGAAGCCGAGCGTGCCCGACGAGGCGGAGCTGGCCCGCCAGCGCGAGGCGGTCAGCGCCCGCCTGGCCGATGTGATCGTGGAGGAGGTGGAGGGCGAGAGCGCGGTGGAACACAAGCTGCGCTCCATCGTTGCCCGCCGCGACGCGCTCCTGGAGCTCAACGAGGAGGGCTTCTACCAGCCCGAGTGCACCGCCGGACTGCTCGCGTCGTTCGACGCCTCCGAGCTGGGCCTGCGCCTCAAGATCGAGCAGATGGCGGGCGGTCCGGACGCCGATGCGCTGTCCATCGCCTCGGCCGAGGAGGCCGAACTCGAGGCCATGGCCAGCGCGGCGGACGCGCTTCCGGCCCGCCGCGTCGTCGAGCGCTTCAGCCTGGCGACGCCGGGCGTCTCCGGCACCGACGCGCAGGATGAGGCCCCCGAGGGGGAGCCAAGGGGCTAACGCCCGACGGCGCCCGCCCGCCTCACGCGGGCGGGCGTCAGCCCAGGATGTCGTCCAGGGCCGCGGGGAGCGTTTCGAAGCGGAAGGCGAAGCCGGCCTCCGGGAGCACGGCGCTCGTGGCGTTGGCGCTGCCGGTCAGGACCGCCGGGTCCTTGCGCAGCAGGCCGGTGCCGAGCTTGAGCAGCGGACCGGGCGCCGGCAGGCCCAGCCCCGCCGGGGCCACGCGGGAGCGCAGCTGGCGCATGAGCTCGGCGTTGCGCACCGGATGCGGGGCCGCGGCGATGACCGGACCGCTCGGCAGGTTCACGCCGGGCTCGAGACCCAGCGCGGCGCGGGCGATGGCGAGCCAGTCGTCCTCGTGGATCCACGGCACCCACTGCTTGCCGCCGGCCAGTGCGCCGCCCGCGCCGAGGGTGGCGACGGCGCGCAGGGCGCGGAACGCAGCGGCGTCGTGACCGAGCACGATGCCCGTGCGGATGTAGTTGAGGCGTTCGGCCGGGGCGTCGGCGGCTGCCGCCTCCCATTCCTCGACGAGGCGCGTCATCCCGGCCAGCTCCTCGCCGGCGACCGTGGGCACGGTGGCCTCGGTGATGGGGCCCTCCTCGGGATCGGCGCGCAGCACCACGCCGCTTCCCTGCACCCAGTGCTTGGCCGTGACACCAGCGGCGTTGAGCGCGGCGACGAGGGCGCGCGTGGGGTTCACGCGCGAGGTGCGCATGCGCGCCATCTCTGACGCGCCGCCCGCGCCGCCGATGGGGTGCCCCGAGACGTTGACGATGTCCACGCCGCGGGGGTCCGAGAGCGCCTCGGCCCAGGGGCCCACCGTGATGCCGTCCCACGCGAGCTGGCGGTAGGCCAGGCCTTGGTGCGGCGACCGGGTGAGGACGCGGACGTCCCGACCGCGGGCCAGGAGCTCGTACGCCAGGAGCGAGCCGAGGTAGCCGCTGCCGCCGGCGAGGATGACGAGCGGGGCGTCGGCGGCGGAGGGGTCGTTGGAGCCGGTCATGGCCACGATCCGCGCGGCGACGGGGGAGAGGTCGTGGGAGAGCGGGCCGCCCAGCGACGCCCACCACGCGGCGGCGAGCGGCCCAGTCGACTCGGTGCGGCGGGTCATGAGGGTGCCGCTTCCCTGCGGGGTGAGCTCGTAGCGCTGCGAGGTGCCTCCGCCGGGCTGGGCCTGCGTCCATTCGAGGACGGCGTCCGTTTCCAGGGCCGTGATCGTGGCGGGCGGGGCCGTGAGGCCGTGGATCGAGCCGCGCACGCGGGCCGAGGGGAGCACCTGCACCTCGTCCCCGAGGCGCAGCCGGCGCGCGGCGCCGGGCCCCACGAGGCCCTCGGCGCCCACCACGGTGAAGGACTGCACGTCGTCGGCAAACGCCGGCCAGAGCGAGGGGGTGCTCAGCACGTCCCAGACCTGCTCCGGGGAGGCGGCCAGGAAACGGGTCTGTGTGCGGGACATCGACATGCGGCCAGCCTAGTGCCGACGGCTGGGTGGAGGCTCGGTGCGGTGCGGGGAGCGCGGCCAAGGCGCCGAGGCGAGCCGACCGCTCGGCCCCGCCACACGCCGTCGTGCACTGCACAACGGCCCAACGGCCCAACGGCCCAGCTGCCCAACAAGACAGAACGACGCCGCCGTCCCCGCCCCAGGCGGGAACGGCGGCGTCGCACCGAGCGAGAGCAGAGGCCTCAGACGCGCTCCGGCGCCTTCTTGGTCATCGAGACGACGGTCTCGAACTCCTCGTCGACGTCCGGGTTGGTCTGCCGCGTGAACAGCGAGACGACCACGGTCAGGACCAGGCACACGGCGAAGCCGGGGATGATCTCGTAGAGCGTGAAGGCGGGGTCCTTGGCCAGTCGCAGCGAGCCCCAGACGAAGGACACCACGGCGCCGCCGATCATGCCGACGAGGGCACCCATGGCGGTCACCTTGCGCCAGAACAGGCCGAGGATCAGCAGGGGGCCGAACGCGGCGCCGAAGCCGGCCCACGCGAAGCCCACGAGCTGCAGGATCGAGGACCCGGGATCTAGCGCGATGATCGCCGCGATCACGGCCACGAGCGCCACGCCGGCGCGGCCGAGCCACAGTGCCATGGTGGGGGAGGCCTTGGCCTTGCGCAGGCCAGCAAGGTCCTCCACGAGGGCCGAGGAGCACACGATGAGCTGCGAGGACATGGTGGACATGATCGCCGCGAGCACGGCGGCCAGGACCAGGCCGGCGATGAACGGGTGGAAGAGGATCTGGCTCAGCTGCAGGAACACCGTTTCGGCGTCGGCGTCGGAGAGTCGGATGCCCTTCTCCTGGAACCAGGCCACACCGATCAGGCCGGTGACGAGGGCGCCGAGCATGCACAGCGCCATCCAGCCGATGCCGATGCGGCGGGCCGTGGGCGCGTCCTGCGGGGAGCGCAGCGCGATGAAGCGGGCCAGGATGTGCGGCTGGCCGAAGTAGCCAAGGCCCCAGCCCAGGCCGGAGACGATCGCGATGAACGTGGGGCCCGTGAGCCCGCCGCCCGTCCAGGAGAGGTGGTGCAGGCCGCTCGCGAGGTCGGCCTGGTTGATCAGCTCCACCACGCGGGCGGGGCCTCCCATGTGGATCGTCGCGACGATCGGCACGGCGATGAGCGCGGCAAACATCAGCAGGCCCTGCGCCACGTCCGTCAGGGAGACCCCCAAGAATCCACCGAAGAGCGTGTAGCCCACCGTGATGACGCCGATGACGAGCATGCCCGTCAAGTACGGCCACGCGAACGAGGACTGGAAGAACTTGCCGGCCGAGACGAGCATGCTCGCCACGTAGAAGGTGAAGAACACCAGGATGATCACCGAAGACACGATGCGCAGCAGGTGCGTCTTGTCCCGGAAGCGGTGGCCGAGGAAGCTCGGGACCGTGATCGAGTTGCTGGCGATCTCCGTGTAGGCGCGCAGGCGCGGCGCGATGAGGAACCAGTTGAGCCAGGCGCCGAGCGTCAGGCCGATGGCGATCCAGGCCTCCACGAGTCCCGTGAGGTACAGCGCGCCGGGCAGGCCCATGAGGAGCCAGCCGGACATATCGGAGGCACCGGCGGAGAGGGCGGCGACGCCGGGCTTGAGGTCACGCCCGGCCAGCAGGAAGTCCTCGCCCGTCTTGGTCTTGCGCCAGGCGTAGAGCCCGATGCCGACCATGGCGGCGAGGTAGACGATGATGGCAGCCATTTGCCAGGTCTGTGCGGATGACATGCCCGGAAGCGTGCCGCACTCCGGGCCCCGTGGCTAGGGTTCGTCCGGCGTGTGGTCAAGTGCGTCTCGCCGCCGTAACCATTCTGTGACCTGGCTCACGGGCCGGGCGGGCGGTGCACGACGGCGCGTGGGCGCCCGGGTGCCCGGGCGTGGGTTGGGCGGCTGTCCGGCGCGCCGTCCGGCCGCGGGCCGGGTCGCGGGCCGGGCGCGGCCCGGGTGCGGTGAGGCTGGCGTGAGCGCCTCAGGCGGGCGGGCCCGCCTGGAGGGCGGCTGCCTCGGCCTCGAGCGCGCGGCGCAACGCCACGGCGGCCGGATGCTGGGCCGAGGAGGAACGCACGGCGATGAAGATCTCGCGGTGCGGGCCGCGGTCAAGATCAACCCAGCGCACCCGCGGCGTGCGGTAGCCGCCCAGGATGCCCGGCAGGATCGCGACGGCGAGGCCGGATTCGACGAGCTGCATGTGCGCCTGGAGGTCGGCGGATTCGTAGCGGACGTCGGGCTCGAAGCCCGTCACGCGGCACTGCTGCAACGCCCAGTGTCGGCTCGCGGCGGGCGCCGGCTCCATGACCCACGGGACGCGGGCGGCGTCGGACAGCGAGGAGATGCTGGCGAAGGGGCCGGAGGTCTCCGGGGGGACGGCGAGGCGCAGGGGATCGAGCGCCAGGGGTGTGCGCTCCATGTCGGGGAAGTGCTCGGCGGCGTGGCCGGGGTATTGCTCGGCCACGACCACGTCGAACTCGCGGGCCCAGGTCTGGCGCAACGCAGCCTCGGGTTCGCGCTGCGTCATCTCCACGCGCAAGAGCGGATGTTCGGTGCGCAGGCGGCGCAGCGTGCCGGGGAGCAGGGCCAGCGCGGCGGTCTGGAACATGGACAGCCGCACCGTGCCGCTGACCTCGCGCTGGGAGGCGGCGAGGGCGGCCTCGGTGCGCTCCATGCCGTTGAGCAGCTCCTCGGCGTGGGCCACGAGCACCTGCGCGGCGGGGGTGAGCCGCACGCCGCGGCCGGAGGGCTGGAGGAGTTCCACACCGGCCTCCTTCTCGAGGCGGGCGAGCTGCGCCGACACCGTGGAGGGCGCGTAGTTCAGGGCCTCGGCGACGGCGAGCACGGTGCCGCGCAGGGCCAGCTCGCGCAGTAGCCGCAGGCGGTGAAGATCGAGCATCGGGGCACCCCTTCAAATGTTCGGGAAACACGAACAGTATCGTTCACATCTTATCGCTGTAACCGAACGGCCACTCTTTCGATACTTGATGATGCCGGGGAATGCCCGGCGCCCGTTCCGTCCCAGGAGCACCCCTCATGAGCACCGCCTCCTCGCCGCGCACCAGCGGCGCCGCGCCGCAGGGCGCCCCCCTCTCCTCGCGACTCAGCCACACCCAGCTGCCCGCGGCCCCCGACGCCGGCGCCGCCCGGCCGTGGGACCTCGCCGATCAGTCAGTGGCGCAGGTGCGCAGCTGGCTGAGCACGGCCTCCACCATTCCCGCCGACGTCTCCGCCCAGCGCCTCGCCGGCGTGCTGAAGGACCCGGCCGGCCTCGACTTCACCGTGGGCTTCGTCGACCGCGTGGTCCGCCCCGAGGACCTGCGGGTTGCCGCCCACGAACTCAAGGCCCTGGCACCCAAGGTGCCTGCCTTCCTCCCCTGGTATCTCAAGGCCGCCGTCCGCATCGGCGGCGTCCTCGCGCCCGTGCTGCCCGGCGTCGTCGTGCCGATCGCCCGCCGCGCCCTGCGCTCCATGGTGGGCCACCTCATCATCGACGCGACCGACGCGCGCCTCGGCAAGTCCATCGCCAAGCTGCGCGGCGACGGCACCGACCTGAACATCAACCTGCTCGGCGAGGCCATCCTCGGCGAGGACGAGGCCGACCGCCGCCTGGCGGGCACCCTCGCGCTGATCCAGCGCCCCGACGTCGACTACGTCTCCATTAAGGTCTCAGCGACCGTGGCGCCACACAACCACTGGGCCTTCGACGAGGCCGTTGACCACATCGTCGAGAAGATGCGCCCGCTCTACCGCGCCGCGCGCGATTCCAGCCCGCGCACCTTCATCAACCTGGACATGGAGGAGTACAAGGACCTCGACCTGACGCTCGCCGTGTTCAAGCGCCTGCTTTCCGAGGACGAGTTCAGCGACGTCCGCGGCGGCATCGTGTTGCAGGCGTACCTGCCGGACGCGCTCGGCGCCATGATCGAGCTGCAGGAGTTTGCGGCGGCCCGCGTCGCCGCCGGCGGTGCGCCCATCAAGGTCCGCGTCGTGAAGGGCGCCAACCTGCCCATGGAGCAGGTCGAGGCCAAGATGCACGGCTGGGAGCAGACCGTGTGGGACACCAAGCAGGGCTCCGACGCGAGCTACAAGGCCGTCCTTGACTACGCGCTCTACCCGGAGCGCCTCGCCAACCTGCAGCTCGGCATCGCCGGCCACAACCTCTTCGACGTGGCGCTGGCCCACCAGCTCATGCAGGCCCGCGGCATCACCTCCGGCACGGAGTTCGAGATGCTGCTCGGCATGGCCACGAGCCAGGCCGAGGCCGTCCGCCGCGACGTGGGTTCGCTCCTGCTCTACACGCCCGTGGTGCACCCCTCCGAGTTCGACGTGGCCATCGCCTACCTGATCCGCCGCCTCGAGGAGGGCGCGAGCCAGGAGAACTTCATGTCGGCCGTCTTCGAGCTGGACGCCGTCCCCGCGCTCTTCGCCCGCGAGGAGGAGCGCTTCCGCGCCGCCCTCGGCGAGCTGCGCGAGCGCGCCAGCGTGGTCCCCGGCCCGCGCCGTCCGCAGGACCGCGCCAGCGAGACGCTGCCGGCCATCGGCGAGCACACCGCCTTCGAGAACACCCCCGACTCCGATCCTGACCTGCCGGGCAACCGCGCGTGGGGCCGCGAGATCGTCTCCGCCATGGCCTCCACGCAGCTGGGCGAGGCCACCATCGCCGCCGCCCACCTGAACACCGAGGAGCAGCTGGAGGCCGTCGTGGCCGCCTCGCTCGCGGCCGCCCCGGCCTGGCGTGCGCTCGGCGCCGAGGGCCGCGCCGCCGTGCTGCACCGCGCCGGCGAGCACCTCGAGGCCCGCCGCGCCGATCTCCTCGCCGTCATGGGTGCCGAGACCGGAAAGACGATCGACCAGGGCGACCCGGAGGTCTCCGAGGCCATCGACTTTGCCCACTACTACGCCCGCCTGGGCCTGGAGCTGGAGCAGGTCGACGGCGCCACGGCCGTCCCTGTGAACCTCACCGTGGTCACCCCCCCGTGGAACTTCCCCGTGGCCATCCCGGCCGGCTCCACGCTCTCCGCACTCGCCGCCGGCTCCACCGTCATCATCAAGCCCGCCGAGCTCTCCAAGCGCTCCGGCGCCGTCATGATCGAGTGCCTCTGGGCGGCCTTCGACGACTTCGGCGTGAGCCGCGACGTCCTGGCCCTCGTCCACCTGGGCGAGCGCGAGCTGGGCACCCAGCTCGTCTCCCACCCGGCCGTGGGCCGCCTCATCCTGACGGGCGGCTACGAGACGGCGCAGCTCTTCCGCGGCTTCCGCCCCGACCTGCCGCTGCTCGCCGAGACCTCCGGCAAGAACGCCATCATCGTCACGCCCTCGGCCGATCTCGACCTCGCCGCCAGGGACGTGGTCCTCTCGGCCTTCGGCCACGCCGGCCAGAAGTGCTCGGCCGCCTCGCTCGTGATCCTCGTGGGCCGCGCCGCCACCTCCAAGCGCTTCCACCGCCAGCTGATCGACGCAGCCCGCTCGCTCAAGGTGGGTTGGCCCACCGACCCCCGCACGCAGATGGGTCCCGTGGTCGAGGTGCCGCAGGAGAAGCTGCAGCGCGGCCTGACCCAGCTGGGCCAGGGCGAGTCCTGGGCCCTCAAGCCCGCCTCGCTTGATGACTCCGGTCGCCTCTTCAGCCCCGGCGTGCGCGTGGGCGTGCAGCCCGGCAGCGAGTACCACCTGACCGAGTACTTCGGCCCCGTGCTCGGCGTCATGACGGCCGCCACCCTCGAGGAGGCGGTGGAGCACGTCAACGCCATCGACTACGGCCTGACCTCCGGCATCCACTCCCTGGACGCCGAGGAGATCGCCTACTGGGCCGAGCACGTCGAGGCAGGCAACCTCTACATCAACCGCGGCATCACGGGCGCGATCGTCCAGCGCCAGCCCTTCGGCGGCTGGAAGCGCTCCGCCGTGGGCGCCGGCACCAAGGCCGGCGGCCCCAACTACCTGGTTGGCCTTTCCCAGTGGGAGGACGCGGCTCCCGCCGCGACCCAGTCCACCCTGCCTGACGACGCGGCGTCGCGCCTCGTGAAGGCGGCCACCGCCGTGCTTCCCGAGCCCGAGGCGGCCTGGCTGCGCGCGGCCAGCGGCGCCGACGTGGCGGCCGCGAGCCGCTTCGAGGGCTCGCGCGACGTGTCCAAGGTGGGCGTGGAAATCAACGCCCTGCGCTACCGTCCCGTCCCCGTGACGGTGCGCTCCGCCGGCGCCTCGGCGCAGGACGTGGCGCAGACCGTTCGCGTCGTCGCGGCGGGCCTGCGCGCCCACGCCGCCACCGTGAAGGGTGCCGGCACCGCCGCGGCCCCCACGCTGAGCGTCTCCGTGCCGACGGCCTTCCCCGAGGCCGTCACTGCCGCTCTGCGTTCGGCCGGCGTGGCCGTCTACGCGGAGGACCTCGCCGGCTGGGAGCAGCGCGCCGCCCGCGCCGCTCAGGCCGGCCCGCGCGAGGTGGAACGCCTGCGCATCGCCGGCCCCGACGCGCCGGAGACGGTCGCCGCGACCTTCGCCGCGACGCAGGGCCGCCCGGACGTGGCCGTCTACGCCGAGCCCGTCACGAGCGCCGGCCGCGTGGAGATGCTGCCGTTCGTGCGCGAGCAGGCCGTGTCCATGACGGCCCACCGCTTCGGCACCGTCAACGACCTTGCCCAGCGCGCACTCGGCGAGATCACCCTCGGCGACGGCGCCTGAGTCAGGCACCGATCTCGCCGCCACAACGGCCCGATCGCTTCACAACTGCCGCAAGGTTCGCGCAGTGCCGAAGCGATCGGGCCGTTGTGGGTCTGCTGCAGTGCGGCGGGTGTGGATGCGCGCCGCCCGCACCCGTGATGAAATGGCGGCAGCCGTGGGGCCCGAGCGTCCCGCACTCCATCGAGCGGGGGAACCATGAGCAACACGCCAGACGAACAGCCGGCCCACCGCCCGGACGGCACCCCGGGCCAGATCCCGCCGGGGCCGGGCCAGGCGGGACAGCCCGCGCCGGGCGGCTCCACTGGCCAGGCGCCCCAGGCCCCGTCCGGCCAGCCGGGCTACCCGGGGCAGCCTCAGTACGGCCAGGCACAGTACGGCCAGGCCCCCGCCGGACAGCCCCCGTACGGCCAGCCCGGCTACCCGGGGCAGCAGCCATACGGCCAGCCGCAGTACGGGCAGCAGTACGGCCAGCCGGGCTACCCCGGCCAGGCAGTGGGCTTTGGCGGTTACGCCGGGCCGGACCCGGCGGCGCTCAAGCGCGCAACGACGGCGCGCACCAACGGCATCCTCTCGATCGTGTTCGGCGGCATCGCCTTCTTCATCCTGCCGTTCCTCTCGATCCCCGGTTTGGTGCTGGGCGTCACGGCACTGACCGCCGTTCCGAAGCTCCGCGAGGCCGGCCTGAACCCGGGCCAGGCGCGCACGCTGGGGATCATCGGCGTGGTGGTCAGCGCGCTCTCGCTGGCTGGCTGGATCTACATCCGGGTCGCCGGCATCTCGCCGTTCTAGGCGCCGAACGTTGAGCCAGGCACGTGAAGCCGGCGGGCTCAGCCCGCCGGCTTCACCTCTTCACGGGATCCCGCGCGGGCGCCGGCGTCGAGGGGATGGGCCAGCTCGTCCTCGCCGAGGCGCCCGCGCCACCAGGCCAGGGCCGCCACGAGCGGGGTGACGACGCCCGCCGCGATCCAGATGGACCACATGGGCAGCACGGTCGCGAGCGGCCCGGCGAGGGCCATGGAGAGCGGCATGAGCGCGAGCGAGACGAAGAAGTCCAGCGAGGAGACGCGGCCCAGCATGTGCCGCGGCACGCGGCGCTGCAGCAGGGTGCCCCAGATGACCTGCCCGAACGCGCCGGTGGCGCCGTAGATGAACGCGCCGAGCGCCACGATCCACCAGGAGGTCACGAAGCCCACCGCCGCGAGCGGCAGGGTGCCGAGGCCCCACGCCGCGAGCATCCACGTGAGGTAGCGGCGCGGGAGCGGGCGCGAGGCGGTGAAGAGGGAACCGAGCATCACGGCGACGCCGGCCACGGCCAGGAGACCGCCGAACATGCGCGAGTCGCCGCCAAGCTGGTCCGAGACCACAAAGGGCAGGAGCACCTCGAGCGGTTCCACGGTGCTCAGCACCGAAACGCACGCGAAGAGCAGCGTCCACCACAGCCACGGCGTGCGCACGGTGTACTTCACGCCCTCGAGGGCGTCCTTGAGGGGTGAGGAGGTGCCCGACGGCGCGGGCTCATCGCCCGCCGCCGACTCGCCTGAGGCGAGCGCCGGCTCAGGCGAGCCGTCGGCGCGCGGCGAGGAAGCGGCGTCGGGCGCTGGGGTCTTCTCACCCGGGGCGGCCGGCCGCTCCGGCGGCAGGAAACACAGCACCACGGCGGCCGCGAGGTGGCACGCGGCGAGCAGCGCGAGCGAGACGCCGGGCGAGGCCGCGGCGACGATGAAGCCGGCCGTGGCCGGGCCGGCCGCCTGCTGCAGCGCCGGGCGCGCGGCCCCCTCGAAGCCGTTGGCGGCGAGCAGGCCCTCGGCGGGCAGGACGCTCGGCAGCAGAGCCGAGTACGCGGGGAAGAAGAAGGCGGCGCTCGCGCCGACGAGCGCCGCGGCGACCACGAGGTGCCAGAGCTGCACCGTGCCCGTGAGGGCGAGGACCGCCACGGCGCCGACGGTCAGGGTGTCGGCGATCTCCACCGTGAGCAGGATGCGGCGGCGCGGGAGGCGGTCGGCCACGACGCCGCCCACGAGGACTCAGGCGAGGAGGCCGATGGCCAGGGCCGTGGTCGCGAGGGAGAGCTCAAGCATGCCGCCGCCGAGTCCGCGCACCTGGTAGACGAGCGAGACGGCCCAGAGCCCGTGCCCGAACACGCTGATGACGAGCGCTGAGGCGAGCACGCGGAAGGGTGCGTGGCGGAAGGGCGCGAGGGCGCGCAGGGACATGCTGATCCTGTCGTGACGGGCCGCGGCGGCATGTGATTTATGAATCCCAATCATCGCACGGCGGTGCCCGGACGCGCCAGATCCCGCCGCTCTGAGCAGAGAGCGGCGGGATCCGGTGGTGTTTGCCCGTGGGGGCGGGTGCGATTAGCTCAGGCGGCGGCGGGCCATGCCGAGCATGACAAGCGGGACCACGAGCAGGGCCAGCGGGACCAGCAGGAGCCAGGCCCACGGGCTGGAGAGGACGCCCTGCAGCGAGGCCGCGGAGGACTGCGTGCGCAGCAGCTTGGTGCCGTCGGCGAGCTGGGTGGTGCCGGAGCTCAGCGTCGCGATGCCGTCCTTCACCTGGCCCGCGCCGTCGTCGAGTGCCGCGGCGCCGTCGCGCAGCTTCTGCGTGCCGGCCGCGAGGTCGCCGGAACCGGCGGCCGCCTTGGTCAGCGCGTTGAGCAGGCCCTTCGGATCGCCGTTGGCCTGCACGGCCTGGGTGCGGTAGCCCGTGTCGAGCTGCTTCAGGCCGTCCTCGAGCTCGCCGGCACCCGAAGCGAGCTTCGGCAGGCCCGTGGCGGGATCGGCGAGCTGGGCCGCGCCGTCGGCGATCTTCTGGTTGCCCTCGGCCAGCTTGGCCGCGCCGTCGGCCAGCTTCGGCAAGCCAGTGGCGGGATCGGCGAGCTTCGCGGCGCCGGCGGCGAGGGCCGGGAGGCCCTTGTCCTGATCCGCGAGCTGGGCCGCGCCGTCGGCGATCTTCTGATTGCCCTCGGCCAGCTTCGCGGCACCGGCGGCGAGGGCCGGGAGGCCCTTCTTCTCATCGGCGAGCTGGGCCGCGCCGGCCGCGAGCGCGGGGAGGCCCTTGTCCTGATCGGCGAGCTGGGCGGCGCCGGCGGCGATCTGCTGATTGCCGGCCGCCAGTCGCTCGGCGCCGGCCTGCAGCGCCGGGAGGCCCTTTGACTTGTCGGCGAGCTGGGCCGCGCCGGCGGCCAGAGCCGGGAGGCCCTTGCTCTTGTCGGCGAGCTGGGCGGCGCCGGCGGCGATCTGCTGATTGCCGGCCGCCAGTCGCTCGGCACCTGCCTGCAGGACCGGGAGGCCGGGGTTCTTTTCGTCGGTGGAGGTGGCGAGCTGCTTCGCGCCGGCCGCCAGGACGGGCAAGCCCGGGTTCTTTTCGTCGGTGGAGGTCGCCAGCAGCTGCGCGCCGGCGTTGGCCTGGGTGGCCCCCGCCTTCAGGGTAGCCACGCCCTTGGCCAGGGTCGGAGCACTGGCGTTCAGTGTGGCAGCGCCCGTGTGCAGAGCCGCCCCGCCGTCGCGCAGCGCCTGAATCTTGTCCTTGATCATGGCCAGGGTCACGGCGTTGCCCGCCGGGCTGTCCGCCGTCGCCAGCAGCTGCTCCAGGCCGTCCAGCAACTGCTTCGAACCGTCGTCGAGCTTCTGGGTGCCGGCGGTGAGGGTCGGAACCTTCGAGTCAAGGTCGGTGAGACCGTCCTCGATTTGTTGTGTGCCGGTCGCGAGCTTCTGAGCTCCGGCGACGGCGTTGGCGGCGCCGGCGGAAAGGCGCTGGGCTCCGGTGACGGCGTTCGCTGCGCCGGCGGCGAGGTCCTTTGCACCGCTCGCGGCGTCCTTGGCGCCGGGTGCCAGCTGGGCGATGCCGTCGCTGGCCTTCTTGGCGCCGGCGGCGAGCTGCTGCGCGCCGTCGTTTGCCTTCTTGGCGCCCGCGGCGAGCTCCTGCGCTCCGTCCGCGGCGGTGGCCGCGCCGGGGGCGAGCTGCTGGATGCCGTCGTTTGCCTTCTTGGCGCCGGCGGCGATGAGCTGTGCGCCGTCGTTCGCCTTGGTGGCGCCGGCGGCGAGCTCCTGCGCTCCGCTCGCGGCGGTGGTCGCGCCGGGGGCGAGCTGCTGCGCGCCGTCGCTGGCCTTCTTGGCGCCGGCGGCGAGCTGCTGCGCGCCGTCGTTCGCCTTGGTGGCGCCGGCGGCGAGCTGGTCGGCGCCGTCGGAGGCCGTCTTCGCGCCGGTCGCCAGCTGCTGGGCGCCATCGGCCGCCTTGCTCGCGCCGTCCTTGATCTGGGTGCTGCCCACGAGGGCCTGCGTGGTGCCGTCTGCCAGCTTCTGCCCGCCGTCGCTGATCTTGTTCAGCTTGGTGGTCAGCTTGTCTGCGCCCTCGTCGAGGGTGACCGTGCCGGTGCGGGCCTGGCCCGTGCCGTCGGCCAGCTTCTGGGTTCCGGCGGCGAGGGTCGTGACGCCGGAGTGGGCCTGCGACATGCCGTCGGCGAGCTGCTGGGCGCCCGTGCTCACCTTGGAGCTCACGAGCGCGTAGATCGCCACCATGGCGACCAGGAACAGGGCGAGGAGCGAGGTGATGATCGCGTGGTAGAGCGTGCTCATCGAAGCGCGGCTTGACATGGGACCTCCGCAGGGGGCTGGGACCGGTGGTGATGACGGCGTGGGCGGCCAGGCTGCGGAGCACGGCAACGTGTGACTCACATCACGCTACCGAGGAGTAAAGCTACCGGCGGGTAGTGGAGGCAAGGGCGGTATCGGGTACTTCATAGCTTGTCTCTCGGATCACAATAGGGAATGTATCTGTTGCCTAATAAGGCGAGGTTCCTCTAGCCTGGACGGCGGTTCACCTCTCGTTCCCCGAAGGATGTTGCACATGTCGCTGATTCGTCGCGCGTTCGCCGCCACCGCCGTGGCCAGCCTCGCCGTTCTGTCCCTCACCGCCTGCGGCGCCGGGGACTCCGGCTCCTCCGCCAGCCCCTCCGGCTCCGCCTCGGCGGACGCCGCCGCCTTCCCCGTGAAGGTCTCCAACATCTACGGCGAGACCGAGATCAAGGAGCAGCCCGAGCGCGTCGTCAGCCTCTCGTGGGTCAACGGTGACACCGCACTGGCCCTCGGTGTGGTCCCCGTGGCCGTGCCCAAGGTGACCTGGGGCATGAACGCCAACGACTCCACCGACTGGGCCGATGCCAAGCTCGAGGAGCTCGGTGCAGGCAAGGGCTCCGAGAAGGCCCCCACCTTCTACGAGGAGCCCTCGGGCGACGTGAACTACGACGCCATCGCCGCGGCCGACCCGGACGTCATCCTGGCCGCGTACTCCGGCCTGACGCAGGAACAGTACGACAAGCTCAGGAAGATCGCCCCCGTGGTGGGCCCGGGCAAGGCCGCCTACTCCACCCCGTGGGAGCAGTCCACCGAGATGATCGGCGAGGCCCTGGGCAAGAAGGCCGAGGCCACGAAGCTCATCGCCGACACCAAGGCCAAGCTCTCCGAGACCGCCGCCGCTCACCCCGAGCTCAAGGACGTCTCCGCGATCGCCGCGAACTTCGAGCCCGCCACGGGCGGCATCAACGTCTACACCGCCGGCGACAACCGCTCGCAGATCCTCACCGCCCTGGGCATGAAGCTCGCCCCGGTCGTCACCGAGAACGAGACGAAGGACGCCTTCTTCTTCAACTACTCGGCCGAGAAGGCCGACGAGCTGGACTCGAAGATCATCTTCACCTGGTTCCCCGAGGGGCAGAACAAGCAGACCATCGAGGCCGACAAGCTGCTCGGCCGCATCCCCGCCGTCAAGAACGGCGGCCTCGTCGGCACCAACGACAACCAGCTCCTGCTCTCCATCTCCGCGGCCAACCCGCTGAGCCTGAACTGGGGCGTCGACAAGATCGCCACGCTGCTCTCCGAGGGCGTCGCCGCCTCCTCGGCCAAGTAGTTCCGCGCTCCCTCACCCCGCGTAGTTCTCGTGAAGTCACAGCACGACGACGCCCGCGCGCCCCGGGTGCCCGCCTCACGGCGGGTGCCCGGGGCGCAGGGCGTTTCCTCGCCGGCGCGCGGGGGCCTCGCGGCCCTCGCGCTGCTGGTGCTGCTCGCCCTCGCGGTGGCCTGCTCGCTCGCCTTCGGCGCGCGCGGGTACTCGTTGCCCCAGGTCTGGCAGGCGCTCGTGGATCCGGCGGGCGCCGGGGACGCCGGGATCGTCATCTCCTCGCGCATCCCGCGCACCATCAACGGCCTGCTGGTCGGCGCCGCGCTGGCGCTGTGCGGTTCCGTGATGCAGGCGGCCACGCGCAACCCGCTCGCCGACGCCGGGTTGCTCGGCCTCAACGCCGGTTCGGCGCTCGCCGTGGTCGCCGGCATCGGTCTCTTCGGCATCGCGGCGATCGGCACGCTCTCCTGGTTCGCCCTGGCGGGGGCGGCCGCCACGGCGATCGCCGTGCACCTGGTCGCGGCCCGCGGGGCGGGTGGCGCCACCCCGCTCAAGCTCGCGCTGGCCGGCGCCGCGCTCGGCGCCGGGCTCGCCTCGGTCACCCAGGCCATCCTCCTGCGCGGGCAGGACGAGCTGGAGACCTTCCGCTTCTGGCAGGTCGGCTCGCTCGGCGCGCGCCAGCCGGAGGACCTCCTGTTCCCCGCGCTCGTGCTGGGCGCCGGCGCGGTCCTGGCGCTCCTGTGCTCCCGCGCCCTCGACCGCCTCGCGCTGGGCGACGACGTCGCCGCCTCGCTGGGTTCGAGCCCGGCCCGCACGCGCTTCCTCGCTCTCGCCGCGGCGGTGCTCCTGGCCGGCGCCGCCACGACGATCGCCGGGCCCATCGCCTTCGTGGGCCTCGTCATCCCGCACGCGCTGCGCCCCTTCGTGGGCCCGCGACAAAGCCGGATTGCCCCGCTGGCGCTCCTGGCCGGCCCGATCCTGGTGCTCGCGGCCGACACCGTGGGCCGCGTCATCGCCCCGCCCGGCGAGGTGCCGGTCGGCGTCATGACCGCGCTCGTGGGCGCCCCCGTGTTCCTGGTCCTGCTGCGCCTGGCTGGGCGCGGAAAGCGAGGCCTGGCATGAGCCGCCGCACGCGCGTTGGCCTCGCCAGCGCCGCCCTCGTCCTCCTGCTTCTGCTCGCGGCCTGGGCCCGGCTCTCGCTCGGGGCCCGCATCGCCTCGCCCGCCCAGCTGCTCGAGGTCTTCTCCGGCGGCGGGCGCGGTGCCCTGCGCTTCATGGTCCTGCAGGATCGCCTCCCCGCCGTCGTCGCGGCCGTCCTGGCCGGCGCGGCGCTCGCGCTGTCCGGCGGCCTCTTCCAGCGGCTCCTGCGCAACCCGCTCGCTAGCCCCGACATCATCGGCGTGGGCTACGGCGCCTCCGCCGCCACGGTGATCGGCATGCTGGTGCTGGGCCTGGGCGGCTGGGCCCTGAGCGGCCTCGCACTGCTCGGCGCCCTCGCGGTGGCGGGTGCCATCCTCGCCATGTCGCTCGGCAAGGGCGATATGGGAGCCCGCCTCGTGCTCTCCGGCCTCGCGATCGGCGCCGCCCTCGCCGCGGTGGTCAACCTCCTGCTCACGCGCACCGACGTCCGCTCGGCCGCCGACGCGTTGCGTTGGATCGCGGGCTCCGTCACGGATGCGACGTGGGAGAAGCTCGGCGTGCTGGCTCTCTCGCTGCTCGTCCTGGCGCTGCTCACGGCGCTCGTGGCCCCGCGCCTCGCCCTGCTTGAACTGGGCGACGACGCGGCCCGCGCCCTGGGCGTGCGGGTCACGGCGGCCCGCATCGCCCTGGTGGCGCTCGGGGCGGCGCTGTGCGCCGCGGCCGTGGCCGTCGTCGGGCCCCTCTCCTTCGTGGCCTTCATGTGCCACCCGCTCGCGACCCGCCTCCTGGGGAGCCGCGGGAACCTCGCCGTCACGGCGCTGACCGGCTCCACCCTCGTGGTGGTCTCGGATCTGCTCGCCGCACACCTCTTCGGGATCGGGAACGGCCTGCCGGTCGGCGTCGTCACGGGCGCCCTCGGCGCCGTGTTCCTGCTCCTCGTGCTCTCGAAAGAACGGAGCTAGCGGTGAAGAAGACCGCCCAGACCCCCGGGGCCCCGTCCTCCGGCTTCGCCCCCGACCCGAGCGTCCGCCCGGGCGGTTCGCTGCGCGTGGAGGGCCTGCGCCTGAACTACGGCGGCGCGGACATCGTCAAGGGCCTCGACCTCGAGCTCCCGGCCGGGCGCATCAGCGTCATCGTCGGCGCCAACGGCTGCGGCAAGTCGACCCTGCTGCGCGGGCTCTCCCGCCTGCTCAAGCCGAGCGCCGGGCACGTGTTGCTGGACGGCGACGAGCTACACCGGCTCGCGCCGCGCGCGCTGGCCCGCCGCGTGGCCCTGCTGCCGCAGACGCCCGTCACGCCCGAGGCGCTCTCCGTCCGCGAGCTCGTGGCCCACGGCCGCGCGCCCTACCGCTCGGCCCTGCGCCGCGAGAGCGGCGAGGACCGCGCCGCCGTGGAGCGCGCCCTCGACTCGACGCAGCTGCAGGGGCTCGCCGACACCGTGGTGAGCGACCTCTCCGGCGGCCAGCGCCAGCGGGCCTGGATCGCCATGGCGCTCGCGCAAGAGACCGATGTGCTGCTTCTCGACGAGCCCACCACCTACCTCGACCTCGCCCACCAGGTGGACGTCCTGGAGACCGTGTGGGAGCTCAACGCCCGGCGCGGCACCACCGTGGTGATGGTGCTGCATGATCTCAACCTCGCCGCCCGCTACGCCCACCACCTCGTGGCGCTCAAGGACGGCGTGCTCGTGGCGCAGGGCAGCCCGGCCGAGGTCGTCACGACGCCCATCGTGCGCGAGGTGCTCGGCCTCGAGACCGTGGTCATCCCCGATCCCGTCGCCGGCACGCCCATGGTCGTGCCGCGCGCCGGGGCCGCGGCCGTCATCACGCGCTCGGGTGAGCCGGGCGCGGGCGGCGACGCCGCGCCGTCGGGCACTCACGGCCCGGCGGAGCAGGTGGCCGCACCGGCCAAGCCCACCGTCCGGAACAGCAACGGGGAGCAAGCATGAGCCAGAGCATCACCCTCGCGGCGGGCACCGCCGCCGCCCACGCCGACACCCTCGCCTTCCGCGGCGTGGTGCGCCGCGTCATCGAGCTGGGGCCCGGCCTGCGCCGGCTCGTCCTGGGCGGGCCCGACCTGGAGCACTTCGGCGTGCCCGAGGCGACGATGGACCTGCGTTTCAAGGTGATCGTGCCGGCCGAGGGGTCGACGGTTGAGTCCATCGGGCGCGTGCTGACGCCGCTCTTCCCCGAAGCGCCCATGTCCAGCGGGGGCGATCCCGGCTGGTACAAGATGTGGCTCGCCTCGCCCGTCTCCGAGCGCGGCGTCATGCGCACCTACACCGTGCGCGCCCTGCGCGAGGAGGGCGGCGAGCGGCTGCTCGACGTGGACCTCGTGCTGCACGGCGTGGGCCCGGATGGCTCGCTCGGTGAGGGCTGCGGGCCCGCCGCCGCGTGGGCCGCCTCGGCCGCGGTGGGCGACGTGCTCCACCTCCTGGGACCCAACCGCGCGCTCACGGCCGTCGGCTACGGCGGGATCGACTACCGCCCGGGCGCCGCCTCGCACCTGCTGCTGGCCGGCGACGAGACCGCAGCGCCCGCGCTGTGCTCCGTGCTCGATGCGCTGCCGCGCTCCGCGCGCGGCGTGGCGCTCATCGAGGTGCCGGACGCCGGGCAGGTTCAGCCGGTCTCGGCGCCCGACGGCGTGAGCGTGAGCTGGCTGGTTCGCTCGCCCGGGCAGGGCGTGGGTTCGCTGCTGTTGCCGGCGGTGCGCGCGGAGGCGGCGGCGTGGGTGGCCGACTCCGAGGGGTGCACGGCGGGGGCCCCGGCGGCGCGCGGCGCCGAGCCGGAGGACGTGGACGTGGACGAGGTCACGCTGTGGGAGGCGCCCGTGGACAACGCCTCGGACGACTACGCCTGGATCGCCGGCGAGGCAGGAGTCATCAAGGAGATCCGCCGTCACCTCGTGCGCAACCTCGGCGTGGACCGCACGCGGATCGCGTTCATGGGGTACTGGCGCCAGGGCCGCGCGGGGCACTGAGGGGCTGCTCTCCGGCTTTGCCCGCCGTTGTGGTGCGCTGCCCCGAGGAACCCTCGCGGTCAAGCGCGACAACCGGGGGCACGCCGTGGTGGCTACGCGGGGCCGAGCGGGCGGCCAGGCACGGGGCTCGAGTACACCACGTTGGTGGTGATCCCGCCGAGCGTCGCGAGCCGTCCCGTGATGCGCTCGAGGTCAGCCATGGAGCGCGCGTGCGTCTTAATGATGAAGCAATCGGCGCCCGTGACGTGGTGCGCCTCGACGATCTCCGGGGTCACCGCCACGAGGTCGTGGAAGGGCTTGTAGTTCCCCGAGGGGTAGGCCAGGCGCACGAACGCCGTGATGGGGTAGCCCAGCGCCTGCGGGTCCACCGTCACCGTGTGGCCCGTGACGACGCCGGCCTCGACGAGCCGGCGCAGCCGCTCCGAGACGGCGCTCGGGGAGAGCGAGACCTCGCGGCCGAGTGCGGCGATGCTGGCCCGGCCATCGGCCTGGAGCGCGCGGATCAGGGCCTGATCGGTCGCGTCGAGCTCCGGCGGTTGATTCGTTGGCATGGGACAGAGATTACCGCTGAATGCTCGGCCTGGGCGGCCGAACGGCGCGGATGAGGCCTTCTGAGACGCCGCCGGTGCCGGTGGAATGGAGGCATGACAGAACCGCTTTCAGCCGCCGCCTTCTACGCCGCCAAGCTCGCCTACGAGACCGATCCGGCCGACCTTGCCGCCGCCCGCGCCGCGGGCGCGGCCCCGCTCGTGATCGACGTCCGCAACGCCGTCGAGTGGGAGCAAGGCCATCTTCCGCAGGCCCACCACGTGCCCCTCGCCGAGCTGGCCGGGCGCATCGGCGACCTCGCCCCCGATCCGGCCACCGCCGTCGTCGTCTATTGCTGGGGGCCGGGCTGCAACGGCAGCACGCGGGGGGCCCTCGCGCTCGCCGAGCTCGGTTACACCAACGTGCGCGAGCTGATCGGCGGCTACGAGTACTGGGTCCGCGAGGGCTTTGACGTGGTGGGGGCCGAGGGGCGCCGCCGCTCGGCGCCGGACCCGCTCGCGGCCCCCGTGGGCTGAGGGCGGGGCGGAGGGGCCTCGCGCCCGGCCGGAGCCGTGAGATATTTCAAGGGCGTCGTCCGCGCCGAATCCCTGGAGGACCCCCTGATCCGCACGCTGCTCTCCATGGGCACCTCGCTCGTGCTCTCCGCGATCGCCCTGCTCCTCGCGGGGTGGCTCATCGAAGGCGTGCGGCTCGAACCCGCCGGCTTCGTGATCGCCGTGGTGATCTTCACCGTGATGCAGGCGATCGCCGCACCGATCGTCACCAAGCTCGCGCAGAAGTACGCGCAGGCGATCGTGGGCGGCGTGGGACTGGTGTCCACGCTCGTGGCCCTCATCGTCGCCACGCTCTTCCCCGGCGGGCTGCACATCTCGGGCGTCGCCTCGTGGATCGCGACCCCCGTGCTGGTGTGGCTCGTGTGCGCCGTGGGCGCGCTGCTCGTCGAGAAGTTTGTGCTCAAGGGCTGGTGGGACCGCCGGGCCGCCGCCAAGAAGCTGGCCTGATCGAGGCGGGGCGGTTAGGCGGCGGGGCACGACGGCGCGTGGTCACCACGCGCCGTCGGCCGGCCGGGGGCGGCGGGGGCTAATCGCCCCCGCCGCCGCCTCCGCCACCATCTCCGCCGCCTCCGCTGTCTCCACCACCGCCGGAGTCTCCCCAGCCGCCGTCTCCGGAGCCACCGCCGAAGTCGCCGTGGCTTCCGAAACCGCCGAGATCGCCCGTCCCAGCGAAGGATCCGGCGTCGCCGCCCCACGCACCCGTGTCGCACCACGCGTCCGCGCTGCCGCCCGAGGGCGTCCCTGCGGGGCCGCACCCCGGGTCCTGGGGCACTCCGTCGTCGAACCAATGCGCACCGCCAAGCACCACGGTGTCGCCTCCGCCCGTGTCGCGGCGGGCCGGCTTGGTCTCCGTGGGGTCGAGCGCCTCGCGCCAGCGGTTGATGGCCAGGCGGAGCGGAGGGGCGTAGTCCTCGCGGCTCACCGCACGCAGGCCGCCCGCGGCGCGAAGGGCAGCAAGCAGATCGTCGATGCTGTCCAAGGTGCCGCGCGCGATGAGCAGGCCGGCACGCGTGCGGGCCCGGCGCCAGCCGCGCCGGCTCCCGTCCAGGGCACTCTCCCAGTCCTCGCGGGCCAGGCGCAGGGTCTGGCGAGGCGGCGCAGGAGGAAGGCGAAGCTGAGGAGGAAGAGCGCAAGAACGGGGATCGTGAAGTACGGCATCCAGGCCGGCGCGGGGCGGGGGCCCCAGAAGGTGGTGAGGGAAACGAAACCAAAGATCGATGTGGGGATCATGCCCGCAACGGGGCCGGTCAGGGAGATTGAGCCGATCTTCTCCGGAGCCTGGCCGTCCACAGGCGTGTTCACCGGCGCGCTCACAGCAGCAGATCGGCGAAGCGGAACATGGGCTGCTCCAGCGTCACGAGTTCCCCGAACTCGACGGTGGGCGGCTTCATGAAGCTGCGCTTGACCTCGTAGGGGAGGGCGAAGGCGAGCGTGCGCCCCTCGGCGTGCTCACCCTCGAGGATCACCACGGTGCCGAGGCTCTGGTGGCGCGCGGCGTGGAACACCACCCCGCCCACGAGCCCCTCGAGCTCCGCCGCCACGACGTCGAAGAGCCGCTCGGCCGTGTCGGCGTCGCCGGAGCCGGCCAGCTCCGGGGCCACGAAGGGTTCAAGCGAGGTGGTGTTGCCCGCGTGCTCGCGCAGGATCAGGCCGCCCGGGATGAGCGGCTCCTTCGCCGCGACGGCCGCCGGAAGGGCTTGAGAGAGCATGTCGAGGCACTGCGAGAAGAGTCCGCCGAGCTGTTCGGCGCTGTGGTCCTGGCTCATGCATCACACGCTAACGGCGTTCGCGTTGCGCCGGGCATAGTGCACCAAAGGTATGTGCGCGGGGCGAGCGGCGCCGGGCGCGCGGGCGGCGCCTCACCACCCCTCGTCCTCCTCGGGATCCAGCGCGGTGAGGATCGCCTCGGTGTCGACCTCCTCGGCCGTGGCCGGGTTCCAGGCCGGGGCGTCGTCCTTGTCGATGATGCGGGCGCGGATGCCCTCGGCGAGGTCGGGGTTCTCCATCATGAAGGCGGCTGCCCGGTGCTCGCGCTCGAGGGCGCCGCGCAGCTCGTCCTCGTCGCGGGCGGCGCGGACGAGCTCGATGGCCGTGGCGGCGGCGAGCGGTGAGTTGGCCAGGATGCGCTCGCGCGCCGCCTGGGCGGCGGGCCAGGCGGAGTCGCCGAGCTCGCTCAGGATGTCGGCGAGCTCCGGGGCCGCGTAGCAATGGTCGATCCAGGCGCGCGATCCGCTCAGCGGCCGCGTGGTCGCCGGGGCCTGCACGCCGTGCAGCACCTCGAGGCCCACGCCGATCTCGCCTGCCCCGAGCTGGGCCAGGTCGGCCAGCGTGGCCAGGACCTCGGCCTCGGCGTCCGGGGCCATGCAGAAGTCGGCCAGACCGAACTCGACGGCGTCTCCCGCCCCGACCGTGTCGCCCGTGGCGGCCAGGTGCTCGGCCACGCGCCCGGGCGCGCGGCCCAGGAGGAGGCTCCCGCCGACGTCGGGCACATAGCCGATGCGCGCCTCCGGCATGCCGAGCCGGGAATCCGGCGTCACGATGCGCACGGAGGCCTGGCCTGCCAGGCCGAGCCCGGCGCCGAGCGTGAGGCCGCGCATGATCGAGACGATGGGCTTGGGGTAGGAACCGATCTCGGCGGCGAGCTCAAATTCGGTGGCGAGGACGTCGAGGAAGGCGTCCTCACGGCCGTCCACCAGCGCCTCGTGGAAGCCTGCCAGGTCGCCGCCGGCGCAGAAGCCGCGCTCGCCCTCGCCGCGCAGCACCACGGCGTTGACCTCGGCGGCGTAGCGCCAGGCGCGCAGCGTCTGGCCGATGGCCTCCACCATGCCGGGCGTGAGCGCGTTGATCTTGGCCGGCCGGTTGAGCGTGATGAGGCCGAGGCCGTCCGCGATCTCGCTGTGAACGTGGGTCTCCACCGGGGCCTCCTGCGCCAAAGAAAAGGATGAGTCGACCGTACCGCAGGCGGGGGCTTGCCCTAGCGCCGCGGCGGGTGAATGATCTACCATGTTCATTAAGAGAACACGCGTTCGCACAGCGAACAAACGACGCGAGGAGTTCCCGTGGCAGAGGCCTTTGTGTACGACGCCGTCCGCACCCCCTTTGGGAAGATCGGCGGCGCCCTGTCCGGGCACCGCTCGGACGACCTCGCGGCGCACGTGGTGCGCACCCTCGTGGGGCGCGCACCGGGGCTGGACGCCGCGGCGATCGATGAGGTCACCTTCGGCAACGCGAACGGAGCGGGCGAGGAGAACCGCAACGTGGCGCGCATGGCCTCGCTCCTGGCCGGCCTGCCCGTCTCGATCCCGGGCTCCACGATCAACCGCCTCTGCGGCTCCTCGCTCGACGCCGCCATAGCGGCCTCGCGCCAGGTGGCCGTCGGCGACGCGGACCTCGTCTTGGTGGGCGGCGTGGAGTCCATGTCCCGCGCGCCCTGGGTGTTGCCCAAGACCGAGCGGCCCTTCCCCATGCAGGACCTACAGCTGGCCAACACCACCCTCGGCTGGCGGCTCGTCAACCCGCAGATGCCGGCCGCCTGGACCGTCTCCCTCGGCGAGGCGACGGAACAGCTGCGCGAGAAGCACGGGATCTCCCGCGAGCGCCAGGACGCGTTTGCCGCGCGCAGCCACCGGCTCGCCGCCGCCGCCTGGGACGAGGGCAACTACGCCGGCCTGGTGAGTCCCGTGGCGCCCGTGGGGCGCGGCGCGCTCCTCGAACGCGACGAGACCATCCGCCCGGAATCCACGCCGGAGTCCCTGGCCGGGCTGCGCACGGTCTTCCGCGGCGCGGAGGACGGCACCGTCACGGCGGGCAACGCCTCGCCCATGAGCGACGGCGCCTCGGCCGCCTGGATCGGCTCGGAACACGCAGCCACGCTGCTCGGGCGCGAGCCGCTCGCGCGCATCGTCTCGCGCGGCGCGCACGGCAACGAGCCCCAGTACTTCGGCGAGGCCCCGGTCGAGGCGGCCAACCGCGCGCTGGCCAGGGCGGGTCTGAGCTGGAACCAGATCGACGCGGTGGAGCTCAACGAGGCGTTTGCCGCCCAGGCCCTGGCCTGCGTGGACGCCTGGGGCATCGACGAGGAGAGCGTCAACGCGTGGGGCGGCGCCATCGCGATCGGGCACCCGCTCGGCGCCTCCGGGCTGCGCGTGCTCGGCACGCTTGCCGCGCGCCTGAAGGCCAGCGGCGGCCGCTACGGCGTGGCCTCCCTCTGCATCGGCGTGGGCCAAGGCCTCGCCGTCGTTCTCGAAAACACCGACGCCGCCTAGGCGGCCCCGCACCCCTCAGGAGGAACCCCGTGGCACCTCGCATCGCGTCCAGCCCGGCCGAGGCCGTCGCCGGCATCGCCGACGGCTCCACCGTCATGATCGGCGGCTTCGGCAACGCCGGTCAGCCCATGGAACTCATCGACGCCCTGCTGCAGGGCGGGGCCACGGGCCTCACGGTGGTCAACAACAACGCCGGCCAGGCGGACGAGGGTCTCGCGCTGCTCATCAAGGAGCGCCGGGTCGCCAAGATCGTCTGCTCCTTCCCGCGGCAGTCGGACTCCTGGCACTTCGACGCCGCCTACCGGGCGGGGGAGATCGAGCTGGAGCTCGTGCCCCAGGGAAATCTCGCCGAGCGCATCCGCGCCGCCGGGGCCGGGATCGGCGCCTTCTTCACGCCCACGGGCTACGGCACGCAGCTGGCCGAGGGCAAGGAAACGCGCACGATCGACGGCGTGAACTACGTCCTGGAGCACGCGCTCAAGGCGGACGTGGCGCTCATCAAGGCGCTGCACGCCGACGACAAGGGCAACCTGGTCTACCGCAAGACGGCGCGGAACTTCGGCCCCATCATGGCCACGGCGGCCAGCCGCACCATCGCCCAGGTCGAGGAGATCCTGCCCGTGGGCTCCCTGGATCCCGAGCACGTCGTCACGCCGGGCATTTTCGTCGACACCCTCATCCGCGTGCACGCCGCGGCGACGGCTGTGTCCCAGCAGAAGGAATCGGCATGAACACCGCAGCGCCCCTGTCCAAGCATGAGATCGCCGCGCTGGTGGCGGCCGACATCGAGGCCGGATCCTTCGTGAACCTGGGGATCGGCCAGCCCACGCTCGTGGCCGACCACCTCACCCCGGAACAGGACGTCACCCTCCACACCGAGAACGGCATGCTCGGCATGGGCCCGGCCGCGCACGGCGACGAGGTGGACCCGGACCTCATCAACGCCGGCAAGATTCCCGTGACCGAGCTGCCGGGCGCCGCGTACTTCCACCACGCCGATTCCTTCGGGATGATGCGCGGCGGCCACCTCGACGTCTGCGTGCTCGGGGCCTTCCAGGTCTCCGCCGCCGGCGACCTCGCAAACTGGTCGACGGGCGCACCGGACGCGATCCCCGCCGTGGGCGGGGCCATGGACCTGGCCATCGGCGCCAAGCAGACCTGGGTCATGATGAGCCTCTTCGCGAAGGACGGGGCGGCCAAACTCGTGGAGACGCTGGCCTACCCCGTCACGGGACTGGGCTGCGTCACGCGCGTCTACACCGAGTCCGCCGTCTTCCTGCTGGGCCCGGACGGGGTGAGCGTCCGCTCGACGCACGGCATCACGCTCGAGGAACTGCGCGCCCGCGTGCCCGTCCCGCTCGCTACGATCGAGGCATGAGCACAGCTTCGCCTCAGCCCGGTGCCGCGGCGCCAGGGGAGGGGGCGGCGGCCGCCGACTCCTCCCTCTTTGTCCAGTCCCTGGCGCGCGGCCTCGCCGTCATGGCGGCCTTCGACGCCGAGCACCGTGAGCTCACGCTCTCGCAGGCCGCCGCGCGCGCCGGGCTCTCACGGGCGAGCGCCCGCCGCCTCCTGCACACGCTCGTGGAGCTGGGCTACGCGTGCACCGACGGCTCCAGCTTTGCGCTGACCCCCAGCGTGCTTCGCTTCGGCTGGGCCTACCTTTCAGGCCAGCCCTTCGCCGAGCTCGCGCGGCCCGTGCTGCAGCGGCTCTCCGACTCCCTCGGGGAATCGGCCTCGGCCGCCGAACTGGACGGCACGGAGGTGGTCTACGTGCAGCGCGTCGAAACCAAGCGGATCATGCGCGTGGACATCCGGCTCGGTACCCGATTCCCGGCCGCATGGACGAGCATGGGCCGGGTGCTCCTGGCCGGCACCGAGCCGGCCGCGTGGCCGGCCCTCGTGGAGGCCTCCCTGCCCGCGGCGCCCCCGAGCGCCAGGGTCACCGAGGTCGGTGCCCTCATCGCGCTGCTCGAGGACGTGCGCGAACGCGGCTATTGCATCATCGATCAGGAGCTCGAGCCCGGGCTGCGCTCGGTCGCCGTGCCCGTGCGCGGGCCGTCCGGCCGCGTGGAGCACGCCCTCAACGTCTCCCTGCGTTCGGCCCAGGACGAGAGCGCCGAGCGCGCTGGCGAGCGGGTCCTGCCGGCCCTGCTCGCCGCGGCGGCCGAGCTGGAGGCCGCCCTCGGGCTGAGCTGAGCCCTCACGCAAGGCGAGGCTGGGTGGTGCACGACGACGTCGTGCACCACCCAGCCTCGCCTCCCCTGAGGGGCGGGGCGCCGCAGGGGCGCCCTGGCCTCACCACTCCGGGTCGTCGTCGTCCTCGCCGAGCACCTCGATGTGGGAGCCGGAGCCGGCCAGATCGCCGATGTCCTCGCCCGCGAGGCGCTCGCGTCGGCGCAGCGGATCGTATTCGTCCATGGACTCCGGGGAGTCGGAGGATCCGGCGGCCGGCGAGCCGTCGCGGCCGTCGTCCTCGCCCTCCCAGATCTCCTCGCGGATCATGGCGTCCTCGCCCTCCGGGGCGATCTCGTCCTCCCAGAGTTCCTCGTCCTCGTGCTGGGACATGGCGCACCTCCCGTGGCGTTCGTGGCCGCCCCCAGTGGCGGCCGGTGCGTCCATCCTTGCACCGGCGGGCGTCGACGCGCCATGCCTGCGCCCGGCGGGTTGCGCCCGCCCGGGGAAGGACGCGGACGCGCTACGCGGCCGGCTGCTCCCGGTGCCGCCAGGCCTCGGCCGTGAGGCGCAGGGACTCGAGGCGCGTGGCCTGATCGAGGGCATGGTGCACCGTGATGAGTTCGGCCGCGCCCGTCGAGGCGGCCATGCGGCCCAGCTCGGCCGCCACGCGCTCCGGGGTGCCCACGGCGCTGAAGCGGATCGAGGAGAGGATGCCGCGGCCCTGGGGCGTGTCGAGGATGAGGTCCACCTCGTCCTCCGTGAAGGGGGTGTCGCGGCCCCGGCCCAGCATGTCGCGCACGCGGGCGCGGCCCACGGCCTCGAAGCGGCGCACCGCCTCGGCCGGGTCCTCGGCCGCGACGACGCCCACCGCCACGATGGGGCGCGGGGCCTCCAAGCGGGCCGAGGGGCGGAACTCGCGCGTGTAGACGTCCAGGGCCTGCTCCAGCGCGTCGGGGGCGAAGTGGGAGGCGAAAGCGAAGGGAAGACCCATGCGGGCCGCGAGCGTGGCGCCGAAGAGGCTCGAGCCCAGGATGGTCACCGGCACGCGGGAGCCGCGGCCGGGGTAGGCGTGGACGCCCGGGATGCGGCCCTCGTCATCGAGGTAGCCGAGCAGCTCGGCCACGTCGGAGGGGAAGTGCTCCGCGGCGTCGGGGGAGCGGCGCAGCGCGCGCACGGTGGCCTGGTCGGTGCCGGGAGCCCGGCCCAGGCCCAGATCGATGCGGCCGGGGTGCATGGCCTCGAGCATGCCGAACTGCTCGGCGATGATGAGCGGCGCGTGGTTGCTGAGCATGACCCCGCCGGCGCCCACGCGGATGGTCTCGGTGTGCGCCGCCACGTGGGCCATGAGCACCGCCGTGGCGGAGGAGGCGATGACCGGCATGTTGTGGTGCTCGGCGTACCAGAGGCCGCGGTAGTCGGCGGCCTCGGCGGCCCGGGCCAGCTCCACGGCGTCGGCAAAGGGCTGGCCGGCCGGCTGCCCGGGGCGGGTGGGGGCGAGGTCGAGGACGGAGAGTTCGGGGGAGGTGCTCACCCAGAGGGCAACCCCGCGCGGCCGCGAGCTATTCCGCGGCGGCGTCCCCCACCGGAGAACGAGCGACGCCGCCGTTCCCGCCCGGAGGCGGGTACGGCGGCGTCGGCCCTTGCCTAGGGGAGATCAGGCGACGGGGCGGATCTCCGTGGCCTGCAGGCCCTTGGGGCCCTCGGCGACCTCGAACTCGACGCGCTGGCCCTCTTCGAGCGTGCGGAAGCCGTTCGACTGGATGGCGGAGTAGTGGGCAAAGAGATCCTCGGAGGAATCATCCGGAGCGATGAAACCGAAACCCTTGTCGGGGTTGAACCACTTCACGATGCCAGAAGCCATGGGGCATTTCCTTCTCTTTTGGCCTCCCGGGTGCGGGAGGAGCCGGTGACCACCCGGCGGGATGCGGGGCGGGTGTTCGGTCCTTTGTGCTGCGTAGGACCGGTGCCCCGGGCCACTTTTCGCTAAGAACTAGGAACTACGGCACCCAAGCTACGTGATCACCTTCACAAGTGAAAGGGATTTGTGCACCCAAACGCGCAAATTTACTCAAACGACAAGTGCACTTGGGCTCGCGTGAACTCAGTCGTCCGATCCGGGATTCCACGACGAACGCAGGCGGTCGAGTTCGCGGCGATCCTTCTTGGTGGGGCGGCCGGCGCCGCGGTCGCGGATCGGGACCTGCGGGATGAGCACCTTGGGCTTGGGCGGGGTGCGATCCAGGTAGGCGGCCTGGGCCAGCGGCGCGGAGACGCGCTTGGAGAGCAGACCGGCAACCTCGAGATCGCGCTCCTCGCCGTTCTTGCGCACTCGGAGGCGATCGCCGGGCACCACGGTCTGCGCGGCCTTGGCCGGGGAACCGTTCAGCCGGACGTGTCCGGCGCGGCATGCGGCCGTGGCCTCCGAACGGGTCTTGTAGACCCGCACGGCCCACAGCCACGCGTCAACGCGGACGCGGGCCTTCTCAGGCATGCGCCCCGCGGGAGGGGGCCGGGACCTCGAGGCCGGCGATGAGGCGGCCCAACGCGTCCTCGAAGAAGCGATCGGCGCCGGCGTCTCCGCCGAGGCGGGCGAGCGTGGGGTCGAGGACGCCCACGAGCTCGAGCGACACGATGCCGTGCAGGGAGGCCCAGACGGTGACCGCGAGCGCGGCGGCGTCGGAGGCCGGGCCGGAGAACGTGCCGTCGGCCAGGCCGGCCTCGAAGGCCTCGCTCAGCGGGGCGAGCGAGACGTGCCAGGCCTCGTCGACCGAGTCGAGGAAGACGTCGGGGGCCGTGATCGGCACGGTGGGCGCGGCGGCCGCGGCGCGCGGGGCACCGGCGGGGGCGCGGCGCACGGCCAGGCCGAGGGCGTCGGAGAGGATCGAACGGTACTCGTTCGGGTGCTCGAGGGCCCAGGTGCGGTAGGCGTGGGCCAGCGCGAGCAGGCGATCGGCGGGGTTGCCGTCCTTGGCCACGGCCTCGAGCGAGGAGCCCAGGTCCTGCAGGGCCTGCGCCGTCAGGGCCGCTCTCAGGGAGTCCATGCCGCCGAAGAGCGTGTAAATGGCCGCCGTGGTGGTGCCCGACTGCGTCGCGAGTCGGCGGGCGGACAGGGCCAGGGGCCCCTCGGTGGCGGCGATCATCGCGGCGTCCTTCAGGAGGCGTTCCCGGACTGCTGCGTCATATCGGCGTGGTCGTGGCATGACCTCAGTGTTCCAGCCGAAGGCACCGCGTGCCAGTTGACACAGCGGTAAACCCTCAAGGTGTTATTTGTTCATGTCGCGAACGCCGCTAGAAAATCAGGCCAGCCTTGCCTGCATTTGCACGAAAAGCCAGGCGTGAGCGTGATCGCCGGGGCCCGGGCAGGGCAGGCTTTCCTTGGATGCGCGGCCGGAAATATGCCCTTAGTGTTCTGGACATGGAACTCACTGGAAAGCTCGAAGAGGCCTTCAACCGCCAGGTCACCCTGGAACTTGAGGCCGCCATTACCTACCGCCAGCTCGCCATCGACATGGACCTCATGGACCTCCCCGGCCTCGCCGGCTGGTTCAAGGCCCAGGCCGAGGAGGAGCTGGAGCATCGCGACAAGTTCATCACCCACATGGTGGACCGCGGTTCCCGCCCCGTCTTCCAGGCCATCCCGGCGCAGGGCCTGGAGATCACCACCGTCCTCGAGGCCTTCGAGGCGTCCCTGGCCCACGAGGTCAAGGTCTCCGAGGCCATCCGCGACCTCTACCGCCTGGCGCTGGAGACCGGCGACATCGACTCGCTGCCGCTCCTGAACTGGTTCGTGGACGAGCAGGTCGAGGAGGAGGCCACCGTCGGCGGCATCATCGGCCGCATCAAGCGCGTCGGCGGCGACGGCTCCGGCCTGCTGGCCCTGGACCGCGAGCTCGGCGCCCGCGGCCCCGAGGACGAGCACTGACCCCAGCCCCCACCGGGCGCGCAAGCACCCCGCCTCCCTGACAGGGAGGCGGGGTGTTTTTGCGCGCTGTGGCGGCCGGACACCGCCGTGCCTTCTTCGAGTTGAGGCGCGTTGTGCGCTGTGAGGCCCGAAAACCCGGCCTCAATGCGCGTGTCTCGCCTCAAAGCTCAGGGGGAAAGCACCGGGCAAGGCACGACGGCGCGTGGCCGGGCGTCGCCGCCCGCCTCGCCTTAGGAGGCGAGGGCCTTGGCGCGCGCCTTGGCGAGCTTGCGGACCTTGCGGCGGCGCTTGCGCTCGGCCGGATCGTCGTCGGGGGTTTCGCGCCCGGAAAAGACCTTGACGATGGCCCAGGCGGCGGCCACGAGCGGGACCGAGATGAGCGCGCCCACGATGCCGCCGAGGATGGAGCCACCGGTCAGCGTGATGAGGATGACGAGGCCGTGCAGGTGCAGGGTGTTGCCCATGACCACGGGCTGGAGCAGATTGCCCTCGAGCTGCTGGATCACGACCGTGGCGATCGCGACCACGAGCGCCTGCCACACGCCGGAGCTGACGAGCGTGACGAGGACCGAGAGCACGCCGGCCACTGCGGCGCCGACCATGGGGATGTAGGCGCCGAGGAAGACGAGGATCGCGAGCGGGAAGGCCAGGGGCACGCCGATGATGACCATGACCAGGCCGATGCCGATGGCGTCAACGGCCGCCACGATCGTGGTGCCGCGCAGGTAGCCGCCGAAGACGTCGCGGGCCCGGGCGCCGGCGCGGTCCCACGTGGGGCGCACGCGCTCGGGGACCCAGCTCATGAAGAACTTCCAGATGGTGTCGCCGTCCTTCAGGAAGAAGAACAGGGTGACGAGGAGCGTGCCCGCCCCAACAAAGAAGTTGCCGGCCGCCGAGAGCCCGGAGAGCGCTCCGGCACCGAACTGCGAGCTGGTGAGGAACTCGGTGGCCTTGCCGATCCACTCGTTGAGCTGGTTCTGATCGATCTGGATGGGCAGGTCCTTGAGCCAGCCCTGCACCTGCGAGAAGCCCTGCTGGGCCTTCTCGGACAGCGTTCCCCACTGCGAAACCACCGAGATCACGATGCCCGTCACGATGCCGCCCAGGATGAGGAAGGCGCCCAGCAACACGATCCAGGCGGCCAGCATGGGCGAGAGCCAGCGGCGCAGCAGTCGGATGAGCGGCCACAGGGCGCAGGCGAGGATGACGCCGAGCAACAGCGGCAGGATCACGAGGGAGAGCCGCGTCATCGCGAAGACCACCGCGGCGGCGAGGACGATCACGAGGATCACCTGCAGCGAGCGCGTCCCGGCGGTGCCGAGCCCGTCGCTCCACAGGTGCACCAGGCGGGAGGAGCCCGGGTCCCTGGGGACCGGGTCGTTGGCGCCGAGGACGGGCTGCGGCGTGCGAGCGGCCTGGGGCCGGTTCGTCCCGCCGGCTCGCGCGGCGTCCGGCTGCGTGCGCGGCTGCTTGTTTCCGGTGGTCGGCTTCTTGCCGAAGATCACTGCTTCCCCCTTGGGTGGCGGTTCCGGCGGGTTCCCCCGCCCGGCACGTTGGCGCCCATTGTGTCAGGTGCCGGGGCCGCCCGGCGCTGCTGGGCGGCTCAGCCGATGGGGTCGCTGCCCCCGGCACGGATCCGCTTGGCCAGCCACGCGTAGGCCCACGTGAAGAAGCCCACCGCGAGGGCGCCGATCAGCACGGGGGCGATGAGGTAGCTCCAGTGCTCCTGCGCCAGCACGATCGCGAGCGGGTTGCCGCCGGCCGGAGGGTGAAGCACGCCCAGCAGGGCCATGACGAGCATGGAGAGCAGCACGGCGAGGATGGCGCTGAACCAGCCCGCCGGGAGGAGGAAGCGGACGGTCAGCCCGCAGACGCCGGCCACGAGGTGCCCGCCCATGACGTTGATGGGATGGGCGAGCGGGGCGCCCGGGAGCATGAACGCCAGCACGCACGAGGAGGCGAAGCCGGCCACGAGCAGCTGTGATCCCGTCAGCGCGCCCACGACGCCGAGGAAGCCGAGCGTGGCCAGCGTGGCCAGGGCCCCCAGCAGAGCGGTGCGCAGCGTGATCTTCGGCTGGCCGGGGCGGCGGAACGCCCTTCTGCACAGGGCGGCGAGGCGGGAGGTGGGGCCGTTGTCTGGCGAGGGGGACAGCACAGGGTCCTTGGGTGGGAGGAGAGGAAGTGCCCGACGGCGCGGGGCCGCCCGGGTGCCCCAGTTTAGTTTTGCGCCGGGTGGGCCCGCGAGTTCGCGTCGAGCGCAGGGGCTTGCCCCGGGGCGGGCCGCGCGGCAAGGGTAGGGGCATGCGTATCACCTTCATCGGAGGCCACGGCAAGGTGGCCCTCTTGACCCTTCCGCTCCTGACCCAGGCGGGCCACGAGGTCACGGCCTGGATCCGCAACCCGGAGCACGCCGCGGACGTCGAGGCGACGGGAGCAAAGGCACTCGTGCTCTCCATCGAGGAAGCAACCACCGAGTCCATGGCGGCCGCCCTCGAGGGCTCCGAGGCAGTGGTGTTCTCCGCCGGCGCGGGCGGCGGCAACCAGGCGCGCACCGCCGCGGTGGACCGGGACGCCGCGATCCGTTCGGTGCACGCGGCCGAGGAGGCGGGCGTGCGGCGCTACGTCATGGTGTCCTATCACGGCGCCGGGCGCGTGCGCCGAGTCGATCCGGACCACGGCTTCTACCCATATCAGGAGGCCAAGCTCGCGGCCGACAAGGTTCTCGCCTCCTCGGCGCTCGAGTGGACCATCCTGGGTCCGGGGACGCTGAGCCTCGAGCCCTCGCCGGGCGGCGTGAGCCCCGCGGCGGAGGGAGCGGAGCACGCCCCCACGAGCCGCGAGCTCGTGGCCCACGTCATCGCCGAGGTGTTGGGTGGGCCGGCAGCAGAGGACTCGGTCCGCCGCACCCTGGACTTCCACGACGGCACGTTGCCGATCCCCGCGTGGATCGAGGCCGTCGCCGCGGGGGAGCTGCCAGGCGCCGAGGGCTGAGCCTGCCGGTCACCGCGGCGCGGCGCGGGGCGGACGGCGCCTGGCCCGCGCCCGAGGTGGCCCGCGCCCGGCGTGAGCCGGGGCACCCGCGGCACCGATCGCCGTCGGGCAGGTCCTAGAGTTGAAAGCATGGCCGATGCTTTCAATCCCGTGGACGGGACCCGGATCTCCTACGACGTGGCGGGGGAGGGCCCGGCGCTCGTGTTCCTGCACGGCTCGGCGCTCTCGCGCGTGGTGTGGCGCGGGCTCGGTTACCTGAAGGGCCTGCCCGGCTACACGCACATCCGCATCGACGCGCGCGGCCACGGCCGCAGCGAGAAGCCCCACGATCCGCAGGCCTACCGCCCCGAGCTCATGGTCGGGGACGTCCTCGCCGTGCTGGACGAGCTCGGTATCCGGCGCGCCGGCGTGGTCGGCTACTCCATGGGCGCGCGCACGGGCTGGCAGCTCGTGACCTCCCACCCCGAGCGGGTCTCGGCGTTCGTGGCGATGGGCGGCACGCACCGCGCGCAACACGGCGAGATCTCGCGCATCTTCTTCCCCGGCTACCTGGAGACCCTGCGCGCCGGCGACATCCAGGCGTTCGTTGAGGGCTTTGGCCCGGGGCTGGATCCCAACACCCGCGCGGCGTTCAGCAACAACGACGCCCTGGCACTCGGCGCCTTCTTCGAGCTCACGGAGTCCGAGGACACGGGCCTGCCGGACCTCGCGGTGCGCGGCGTGCGCGTGCCAACCCTGCTGGTCGCCGGCACGGCCGACGAGCGCCGTTACGCCGACGCCCTGGACGAGGCCCGCATGCTGCCGAAGGGCCGCTTTGTTGGCCTGCCGGGCCGCGGCCACGCCGGGACGCTGGCCTCGGCAGGCGACGTGCTGGCGGCCGTGAAGCCCTTCCTCGACGAGGTCTACCCACCGCAGGCCTGAGGCTCTCCCGCACAACAGAATCGGAGTGGGTTTCGTCCGGTTTTCTGCCGAAAAGCGGACGAAACCCACTCCGATTCTGGGGAGGCGGGGCAAGCGCGCGGGTCAGCCCCTACGCCGCCTTCCTCTGCTTGGCCGCCTTGCGCTCGAGCTGGTCGGCGCCCGTGAGCCGCTGGGAGAGGTACACGGGGATCATCGAGACCAGGATCAGCACGGCGGCGATGACGTTGACGACGGGCGCCTGGTTGGGGCGCGCCATGTTGTTGTAGATCCAGATCGGCAGGGTCTCGGTGCCCGGCGCCGCCGTGAAGGTCGTGACCACCACCTCGTCGAAGGACAGGGCAAAGGCCAGCAGCGCGCCGGCCACGAAGGCGGCCCGGAAGCCGGGGAAGGTCACCTGGAAGAAGGTGCGGAACACGTTGGCGCCCATGTCCATGGCCGCCTCCTCGAGCCCGCGGTTCATCTGCCCAAGCCGGGCCTGCACGTTGTTGAAGACCATGACGATGCAGAAGGTCGCGTGGCCCACGATGATCGAGAAGAGCCCCAGGTTGATGCTGAGCGGCTCGAACACGTTCTTGAAGGTGTTGGAGAACGCCACGCCCGTGACGATGCCGGGCAACGCGATCGGCAGCACCACCAGCAGGTTCACGGTGTTGCGCCCAAAGAAGCGGTAGCGGGACAGGGCAAACGCGACCATGGAGCCCAGGATGAGCGCAATGAGCGTGGCCCAGAACGCCACCTTGACCGAGGTCCACAGGGCCTCGCGGACGCCCTGGTTGTTCCAGGCCGCCACCCACCACTTGGTGCTGAACTCCTGCACGGGGAAGGAGGAGCTGGTCGCGGCGTTGAAGGAGTTCATGATGACCAACGCGAGCGGCACGTAGACGGCCGCCATGATGAGCGCGGTGAGCGCGCGCAGCGTGTTCTTGCTCAGGGATGAGAAGCGCATGTTGGTGCCTCCTAGAAGTGCTTCAGGGCGCCGGACTTGCGGGCCAGGAAGAGGTATAGGACCACCACGAGGATCGGGACCGTCGCGAAGGCGGCCGCGAGCGGCGGGTTCAGGTTGATGTTGGAGGCGATGACCGTGCCGATCACCTGCGTCTTGCCGCCCACGAACTGCGCGGCGATGTAGTCGCCAAGCGAGAGCGAGAAGGTGAAGATGGAGCCGGCGATGAGCGCCGGCTTCAGGAGCGGCAGCGCCACCGAGAACACGGTGCGCCAGGCCTTGCCGCCCAGGTCCGCGCTGGCCTCGAAGAGGTTGTCGGGGATGGAACGGAACGCCGTGTAGACGGGCACCGCCATGTACGGGAACCACAGGTAGGCCAGCGTGATGACGAGCGCCGTGGTGCCGTAGCCGGGGCCGGAGAGGCCCAGCGGCGCGAGCAGCCACTCAAGCGGCCCGCCCTCGGAGAAGGTGATGCGCCAGGAGAAGACCTTGACGAGGTAGCCGGCCCACAGCGGCAGCGTGATGCCGATGGCGAGCCAGGTGCGCACGCGCGGCGAGGCGATCTTGGCCATGTACAGGCCGAGCGGGATGGCGATGACGGCGCAGAGCACGGTCACGGCCAGCGCGATGCCGATGGTGCGCAGCGCCGTGTCCCGGTACGCTGCCACGGTGAGGATCTCGCTGAAGTTCTCCCACGTGAACGCCGGGATGACCTGCGAGGTGAAGGAATCGGTGGTCCAGAACGCCGTGATCAGCAGCAGCGCGAGCGAGCCGAGGTACAGCACGCCGAGCCACAGCATCGGCAGGCCGAGCAGCCCGAGCAGGCGGAGCCAGGCGTGGCGGTAGAGGACGGTGGAGAGCCGATCGCCCAGGCCGGCGCGGGGCCGGGCCGGCGTCGGCGCGGGCGCCGGGGAGCCGGCGGGCGCGGCGGGCGCGGGGTTGGTGGTGGTGCTCATGCGGCGCGGGCGCCGGTGGCGCCCCTCCCTCCCAAGGGTGTGTCGTGCGGGGCCCGACGGCGGGTGGTGACCACCCGCCGTCGGGCATCAGGCAAGGGCGTCAGCCCTTGATTTCGGTCCAGGCCTTGGTCCATTCCTGGTAGTTGGTGCACTGGACGTCGGTGCGCCCGTCGATGCACTGCTCCACAGGGGTGGTCCACATCCACACCTGCTTGTAGTACTCCTCATCCGTGGCGTGGAACGTGGCGCAGTGGCTCACGTTCTTCTCCGAGCCCTCGCAGGCCTTGGCGTTGGCCGGGGCCATGCCGAAGTTCTGCGCGATCTTGGCGTTCACCTCGGCGGAGGAGGCATAGTCCATCCACTTGTAGGCGCAATTGGGGTTCTTGGACTTCGCGGAGATCATCCAGGTGTCGGACCAGCCGGTCGCGCCCTCCTTGGGGAGCACCGACTTCACCTTGGCGCCGTCGCCCTGGGCGATGTTGACGATGACCTGCCAGCCGGTGCCGAGCGCGGCGGTGCCGGAGGAGATGGAGGAGACGGCCTTGAGGGCGTCGTTCCAGTACTCGCCGGCCACGCCGTTCTGGGTCTTGAGCAGCTCCACCGCGGCGGCGAGCTGATCCTTGTCCAGGGCGTAGGGGTTCTTGATGTTCAGCTCCGGCTTGGTGGCCATGAGGTACACGGCGGCGTCGGCGATGAAGATCGGGGAGTCGTAGGCCATGATGGCGCCCTTGTACGGGGAGTCGGCGGACCACGTGTCCTTCCACGAGGTGGGCGCCTCCTTCACCTTGTCGGTGTTGTACATGAGGACGTTGGCGCCGCGGCCGATCGGGACGCCGTAGCTCTTGCCGTTGAGCGTGTCGTAGATCTGGCCCTTCAGGCCCTCCACGATGTTGCCGAAGTTCGGGATGAGGTCGGTGTTGATGGGGGCCACGTCGCCGCCGGCGATGAGGCGCAGCGAGGCGTCGCCGGAGGCCGAGACGAGGTCGTACTCGCCCGTGCGCATGAGCTGGACCATCTCATCCGAGGTGGCGCCAACCTTGCGGTTGACCTTGCACTGGGTGTCCTTCTCGAACTGCGTCACCCAGTCGGCATCCGGGTTGGTGGAGCCGTCCTCGACGAAGCCGGCCCACGCGACGATGTTGACCTGGCCCTCGCCGTCGCCCACCGAGGTGGCGGCCGGGAGATCGGGGACCTTGATGCCGCCGGAGGCGGTGGTGCCGCCGCCGGAGCTGGAGCCGCCGCAGGCGGTCAGGGCGAGGGCCGCGGCCGCGGCCATGGCGGCGAAGCCGGTGAGGCGTCGTGACGTACGCATGAGTGACCTCTTTCTGGTGGGGTGATGATGGGGTGCTGCCGCGCCGTGGGTGGCGCTGGTTTGTGGGGTGCAGTGGTGACGGGCGGGGTGCCCGACGGCGGGTGGTTCAGTCCCGCGGGACCGCGTAGGCGGCCTCGCGGGGCCAGGCGAGCTCGAGGCGCTCGCCGCGGGCGGCCGAGGAGCCGGGCGCGCCGTGGGGGACCTCGGCGAGGAGCGAGTGCTCGGGGAAGCCGTCCGGCGTGACGAGAAGGCGGCGGCCGGGGCCCGTGAAGACGGACTCGGCGACGACGCCGGCGATCCCGGCCTCGCCCTCGGCGGGGGCGCCGACGCGGACGCGCTCCGGGCGCAGGGAGACGAGCTGTTCGGTGCCCGTGAGGGCTGCGGCGAGGGCGCCGTCGATGAGGTTGGTGGAACCGAGGAAGCCGGCCACGAACTCGGTGGCGGGGCGCTGGTAGAGGTCCTCGGGGGAGCCGACTTGCTGGATCTTTCCCTCGTTGAAGACGGCCACGCGGTCGGAGAGCGTGAGGGCCTCCTCCTGATCGTGGGTCACGAAGACGAAGGTGATGCCGACCTCGCGTTGGATCTGCTTGAGCTCGATCTGCATCTGCTCGCGCAGCTGCTTGTCGAGGGCGCCGAGCGGCTCGTCGAGGAGCAGCACCTCGGGGCGCAGGACGAGCGCGCGAGCGAGGGCCACGCGCTGGCGCTGACCGCCGGAGAGCTGGGAGGGCAGGCGGTCCGCCACGTGGGGGAGGCGGATCATCTCGAGGGCCGCGGCGACGCGGGCCTTGCGCTTCGCGGCGGGGACGCCGTGCAGCTTGAGGCCGTACTCCACGTTCTTGGCGACCGTGAGGTGCGGGAAGAGTGCGTAGTCCTGGAAGACCGTGTTGACGTTGCGCTCGAAGGGGGCGGAGCGCGTGACGTCCTTGCCGCCCAGGAGGATGGCGCCGGAGGTGGGCAGTTCGAAGCCCGCGATGAGGCGCAGCACGGTGGTCTTGCCGGAGCCGGAAGGGCCCAGGAGGGAAAAGAACTCGCCCTGGCGGATGTCGAGGTCCAGCTCGTGGACGGCGTGGACCTGGCCGAAGGACTTGCCGAGCCCCTGCAGGGAAATGGCGGGGGTGGCCTGGGCGGTGGGCGCCGGCGCGGCGGTGGTGGCGCTGCTCGTCACGGTTGACCTCGTTTCGGTGCGCCCCGTGGCCTCGGCGGGAGGCGGTGGGGCTGGCTGGTTCGGTGCGAAGAATCTGTGGCGTGGACCACAACTGAGTAGTTAAACTATGAAAGCAGAGGTCATATGTCAATGGTTTAAATCTTGTGTTTCCGTCGCGCTACCGGCGCCCGAGCCAGTGAGAGGATGAGACCCATGCCGTACTCCACGTCGCCGCAGCGCCGCCTGCGCGCAGCCGTCTTCTCCCCGCTGATCGAGGGAGGCAAGGTGGAACTCGTGGAGGACCGCATCGTCCGCGGCATCGCCTCCGGCGCCCTGCACGAGGGCGATCGGCTGCCCAGCGAGGCGGACATGGCCGCGTCACTGGGCGTCGCCACCGTGACCGCCCGCGAGGCGCTCGCCGGCCTGCGTCGCCGGGGCTTCGTCGCCACGCGCCGCGGGCGCGACGGCGGCTCCTACGTGACCATGAACCACCGGGACCGCAGCGAACTCGTGCTGGCGCAGCTGGCCGAGACCACGCTCGTGGACCTGCGCGATCTGGCGCTGCACTACGGCGTCATCGCCTCCGCCGCCGCGTTCGTGGCCGCCTCCATGGCGGACCCGGACGACGTCGACGGCGTGCGCCGACTCGCCGCGGCCGATCGCGGGGGCGAGGAAGCGGATCCGGGCGCCCGCGCCGCGGACCTGCTCCTCGAGATGGCGGCGCTCAGCCATTCGGCGCGCCTCACGCGCGAGTTCGTCCAGCTGCACGCCGAGTTCGGCTCTTACCTGCGGCTGGCGCACGAGGACCCGGAGTTCGACACGTGGTCGCAGGCGTGGGGGGACACGCTCGTGGAGGCGCTCGCCGGCGGCGACGGGGACGAGCTGCGCCGGCTGGTCCAGGACTACACGCGCCGCGCCGTGGCGCTGCTCATCACCCGCCGCGACGCGCTCGTGGCGCCCAACGAACCGGCCCGAGCCGCAACGAACTAAAGCCCACCCACGCACACCCATCACTCGTGCAACCCTCAAGAGGAGGCGTCAACACCGTGCCAAGCAACGCAGCTACGCAGGCCGCCGAGTCGTACTTCGGCGCCATGATCGACGCCGTCCAGCCGTGGGTGCCCAGCATCGCCCGGCTCTTCACGCCCGCGAGCCCTCCCACGCGCCGCGTGGTTGACGCCGCCGTCGAGGAGCTCGCTTCGGCCGCCCTGCGGCGCGAGGGCTCCCAGCTCGTGGGGGCCGGCTTTGTCGCAGCGCCCGGCGTGCTCTCCGATGCGCGCTGGCACATGGCCTGGTGGCAGGGGGCCAGGGCGGAGCGCCTGTTGACCGACGGCGAGGACGCGGCGGGCGAGGCCTACGCCCGCCGCGAGTGGTTCGTGCGTCCGCTCGAGGAGGGCATCCCGCACCTCACGGGGCCGTATGTCGACTTCCTGTGCACCGACGAGTACACCGTGACCGTGACTCTCCCCGTGGTCGTGGCAGGGCGCAATGTGGGGGTCGTGGGCGCCGATGTGCTCGCCGCGACGCTCGAGCGCGGCCTCGGCCCGCGGCTGCGCGACGTCTCGCCCAAGGCGGCCCTGCTCAACAGCCACGGCCGCGTCATCGTCTCCGCCGACCCGCTCGTCGCGGCAGGCACCCTCCTGCGCGAGGGCGCCGGCGAGCGGATCGCCTCCGACTTCCTCGGCCTCTCCGTGGTGGTCCCGGCCGCCTGACGCGGCACGACGGCGGGTGGTGACCACCCGCCGTCGTGCTCACTTTTTCCCGGTGTGACCGGGCGGACCTCAGCCCGTGAAGGTCGAGTGTCCAGTGATGGAGCGGCCGATCAGGAGCGCCTGCACCGTTTCGGTTCCCTCGTAGGTGTGCAGCGCCTCGACGTCGGCAAAGATGCGCGCCGCGCGGTTGCGGACCAGGATGCCGTTGCCGCCGAGCAGATCGCGGGCGTTGGCGGCGATGGAGCGGGCGGTGCGGGTCGCGGTGAACTTGGCGAGCGAGGCCTGCGCGCCCGTGAGCTCGCCCTTGTCCTCGAGGGCAACGCAGTGGCGGGCGAGCAGCTGGACCTGCACCAGCTCCGATTGCATGCGGGCCAGGCGCTCGTTGACGATCTGGTTGGCGCCGAGTGGGCGACCGAACTGCTCGCGCTGGCGGGCGTAGGCCACGGCCGTCTCGTAGGCACCCATTGCGGCGCCCACGGCGCCCCAGGCCACGGAGAGGCGCGTGGAGAAGAGCACGGCCGAGGTGTCCTTGAAGGAGTTGGCGCCGGGCAGCAGGTTCTCGTCGGGGACAAAGACGTTGCGCAGCGTGATGTGCGCCTGCCAGATGGCGCGCAGGGCCAGCTTGCCCGTGATGGTCTCTGCGGAGTAGCCCTCGGCGTCCTGCGCCACGGCAAAGCCGCGGACCTGGCCCTCGCCGTCGCGCGCCCACACCACGGAGAGCGCCTCGAGGCCCAGGGCCGGGCCGAGCGAGCCGTTGCCGATCCACTTCTTCTCGCCGTTGAGCACCCAGCCGCCAGCCACCTTGGTGGCGGTGGTCTGCAGGCCAACGGAGTCCGAGCCGTGCGTCGGCTCGGTCAGGGCGAAGGCGCCTGGCAGGGTGCCGTCGGCCATGCGGCCGGCCCAGCGCTCGATCTGCTCTGGGTTGCCGCAGTCCATGATGGAGCGCAGGGCGAGGCCGCCCTGCACGCCAAGGATGGTGCCGACCGAGCCGTCCACGCGGGAGAGCTCGGCGTTGACGAGGCCGGCGGCGAGGCGGGACTGCTCGGGGCGGCCGGGCATCTGCACGCCGTCGCGCAGCAGGTCCAGCTCGCCGAGGCGCTTGACCAGCTGCAGCGGGTAGTCGGCGCGGTCCCAGTAGTCGTCGATGACGGGCGCAACCTCGTCCAGGGCGAAGGTGCGGGCGCGTTCGCGGTACGCGGCGTCCTCGGGGGAGAGGTCGGCGAAGACGCGCGCAGGGTCCACGTCGACGGCGTGCTCGCCGCGGCCGTAGAGCTCGTACTCGGGCTCGGTGACGCCCTCGGGGAACGGGGCCTCGAACTCGGACATGACTCCTCCTGGGTCTGCAACTGACGCGTGATTGCGTGGTGACTCAAGAGTAATGGAACTCAGTCTCAAATCAAGACACCGAGTCTCATGGGCGATGGGGGCGCACGACGGCGCGCGGCCGGATGCCAGCGCGGGGCGCGCCGGCGGCGCGGATCAGCCCCGTTCGCGCAGCGCCCGCTCCACCTCGGCGGCGACCTCGTGCGGGCCGCCGGCCGCGGTCACGACGACCACGGTGGAGCCCGTCGCGCGCGGCCCGGTGCCGGCGGCCTCGTGCCCGTGGCGCTGGACCAGGCCCTGCAGGGCGCGCTCGAGCGCAGGGCGGACGTCGCCGCCCTGGCTGCGCAGCCAACTACGCAGGAAGTCGTTGTGGACGGAGACCACGGCGGCGGCCAGCGCCACGGCGGCCACGCGCCGGCGATCGGGGCGCGGCGGCACCTCGCCCTCGGCGGGCCGGGGCACGTCGGAGAGCAGGTGGTCGCGGAAGAGCCGCTCGAAGCGGTGCGTCGAGACGAGCTCGCGGTCGCGCAGGGCCGGCACCTTGTGCATGAGCCGCCAGCGCAGGCGGGCCAGCTCGGGGTCGGCGGTCTGGGTGTCGAACACGGTCAGCGCCGCGTGCACCACGGCCCCCGGCCCCTCGTCGGAGTGCCGCACCAGGGCGGCGCGGGCGGCGGCGAGCCGCTCGTCCTGGTCGGCGAAGACCATGTCCTCCTTGGAGCCGTAGCGCCTAAAGAAGGTGGAGCGGGAGACGCCGGCGGCCTCGGCCAGCTCCTCGACACTCGTGGTGTCGTAGCCGCAGCTCAGGAGCAGCTCCAGGGCGGCGTGCGGGACCCGGTGGTCAACGCTCACGAGCGAACCTCCTGTGAGGCGGCCTCGGCGACGGCGGAGGCGCGGGGTCGGAAGCACAGCGCGGCGAGGCAACCCACGGCCGCGGCGATCGCGGGGAGCAGGACCGACTGGCCGTAGGCCGTGGCGAAGGCCGCGTGCAGGAACGAGGGAACGGCGTCCCCGCCCGTACCGCCAGCCGCACCGGACGCACCGCTCGCGGCGGCGCCGCCCTGGCCCGCCATGGCCGCCGTGACCTGCGCCTGGATGGCCGCCTGCATGACGAGGGCGATGAGCGCCGAGCCGATGACCGAACCGATCTGGCGCGTGGTGTTGAAGACGCCCGAGCCGGCGCCGGCCTCGGACGGTCGCAGATCGCGCGTCGCGGTGAAGGACACGGAGGGCCACACACCGGCGGAGCCGATGCCCATGACGGCGGAGGCGAGCAGGATCTCCCACAGCGCCGCCTGGTGCCCCACGAGCCACGCCATCCAGAACATGCCGACGGAGAAGAGGAAGAAGCCCGGGACGGCGAGGCGCTTGGGGTCCCACTGGCTCACGAGCTTGCCGGTGATGGGCGCCAGGATGATGCCGGTGAGGGACATGGGCGCCAGCGTGAGGGCCGCCTGCGTGGGCGTGAACTCACGCACAGTCTGCAGGTAGAGCACCACGGGCACGGCAAACGTCGTCACGGCGATGCCCATGCACGTGATCGCCACGTTGGCGAGCGTGAAGTTGCGCTCCTTGAACAGGTGCAGCGGCAGCAGCGGTTCCTTCTTGTTTTTGGCCTGCCACAGGACAAACAGCGCCAGGACCACGAGGCCGCCCACGATGAACTGCCACGCGGTGATGGGACCCCAGATGGCGCCCCACTCGTGGCTCTCGCCCTGCTGGATGCCGAACACGAGCAGGAAGATGCCCACCGCGGAGAGGAACACGCCGAGGAGGTCGAAACTGTGCGAGGCGATGGGCAGCTTGGGCACCCACAGCACCACGAGCACAAAGCACACGATGCCCACCGGCACGTTGACGAAGAAGATCCACTCCCAGCCGATGCCGTCCACCAGGACGCCGCCGAGCAGCGGGCCCACGAGCGTGGCGACGCCGGCCGTGGCGCCCCACAGCGCCATGGGCGCGCCGCGGTGCTCCGGCGCGAACATGCGTGTGATGAGGGACATCGACTGCGGCGTGAGCAGCGCGGCGCCCAGGCCCTGCACGGCGCGGGCCGCGATGAGCGCGCCCACCGTGGGCGCCAGGCCGCAGGCGAGCGAGGCGAGCGTGAAGATCGTCAGGCCGATGAGGAAGAGGTTCTTGGGGCCGAAGCGATCACCCAGGCGTCCGCCCACGAGCAACGGCACGGCGTAGGCGAGCAGGTAGGCGCTGGTCACCCATACGCCGCCGTTCAGGTCGGCGTCCAGCTCCTCCATCAGCACGGGCAGCGCCGTGGTCACGATCGTGGTGTCGATCAGGATCATGAAGAAGCCAAGGATCAAGGCACTGAGGGCCTTCCACGCCTGGCGGGGGGACACGGCGACGCGCTCGTCTGCAATACTCACCGGCCCATCGTAGTGCGGCACCCCGTCCCACGGGGTGGGCTGTGACCGCGCCCTCGCCCGGCGGGGCCGCGGCCGGAGCGCGACGGCGCGGCCCGGGTGGGCGCGTGATGAGGAGGGTGCCCGACGGCGCGGCCCGGCAGGGTGCCCGAGGGGCCGACGGCGCGGGGCCGGCTTGGGTGGGCCCGTGCGCCGCACTGCGCGCGCACGGTGGCCTGTGGGAACCTTGGGCACATGGCGCTTTTGACTGCTGTGCTGCACCACCTCTCCGCTGCCCCCGCCGCGGGGGCCAGCCAGACCCCCTCACCCAGCCCCACGCCGTCGGGCACCGATCCCTCCATGCCGAGCCTCGAGCCGGCGTTGGAGAGCGCTCCCGACTTCCTGCGCCCGTGGCTCTCCGTGCTCATCCCCGTGGCGATCGCGGTCGTGGCGACGTGGCTCGTGTGGAGCGTCCTGGCGCGCGTGCTGCGCTCGCACGAGCCGCTCCTGAAGCAGGTCAAGCGCCTGCGGATCCCCGTGTTCTGCTTGCTGCTGAGCCTGGGCCTGCTGATCGGCACCAACGGCCTGATCCCGAGCGAGGGGTGGGCCACGGCCGTGGACGCCGCACTCAAGGTGGGCTTCATCGCCTCGGCCACCTGGCTCATCGTGGTACTCATCTCGGTGTTCGAGGCCTCGCTCCTGGAGCACTACGACACCGAGGACGCCGACACCCGGCGCCTCGCGAAGATGAAGACGCAGGTCACGCTGCTCAAGCGCGTCGTCACGGCCGTGGTGCTCGTGGTGGGCGTGGCGATCGTGCTCATGATGATCCCGTCCGTGCAGCGCCTCGGAACCACCATCCTCGCCTCGGCGGGCCTGATCTCGGTGGTGGTGGGCCTCGCGGTGCAGGGCGTGCTCGCCAACGTCTTCGCCGGCCTGCAGGTGGCGTTCACCGACGCGATCCGTGTGGACGACGTGGTGGTCGTGGAGACGCAGCAGGGCCGGATCCAGGAGATCACCCTGACGTACGTGGTGGTGTCCATGGCGGACGGGCGCAACATGATCCTTCCCTCCACCTACTTCACGACCAAGCCCTTCGAGAATTGGTCGCGCAACAGCTCCGAGCTCAACGGCAATGTGCTCATGGACCTGAACTGGAACGCGCCCGTGGACCGCATCCGCCACCGCGTCACGCAGCTCCTGGAGGCCTCGGATCTGTGGGACGGCCGCACCGGCACCACGCAGGTCACGGGCGCGGAGGGCGGCATCATCAAGCTGACCATCACCATCAGCGCCCGCAACTCCGGGGACCTGTACAACCTGAAGAACGAGATCCGCGAGAAGATCGTCGCCGAGCTGCAGGCCAAGCACCCCTCGGCCCTGCCGCACCAGCAGCACCCGCCCGTGGCCTGAGCAGTGGCTCCACCCACGGGATGAGGCCGGGAGCGGCAGGTGCCGCCCGCGGACCGATGCCCCGGGGTGGGGCCCACGGGCACGCTGGAGGCATGACTGAAAGCTTCATGCCCCAGGCCCCCGCCGTGCAGCCCGCAGCGCACCCCGCCGCTGGCGGCGAACGCGCGTCCGAGGTGCGCCTGCGCGCCACGGGCCTCACCAAGTTCTTCGGCGCCACGCGCGCCCTGGACGGCGTGGACGTGGGCGTCAAGGCCGGCGAGGCGCTCGCCATCATGGGCCCCTCGGGCTCCGGCAAGTCCACGCTGCTGCTGGCCCTGGCCGGCATCGAGCGCCCCGACGCCGGCTCGGTGATCTACCGCCCGGACGGCGGCCCCGAGGTGGACGTCGCCGCGCTGCCCGACCGCGAGCGCTCCCGCCTGCGCCGCGGCGACTTCGGCTTTGTCTTCCAGCAGGGCCTGCTCATCCCCGAGCTCACGGCCGAGGAGAACGTGGCCCTGCCGCTCATGGTCACTGGCGCCTCCCGCCAGGCCGCGACGGCCACGGCTCGGGACTGGCTGGGCCGCCTGGGCCTGGCCGGCATGGAGGGCCGCCGCATGGGCGAGCTCTCCGGCGGCCAGGCGCAGCGCGTGGCGATCGCCCGCGCGCAGGCCGGCGGCTCCACCGTCACCTTCGCCGACGAGCCCACGGGCGCCCTGGACTCCGCGACCTCGCGCGAGGTCATGGATCTGCTCCTCGAATCCACCGTGGGCCGCGGCGCCGCCCTGGTCCTCGTGACGCACGATCCCCAGGTCGCCGCTCGCTGCGATCGCACGCTGAGCCTGCGCGACGGCAGGGTGGAGCACCAGTTCTTCCGCAATCCCTCCACGGGCCAGCAGCCCGTGGTCCCGGCGCCCTCCGGTCACCCGAGCCTCGGCAGGCCCGGCCGCATCCTGCGCGGGGGCACGCTGTGACGATCCTGCGCCTCGCCTGGTTGCTGCGCAAGGCCGGCGACGTCCGTGCCTTCCTCGTCGGTGCCACCGCCTACGCCCTCGTGACGGCCCTGCTGCTCATCACGCTCTCCGGCGGCTGGGCCTTCCTGGGCTGGGCGGACGAGATGGCCGGCGCCTATCAGATGCTGGCCTGCGTGGCCCTCGTGCTGCTCGTGGTCCCGCTCGCGTACCTCGGCGCGGCGGCCGCGCGGCTCTCCGCCCGGGCGCAGGACCGCCGCCTCTCGACGCTGCGGCTTGTCGGCGCCACGGGACCGCAGGTGGCCGGCGTGACCGTCCTCGGCGCGGCGGGGGAGGCCCTCGTGGGTGCCCTCGCCGGCACGGCCCTCGCCGCGGCGCTCACCCCGCTCGTTGGTCTCGTGCCCTTCCGGGGTGCCCCGCTCGGCGCCGCCCTCTGGATGCCCGCGTGGCTCGTCGCCGCCGTGGTGGCGGGGGTGGTGCTGCTCGGAGCCGCAAGCGCCGTGGCAGGACTGCGCCGCGTGCTCGTCACGCCGCTGGGCGTGCGCACGCGCAACGCCGTCCCCGTCCCCTCGTGGGCCCGCCTCGTGATCGCCTTCGCGCTCGTCGTGATCGGGATCAGCGTGACCCAATCCACCGGGGCGATTGGCGAGCTGCTCGGCACCGCCGGCGTGTTCGTGGCGATCCTCGGCGTCTTCCTCGCGGTGCTCGTGGCGATCAACGCCCTGGGCCCGTGGGTGCTCAAGGTGTGGGGGCGCAAGCGCGTGGCCAAGGCCTCGACGCCGCACGCCCTACTGGCCGCCCGCACCGTACTGGATGACCCGCAGGCCACGTGGCGCCAGGTCTCCGGCGCAGCCATGGCCGGCGTGGTGGCCGTGGTGGGCGGCGTCGGCGCGGCGCTCAGCAACGGCATCCCCGGCGACGCGAACGCCGCCGACGCGCTCCTGGGCGCGGACATCATGACGGGCGTCATCGTCACGCTCATCATCGCCTTCGCGGGTGTGGCCGGCACGGCGCTCGTGTCCCAGGCCGCCACGGTCCTGGACCGCGAGGAGCTGGGCCGGGCGCTAGACGCCATGGGCATTCCCGCCGGGCTCACGGCCAAGGCCCGCGTGGCCGGGCTGCTGCAGCCGCTCATCCTGGTGCTGCTCGTGGGCATCGGCGCCACCGCGGTGATGCTCTTCCCGCTCGCGGGGCTCGCGCTCCTCGCCTCGCCCACCACGGTGGCCGTGGTGCTGCTCGTGTGCGGCGCCGGCGTGCTCTGCGTGTGGGGCGCCGCCCGCCTGGCCGGGCGCGTGGCACGCCCCGCCGACGTCGCACGGATGTCGGCGCTCTAGCGCTGGCCCGGCGGCCGCCGCCTGAACCACAAGAACGACGTCGGGTGCTCACCTTGGGGGAGCACCCGACGTCGTTCTGGGGGGGGCTGGGCCGGCCGGGGCCGTAGCCCCGGCGTCAGGAGATGCGCGCGCCCTGCGGCGAGCCGAAGTAGAGGCCCAGGCGGGTGCCGTCCACCTCGTGGATGGGGATGCGCATGTCGTAGACCGACTCGAGGACGTCGGTGTCCATGATCTGTTCGGGGCTGCCGTGCGCCACGAGCGCGCCGCGCTTCAAGGCCAGGAGCGAGTCCGAGTAGGAGGAGGCGAAGTTGATGTCGTGCATGACGACGACCACCGTCTTGCCGTCCTCGTCCACGAGGGTGCGCATGAGCTGCATCATCGCCACCGAGTGCTTCATGTCCAGGTTGTTCAGCGGCTCGTCCAGGAGGACGTAGTCGGTGTCCTGGGCCAGCACCATGGCGATGAAGGCGCGCTGGCGCTGGCCTCCGGAGAGCTGGTCGAGGTAGCGATCGGCGAGCGAGGTCAGGTCCAGACGCTCCAGCGCCGCCTCGACGTGCGCCCGGTCCTCGGAGGTGGGGTGCCCGCCCGTGTGGGGGAAGCGCCCGAAGGTGACGAGGTCGCGCACCCGCAGGCGCAGCGAGACCTGGTTCTCCTGGCGCAGGATCGCCAGGGTGCGGGCGAGCTGCTTGGACGGCGTGGAGCTCACGTCGAGGCCGCCCACGCTCACGCGGCCGGACTGCAGCGGCTGCAGGCGCGCGATGAGCCCGAGCAGCGTGGACTTGCCCGCGCCGTTGGGGCCGATGATGCTCGTCAGCCCCGGGCCGATCTGGGCGCTGACGTTGTCCACGACCACCTCGGCGTCGTAGGACTGGCTCACGTTCTCGATGCTGATCACTTGAGGGCACCCTTCAGGAGCAACAGGATGAAGACGATGCCGCCGGCGAACTCGACGACGACGGAGAGGGTCGTGGAGTTGCCCGAGAGCTGCTCGACCACGAACTGCCCGGCCACGAGCACGAGCGTGCCGAGCAGGGCGGAGATGACCACGAGGCGGCCGTGGCCCGCGCCGGGGACCAGCTGGTAGGCGAGCGAGACAACGAGCAGGCCGAAGAAGGTGATGGGTCCGACGAGCGCCGTGGAGGTGCCGACGAGCACGGCCGAGAGGGCCAGGACCATCGTGGTCACGCGGCGGTGGTCCACGCCGAGGCTCACGGCGGTGTCGCGGCCCAGGGCCATGACGTCGAGGGTGTGGCGCAGGCGCCAGAGCACGGCGATCGAGGCGGCGATGATGAGCGCCGCGACGGCCAGGAGGGTGGGGTCAACGCGGTTGAAGGACGCGAAGGAGAGGTCCTGCAGCTGCGTGTACTCGCTGGGCTCGAGGAGCTTGCCGAGCAGCGCAGTGACGCCGCGGAAGAGCGTGGCGAGCACGATGCCGACGAGCAGCATGAGGTGCAGGGCGCCGGGCTTGGACGTGAACATCCAGCGGTAGAGCAGGAGCGAGAAGCCCACCATGAGGGCCAGCTCCACCACGAAGCGCACGGGCTCCGGCGTGGTGATCCATGCGGTGGCGCCGAGCGAGAAGACCATGACGGTCTGCAGGAGGGCGTACAGCGCGTCCATGCCCATGATGCTCGGCGTCAGGATGCGGTTGGCCGTGACGGTCTGGAACGCGAGCGTCGAGACGGAGATCGCGATGGCGCACAGGATGATGGCGCCGATGCGCGTGCCGCGCAGCGTGAGCGCAAAGGCGAGGTTGCCGAGCAGGCTCCACGTCAGGAACAGCGCGATGGCGAGCACCGTGGCGACGCCGAGGCCGATGGCCCAGCGTCGGAAGCGGGCCTCGGGGGACAGGTGGGCGCGGGCGGTGCCCGACGGCGCGTGGCTCAGGAGATCAGGCATTCTTGCCTTCCGCGGTGGTGACGGTGGCGGGCCGCGCCTTCGGCGCCGTGCGCGCGGAGGCGCCCCCACGCCGTCGGGCACTCAAGAGCACCAGGAAAACGGCGGCGCCGACGACCGACATGATCATGCCGATCGGCGCCTCGTAGGGCTGGCGGATGAGGCGGCCCAGGATGTCGCAGGCCAGGACCATGCCGGCGCCGATGAGGGCCGTGAGCGGGACGGCGCGGCGCAGGTGATCGCCCACGAGCAGCGAGACGAGGTTGGGGACCACGAGGCCGAGGAACGGGAGGGCGCCCACCGTGGTGACGGTGACGGCGGAGATGATCGCGACGATGCTCATGCCCAGGCGCACCGTGGCCTTGTAGTTCATGCCGAGGTTGGTCGTGAAGTCCTCGCCGAGGCCGGCCACGGTGAAGCGATCGGCGGCGATGTAGCCGAGCACGCAGGCGCCGGCCACGATCCAGAGCAGCTCGTAGCGCCCGCGCAGGATGCCGGAAAGGTCGCCGATCATCCAAGTGTTGAGCGTCTGGAGCAGGTCGAAGCGGTAGGCGAAGAAGGTGGTCGCGGCGGCGACCACGCCGCCAAGCATGATGCCCACGAGCGGAACGAGGAGGGTGTCCCGCGTGGGCAGGCGGTTGATGAGGGCGAGGAAGAGCGCCGTGCCGGCGAGGGCGAAGAGCGTCGCGACGCCCATCTTGGCCAGGATGGGCGCGGCCGGAATGGCCACCGTGATGACCAGGATGCCGAGCGTCGCCGACTCCGTCGTGCCCACCATGCCGGGGTCAACGAACTTGTTGCGCGAGAGCTGCTGCATGATGAGGCCGGCCACCGCCACGGCGGCGCCGGCCAGGACCGCGGCGAGCGTGCGGGGGAGGCGGGAGATCCACACGAGGTCCCACGCCTCGGGATCGCCGGCCAGGAGCCTGGCCGGGTCGATGTCGGCGACGCCGACAAAGAGGGAGAAGCCGGACAGAAGGACGAGGGCGCCGAGGCCCAAGCAGAGCGCGACGACGCCGCGGCGGCCGGGGCGGGCGAAGCGCCCGGAACGCGCGGAACCCGCGGCCGCCTCGGTGGCGGCCGCGGGTGCGGCGGTGGTGTTGCTCATGCTGCTGCGGGGTCGATGCGGGGGCTCAGAGGCCCTTCGCGACCTCGTCGATCATGGTCGGCACCGAGCGCAGGCCGTAGCCCACGAGGTACCAGGTGCTCGAGTCCAGCGAGACGATCTTGGAGTTCTTGGCGGCGTTCGTGGAGTTCACGAGCTCGTTGTCCAGGACGCTCGTGGCGGCCTGGCCACCCTCGGTGCCCACGGCGGTGTCGCGGTCGATCACGTAGAGGATGTCGGGGTTCTTCTCCTTGATGTACTCGTTGGAGATGGACTCGCCGTGCGCGCCGTCCACCTTGACCTCGGCGACCGGGGTCACGCCCAGGACGTCGTGGACGAGGCCGAAGCGGGAACCCGCGCCGTAGGCGGTGAGCTTGCCGCCGGAGACCATGGTGATGAGGGCCGTGGAGCCGGAGGCCTCGGCCTTCGTCTTGGTCTCGGCGATCTTGGCCTCGACGGCCTTGAGCTGCGTCTCGACTTCGTCGGATTTCTCGAAGATGGTGCCGATCGAGCGGGCATTGGCCTCGAAGGACTCGAGCGGCTTGGTGGCATCCGAGGAGAGGTCGACCGTCGGGGCGATCTTGCTCAGGTCCTCGTAGGAGTCCGCCGTGCGGCCCGAGATGATGATGAGGTCCGGCTTCTCGGCGGCGACCTTCTCGAGGTCGGGCTCCTTCATGCCGCCGATCTTGGTGAACTTCGCGTCGGAGTACTTGGAGAGGGAGGTCGGGAACTCGGCCTCGGGCACGCCCTGAGCCTCGAGGCCGAGGGCCTCCAGGTTGTCGAGGGCGGCGAGGTCATAGGTGAAGACCTTCTTGGGGTTGACCGGCACGGGGGTGGAGCCCTGCGCGTGCTCGATGGTCACGGTGGACTCGGAGGCGGCGGGCGTGGCGCTCGCTCCGCAGCCCGTGGCGGCGAACAGCGTGGCGGCCGCAGCGGCGGCACCCAGAACAAGACGGAAGCCGGACTTCATCGTTGATTCTCCCAGTAGTGACGGCGAATTAGCTTAGGAATTTATGACCTAATCAACAAGAACGACGTTAGGGCATCCTGTTGGCAGAGTGCAAATCGAGTGCGTCTTTTGGTGGGGGCGCCCGGAAGCATTTTTCTCACGCTGTGTGGATTGTGAAGCCAAACCCTGTTAGCGTCAGTCGTGGCAGGGTGGTGGGGCGTTGTTCCGTCGGATCGTTAGGTCCGGTCGCGGAGCAACGCCCCACACTTCTTCCAGCGCGGACTCGAGGGCCTTGGGGGCTCGCGAGAAGCAGGCGTCCCCGCCGCAGGATAGGCGGGCGAACGCGAAGCACCCCCGCTCGCAGGCGCGAACGGGGGTGCTATTGTGGTGGGGGTGCTTGCTGGACCGCCAGATCAACCCCACCGGTAGGCGGCAGGCTTCCCTAGTCCCGCTGAGACAAGGGCCGTGCGGCGGCGGCCACGAGCCCGCCCTTTTCGAGCGACACCAGCACCATCCAGCCTCGTCCCACGGGGATGTCTGATCCCAGCGTCATGCGCGTCCTGCCGGTCGGGACCTGCGAGATTCGCTGGCCCCGCACCGTGCTGCCATCCCACAGATACGCGCGCGCCGTCCCGCCCGTGCGGCTCGAGAAGTCGACGTCGATCGAGCGTCCGCGGGCGCGAACCTCAAGTCGTTGCACACCGCCCTCGAGTGCCGCATGCCCGCCCAGTGGGACTCCACCGAGAGCTGATTGTAGGATCGACTGCGGCGACTCGACTGAGGCGGCAGCGGTGTCGGGCAGCCGCGGAGCCACGGGCTGACTGCCCCGGTCGCTGAGCCCGGGCACGGAAAGTTCGCCCCAGCGCCAGGGATCGGCGCGCATGCCCGGGTAGGTGGACCAGGCCGTCCTGGTTTGGGCCGCCTTGTTCTGTGTGTCGGAGTCGTTGATGACCACGTTGAAGCCCATGCGTGCCGGGTCAACACGATCCGGCAGCACTGAGAACGGGATGAGTGCCTCCAGCTGATACCCGCGGTACGCGTCCTGGGTGCCGGCCATCTTCACCGCCACACGCACACCTGGGGCGGTCACGCGGGCCTCACCCTGATAGTTGTCGCGATCGCGGCCCACGCCTGGGGCTCCCGTCATGGAGTCCATGGACGGCATGATGCCCAGGATGAGGGTCTGCGCGGTGTTGGCCGCCGTGCCGCGGGGGTCGAAGTAGATCTCGACCGAGTCGGTGCGCCGTTGTCGCTTGTTGTCGCTCGCGGGAAGGATGGTGCCTCGGATGTCGTCAACCACGTCAACGAAGACGAGGAAGTTCTCGCCTGAGCGGCTGATCCAGGCCGAGCCCGAGACATCTTCCGGGGTGGTCTTGGCTCCGTCCCACACGGCACTGATGTCGAGTTTGTCGCCTGGGTACTTGGCCGCGTCCCAGACGGCGTCCACCGTGGGGGAGGCACTGATCGCGGGAACCGTCCCGGAGGGGACCAAATTCATCACGACTGAGCGCGAGACCGTCTGGTTTCCCACCGTCGCCTTGATCTGGACGGGCCACACGCCGGCATTCGGGGCCGTGTTGGCCACGGGGATGGAGGCATCCGAGTTGCGGGCCGTGAAGTCCAGCGTGGAGCTTGCCCCTCCGCGGAGCCCGGAGAAGCTGCGCTGAGCAGGCTCAACGCCAAAGCCCGCGGGCAGCTCGACGGCGACGGTGCCGCTCGCGTCGCTCTTGCCATGGTTCTCCACCTGGATGCCGAGTGCCCGCGTCCGGCCGGAGGGGACCGCAAAGAGTTCAGGTACAAGTGCGTCCAGGTGCTGGATGTTCAAGCGCTTCGTCCAGGCCCTGAACTGGGCGATCTCGGGCAACGGCACAATCGTGGCTTCCACGGCACCCGCCACGCGCAGGGGTGCCATGCCCCGGCCCGCCCCGTGCTTGCTGGTGACCTCGGCCCACACCTGAACGTGCGTCCCGGGTGCCGCGTTGCTGGGGGCGGTGACCGTGAACGTGGCGGTCTTGCTGCGACCGGAGGCCAGCGTTCCGAGGTCCTGCGCCTTCGACACGCTCCAACCTGGGGGCACGCTCAGTTTTGCTCTGGCCTGGGGGAGGGCGCCGGAGGCAGGCGCGCTCACAGTGACGTCGATGCTTTCCTCCAGGCCGATCACAGCGGCATGGCGGCGCGGGCGGACCTCGATCCGTGACCCTAGCGGGAGTCCTCCCTTGGCCTGTCGCACCGCGCCGAGCAGTGCGGCGTCGTCGCCTGAAGTGGGGTTGGCCAGAGGCCCCCGGCTCAGGAGAGTCGTCAGCCATGTGGCGGGGATCTTGTCCGGGTCGCTCGGCGGATCGGCGAACTCGGCCCAACCCTGGGTCACGTACTCGCGCTGGGCCTTGACCATGATCTCTGACCAGCGCTGGCCCGTGGCGCTCACGGTGCCGTTCCAGCAGCCAAAGACGACGTCGCTAGCAATGGTCGGGGCATATCCGGCGCTGATGGCGCCGGGCCCGGTGGTGCCCTTGCCGTTGGCGCCGCTGCGGAAGAGGCGAAGCGGGGTCCACGGCTGCAACCCCTCCTTGCGCTGTTCAGGGAACTTCTCGGGATCGCCGGCGAAGAGGTAGGCCTCCACAGCAAACATCGCGGCCTGCTGGTGATTCCCGTGGTTGCCCTCCACGGCAGAGGGGTTCATGGTCACGATGATTTCGGGGCGCGTTGCCCTGACCACGCGGACGATGCGTTCAAGAACGTCGTCGCCGCCCCAGACCTGGTGCGAAAGCGGGGCGCTGGCGGTGTAGTAGAAGTCGAGACCGTCGAGATTGAAGACGTCGTCGATCCCGGCGGTGCCCACGGCCAGGCGTTCCTCCGCCTCGCGCAGCAGTCCGAGCGGAGGGCCCTCCTCGAGGCCGACGGCGTTTCCACCGCCCTCGCCTCGCGTCACGGTGATGACGCCCGACCGGGCGCCGAAGCGTTCCTTCCATTGGCCGAGTGCGGCCAGCGTGCTGGCCTCGTCGTCCGGGTGGGCTCCAATGAAGAGCACGTTCAACTTGGTGCCGTTGCCCGGCTTGCTGAGGCGTTGCTCCGCCACGCTTCGAGGGGTGCCGGCGCCGATGGTGAGCGCGAGCCCGAGGCTTGCGATGCCACCTGCGCGCAGGACCGTTCTGCGTGAGTGTCCAACTTGTGTCTGCTCCAACATGACCTTCACCTTTCCGAGAAGCGAGTGAGCCACTTCATAGTTCACTTCTCGTATAAAAGGCACGTCAAGGGGGTGAAGGAAGGTGGCCGCTCGTGCTTTGAAGACTGAACTGGCCAGTAATTTCGGTCATTTCAGCCCGTCCCCTTGTTGCGATCACTTCCTTTAGTCTATAAAGAATCTATGTCATCGATGTCACACTCGTTGCAGCCGGCGGTCTCACCGGCCGGCGGGGCCAGCCTCCGCGGCAGCCGCCTGCGCACCGCGGCCCGGCTCCTCTTGGACGAGGGACCCCTTTCTCGGGCCACTCTTGCCCGGCGCTCCGGCTACTCACCGGCCTCCATGACCGCGACGATCCGAGACCTCGTGCACCTGGGCCTCGTGATGGATACCGGCAAGGCCAGCACCACCGGCGGTCGGCCGGCTTCGCTCCTCGGGTTCGATCGCTCGGCGGTGCTCATGACGCTGCTCTCGTTTACCGACCATCGGCTCACGGCCTCACAGATTGATCTGAGCGGCCATGAACTCGTCCGTATCGTTCGGGACGTTAAGCACCTCGACACGCCCGGCGTCCTGACGGAGGCTCTTCACACCCTGTCCGCCGCCGCCGCCAAACCCTCGCGCTGCGTTGCGGTGTCGCTTCCGGGTGTGGTGGCCGCGGACGGCTCCGTCTCCAGTGCCCCCGCTGTTGGGCTCAAGAGCTCCATGGAGCTTCGCTCTCACTTGGGCGAAGTGACAGGCCTCCCCGTGCTGATCGAAAACGACGTGAATCTCCTGGCACTGGGGGAAGCAGCCCGCGGGGCCGCCAAGGATCGCGACGACGTGGGGCTCGTGTACATCGGTGCCGGCATCGGCGGCGCCGTGGTTCGGGAGGGCAAGATCGAACCCGGGGCCACCCGTTCGGCAGGCGAGATCGGCTTCCTTCCCTACGGCGGGGTCTGGGCGGCCCCGGGCGACACGGAGGGACCGTTCGAACGGGAATGGTCGCTCGCCGCGGTGAACGCCCGACTGATCAGGGACGGACTCGACTGGGAGTCCGTGACCGCCGCCACACCCGTTGTCGACGCCGCGCTCGACGCGTGGAGCTATGCGGCCCTCGTGACGTGCTGCGTCGCCGACCCCGCGACCATCGTTTTCGCCGGAGATGTGTGTGAGCTGCCGCAAGGGGTGCTTGACGAGCTCACGCGCCGCGTGACCTCGCGCTCCCCGCACCCCGTCGACGTGGCCTTCGCTTGGCTTGGCCAGGGCGGGGTGGCTGCCGGCGTCGTTGAACTGGTCAGCTCCAACGCGGAGCTGTTCCTCCCCGACCCTTCCCCGACGAATCACTTGTACCCCTGAGAAGAAAGAAGGAGACCGTTATGAGCAAGTTGACGACGACCCGTTCCAAGTTCATGGCCGGCGTGGCCATGGCCGCGGCGCTCACGCTGAGCGCGTGCGGCCTGGACGACGGCGGCTCCAAGCCCTCGGCAGAGGGCTCGGACGCCGCTGCGGCCTTCACGATATACACGGCGCGAGATAAGGCGCTGGCTGAGGGCGTCGTGGCCGATTTCGAGGCCGCCAACCCCGCCTACAAGGGCAAGGTCACGATCCTGACGCTCGGCGCGCAGGAAGCCCTCGAACGCATCCGCGGCGAGAAGTCCAACCCCCAAGGCGACGTCTGGTGGGGCGGAACCAGCCAGCAGATGACCCAAGCGGCCAACGATGATTTGCTGGACAAGGCCCCCACTGCTGTGGTGGATGCGATCCCCGCGGAAGCCCGTCACCCCGAAGGCCTGTGGGTGGGCGAGATGAAGCTGGCCGAACTCTTCATGATCAACACCGACATGATGCCGCTCGACCAGGCTCCGTCGGACTGGGACGACCTGCTCAAGCCGGAATACAAGGACAAGATCGCGATCCGCGACGTGGAACCCTCCGGCACCATGCGTTCCATCTACTCCGCCATGATCCAGAACAAGGTCGCTTCGGGCGAGAACGTTGAGGCCGGCTACACCTGGCTCAAGTCGCTCGACGCCAACACCAAGGTCTACGCAGCAAACCCCACGGACCTCTACCAGCGCATGAGCCGTCAAGAAGCACCGATCTCACTGTGGAACCTGCAGGACATCATGTTGCAGAAGAGCGGCTCCTTCAAGATGCTCTCGCCCAAGGTCCCGACCTCCGGCGCCCCGATGCTGATCGACGGTGTGGCGAAGGTCAAGGGCGGCCCGAACGGCGCAGGTGCTGATGCGTTCCTGTCGTTCCTGCTCAGCAACGAGGAGCAGGCCAAGCTGGCCGAGAAGCACTTCCAGATCCCCACGGTGAAGCTGAAGTCCGAGCCGAGCTGGCTTGCGGAGCTGAACCTGAAGGAGATGAAGCTCGACTGGAACGCCATCGCCTCCAATGAAACCGAGTGGATCTCTTACTGGGCGTCCAACATCAAGAACAAGGGCTAATCGCCAGCGGCACCTAGCCCGTGGCGGCCGTTGGTCCCGACCAGCGGCCGCCATCTTTCTCCCGGAGGAAACACCATGACCTCGGTTGTTCTCGACAACGTCACCAAGCAATACGCAGATGCGGCACCTTCCGTCGCCGGTATCGATCTACACATTAAGGACGGCGAGTTCTTCACGCTCCTGGGCCCGTCCGGTTGCGGTAAGTCCACCACCTTGCGCATGGTCGCAGGCTTTGTGGTGCCTACGTCGGGAACCCTCCGATTTGGCGAGCGCGACGTCACGACCGTCCCTCCTTACAAGCGCGACACCGGCATGGTGTTCCAGAACTACGCTCTCTTTCCCCACATGGACGTGGCCACGAACGTGGCCTTCGGGCTTCGCATGCGCAAGACCTCGAAGTCCGAGCGCGGTCAGCGCGTCGCTGAGGCCCTCGACGTGGTCGGGCTCACCGGCTACGGCGAGCGGCGCATCGACCAGCTCTCGGGCGGCCAACAGCAGCGCGTTGCCTTGGCTCGGGCGTTGGTCATCAACCCGAGCGTGCTCCTGCTGGACGAACCGCTGAGCAACCTGGACGCCAAGCTGCGCGAGGAAACGCGCGCCCATATCCGTTCCATCCAGCAGGCCTCTGCGACCACGAGCCTGTACGTGACGCACGATCAGGCCGAAGCCATGGCCATGAGCGACCGCATCGCCGTCATGAGCGCGGGGCACCTGCACCAGGTGGGCACGCCGCGCGAGGTCTATCGCCGCCCAGCGACGTCCTTCGTGGCACGGTTCATCGGGCGCTCCAATGTGCTGGCCGGCACCTTACTGGGACGAGACGAGCGCACGCACACCGTGCGCCTGAGCAACGGCGAGCTCCTCACGGTGCCAAACACCGAGAACAGCCCCACTGCGCACATCGGTGTCGAGGAAGACATCGCCGTGTCGATCCGCCCGGAGGACCTGCGCGTTGTGTCGACCGGGTCGACGGACGCGGGAACGCTGCGGGGGAGAGTCAGCGCCGTGGAGTACACGGGTGCGTCCTGCACCGTGACGCTCAACTATGGGGAAACGCAGTTGTTGGCCACCGTTCCAGACGGCCCAGATATTCCGGCCGTGGACGAGCTGGTCTCCGTGCAGCCGGCCGTGGATCGGCTCTGGTCGGTGGCGCCATGACCGCGCTAGCGACTCCTCCCAGCACCACCACGCCGTCACGTGCCAAACGGCGCCGCGGGGTCGGTTGGAAGGGGCTGAGCTCCTCCGATCGCTTCGTGTACGCCCTCGCGTTGCCGCTCGTGGCGATCCTGTTGGTCTACGTGGTGCTCCCGATGTTCGCCACGCTCTTCTCCTCGTTGGAGGACGGCGGCGAAGCCTACGAGGCCTTTGGCGCCGGCGGTACGGCCTGGACCGCGCTCCTGCTCTCGGTGGGGATTTCGCTGGCCTCCGTGGTCTTGGCCGGCATCGTTGGATCCGGCCTGGCCGTCCTGCTCTCGCGTTTCGATTTCCCAGGGCGCCGCGTCCTGCGGGTGGTGGCCTTGTTGCCCATGGCGCTGCCTCCCCTCATCGGCGCGCTGTCGTTTTACTACCTCTACGGCGCTTCGGGCATCGTGCCCCGCTTCATGGAGTCCGTCACGGGCATCATGGCGTCCACTTTCTCGGCAGACGGTGTGGCGGGTGTGCTGCTCGTGCACACCATGACCATGTACCCGTACTTCTATCTCGCGGTGAGCGCTGGCCTCGCCGGCTCGGACGCTTCCCTCGAGGAAGCCGCCATGAACCTGGGAGCCAACCGCGTCACGATGTGGCGTCAAGTGCTCATGCCGATGCTGACGCCCGCCCTGGTCTCGGGAGCGCTGCTGACCTTCATGGTCTCGATGGCCTCGTTCACAGCCCCACAGTTCTACAACGTCAACACCCTGACGATGCGCATCGTGGCAGCCAAGACCTCAGGGGACTACCCCTTGGCCGCCGCCCAATCGACCGTGCTCTCGCTCGTCTCCATCGCGTTCCTGCTGCTCATGCGCTGGTACCAGGGCCGGCGTTCAACACGCAGCGCGTCCAAGGGAACCCCGCAGGCCCTGAAGTCGGTGCAGGGCACCTTGCCGCGAACCCTCGCGGCCGTGGGCTCCGTTGCCGTGGTGGCGGTCCTGGCCGCACCCGTCGTGACGATCATCCTGCTGGCCTTCACAGTGGATGGCACCTGGACCACGCAGATCCTGCCGCCGCAATACACCGTGGCGAACTTCGTGACCATCTTCTCCGATCCTGTCTCGTTGCGCCCCTTGCTGGTCTCGTCTCAAATGTCGGGTCTCGCGATGCTGGCCTCCATCCTGGTGGGCGTGCTGACCGCATGGGTCGTGGCGAGATGGAAGGGGAGGGGTGCCGGCTGGCTCGATGTCATGATCATGCTGCCCTGGGCACTCCCCGGGACCGTGGTGGGCATCAACATCGTCACGGCGTTTGCCAGCCCCACCCCGTTCAACCTGGGCCAGGTGTTCGTCGGTTCGCTGTGGATCCTGCCGCTGGCCTACTTCATCCGCTTTGTGCCGCTGGTCTTCCGCAACGCGGCCGCGTCGCTGGCGCAGATCGATCCCTCGGTGGAGGAAGCGGCTCAGAACCTGGGAGCCGGGCCTCTGCGCACCTTGCGCCTAGTCACGCTTCCTCTGATGACCCGCGGTGTCATCGCCGGAGCGCTCATGGCCTTCGTGCAGGGCTTTGGCGAATACGTCGCCTCGGTGGTGGTGTACCCGGCGCGCTTTGCCCCGCTCTCGGTGGAGATCTACAACCGCCAGTACGCCAATGAGATCGGCTCGGCGTTTGCCTACGGCGCATTGCAAATGTTTGCCATTTTGATCGTTCTGCTCCTCGCCGACTTTCTGGAGAATCCGCGGCGGCGCCGCTCCTCCACGAAAGCTGCCTCACTCACCGAACCCCCGACCCGAAAGGTCTCGTGATGACTGCCCCGGAACGCGCGCGCTTGCGTGATCGTGATGACCTCTCCGTCTACTGGGACAACCACCTGCGGGTGGCGTTTGAGGAGTCCGCTCCGCACGATCTGCCTGCGATGGTTGAGGCTTCTCTTGCCCACGTGCAGATGATGAAGGAGCGCGGGGTGCTACCGGAACGGCGCGCCGATCTGCTGCTGCGCGGCCTGCACACCCTGATTCAGCGCTGGGGCTGGGGCGAGGGTCGCGGGACCGGCTATCACGGGCCCCGCCACCTGGACTTCACCTCGCAGGCCGAGGACCCGTACTACCGCTTGGAATGCGAGCTGGCCAAGGCCTGCGCGATCCCCACATCGGAGCTGGACGTGCAATTGGCTCGCAGTCGCAACGACCTGGACGCCGGTGTCTTCCGGATGATCCTGCGTAGGGACGTCCTGGATATCACGGACCTCTTGCTGCAGACAGCCCAGGACACACTTGCCGTTGCGAGCAACGGCGTGAAGTGGCTGCTGACGGGGCACACACACCGCCGCCCGGCGCAGCCAACCACGGTGGGGCACGTACTCTCTGGCTTGGCGGAGAGCATGCTCTCCCAGGCCACGGAGCTGCTCTCGGTGTACGACGAGCTCAACGTGTCTCCCTTGGGCTCCGCTGCCTTTGCCGGGACGGACATTGAGATCGACGCCGCGCGCGTGGCGGATCTTTTGGGTTTCGACTCGAGCTTTATCGCCTCCTACGAAGCCGTCGCCGGCGCGGAGCACTTCATGCGCCTGGCCGCGATCTACGCCCGGATCTCCGCCACCACGGCGCGCTGGGCCCGTGTGCTCCAGGAGTGGATGAACTTTGGTTGGGTCAAGACGCCCGCCGAGTTCTCGCAGGGCTCCTCGATCATGCCGCAGAAGCAGAATCCCGTGGTGTTGGAACACATGGTGTCCATGTCGGGGGCCAGCAACGGCGATCTTCTCTCCACCATGACAACGATCGCCGCGGGCTGGTACGAGGACTCCAACAACGCCACGACGGATGTGCAGAAGCACCTGTGGGCATCCGGCGATCGCTTGGTGCGTCTGTTGCGCCTGCACGACGGCGTGATGCGTGGATTTGAGATCGGCGCACTTCCGAGCGCACAACAGATGGTCGAGGCCGGCATCACGACGACATCGGTGTCCGAGGCCCTCGCCACGAAGGGCGTCCCGTGGCGCGCCGCGCACGACATTGTGGGCGGGCTCTTCCGCTCGGGCTCCCCGCTGACGTGGTCTCTGGCTTCGGTTCAGCAGGCCCTGCTGGACGCCGGTGCCGACCCGGAGCTGGCCGAGCTCGTCATGAGCGCTGGCCTGCATCCCGAAGCCGTGCTCGCGCGCGTTCAGGCGGGTTCGCCCGGCGTCGACGCCGTGAAGGCGGCCGTGGCGCAGCAACAGGGCCGCCTGGCCCAGCTACAAAGCGGCGGCGACGTCCGCCGCGCGCACCTCGCCGAGGCCCGCAAAGCCCTCATGGAGCTGACTCGCCAGAGCCTGCCCCCGGCTGTGCATGTCTTTGGCGATGCCAATCTGGACGTGGTGGTGCGGGGCGTCTGCGCCTTGCCAGAACCCGGTACCGAGGTGTTGGTGCGCGGCATTGCCTCTCGCCTGGGTGGCAGCGCGGCCAACTCGGCCACGCACGCGGCGAGGGCCGGAGCCCGCACGTTGCTGAGCGCGGTTGTCGGTGAGGATGCCACCGGGCACCTTTTGCGCGATGTGCTGGAGCAGGAAGGCGTGCTGCTTGACATGGATCCCACTGCCTCGGCTCCCACCGGGGTGACCGTTGCCGTGGAAGACACGGGACGCGATCGGGCCTTCCTCTCCAGCACCGGTGCCGCGGAGGCGATGACGTTCGAGCGGCGAGAGCTGCCGGACGCCGGCACATACGTGCTGTTTGCCGGCTACTTCTTGGTTCCCGCGCTACGGGAGGGGACGGGGCTGAGCTTCCTCGAAGCCGCCCGCGCCGCAGGCTGCCACACGGCCCTGGACACGGGCCATCCCGCGCAGGGCTGGGGGGCAGCCGAGCAACGGCAGCTTCTGGAGGACGTTCTGCCGCAGGTGGAGCTCTTTCTCCCCAACGAGTCCGAGGCGTGCGGTCTGGCAGGTATGGAGGACCCGGTCGACGCGGCGCGCAGCATCGCGGCCCGGACCGGAACCACCGTCGTGCTCAAGCGGGGCGCGCGCGGCGCCAGCGTCTTTGCTGGCGGGGAGCAGCATGATTTCCCCGCGCCGCGCGTTGAGGTGGTGGACTCAACCGGTGCTGGCGACAGTCTGAATGGAACGCTGCTCGCGGAACTGGCCGCGGGGTCCTCGCTGGCGGTGGCGACGGAAAGGGCCGTGGCCGCGGCGTCGCGGCACGTGAGCTCAACCAAGTCATAGCGAAGGACGGCGCCGGTGGAGGGAACTCTGATCCGGGGCGACAGCGGGGGTGGGCGGCGAACGCCCACCCCCGCTGTCATGACAACGGCACTTAGCTGCGCCGGACGATCTTCTCCACGGTCTTGGCCGGGAGCACGCTCGCCGCCAGGCGCGCGATCTTGTACCGCAGCGAGGGGATGCTGAGGGACCGGCCGGCGGCGGAATCGGCGAGCCCCTGGCGCACCACGTCCTCGGCCTTGAGCCACGCGAGCCTGGGGAAGGCCTTGGTGTCTTGGCCCATGCGCTCGTGGAACTCGGTGCGCGTGAAGCCCGGGCACAGGGCCGTGACGACGAGGCCGTCCTCCGCGTGATGCAGCGTGGCCCACTTCGAGAAGTTCACCATCGCCAGCTTGGACGCCGAGTAGGTGCCGCGCGGAGTGAACGCGGCCACGGAGGCCACGTTGATGATGCGCCCGCCGCCGCGCTCGCGCATGGCTTGCAGGGCCGCATGGGCCAGCCGGAGCGGGACCTCGGTATGGATGCGCCAATGGTCGCGCTCCTCGTCCCACGTGTTGTCGGCGAAGCTGCGCACCAGGCCGTAGCCGGCGTTGTTGACGAGCAGCTCCACGGGATCCACGTGGCTCAGGAGGCGCTCGATCACCGCCTCCTGGCTCGCCTCGTCCAGCAGATCGGCCACGATCGACTCCGTGTGGATGGCGTAGCCGCCCTCCAGCTCGGCCGCGACCGCAGCGAGGCGGTCCCGGTCGCGGGCCACGAGGATGAGGTGGCGGCCCTGGGCCGCGAGCTGGCGGGCAAACTCCAGCCCGATCCCGCTCGTGGCACCCGTGACGAGGGCGGTGCGGTGGGGAGCCTCCGGCTCGGTGCTGCTCATGGAACGAGGGTAGGCGCGGGCGGACTAGATGTCGCCGCGCCGCGCCAGCAGCGCCAGCTGGGCGGAGACGGTGTGCTCGGCGGCCCGCCGGACGGAGGGGTCCACCTCCGCGTAGACCACGTCGGCGACGGCCGGGACCGTGGGCTCGAGGCCGCGCTCCAGGAGCCCGGCCGCCGCGGCCCGGACTTGTTCCAGGCGCATGAGCCGGTGGTCGAGGTACTTCTGGGCGAGCGCGTCCACCGGACCGGGGAAGCCGCCGTGGGCCGGGAGCGTCTCCACGGGCCCGAGGGCCCGCAGGGCCTCGAGCGAAGCGAGGTAGTCCTCGAGCGTGCCGTCCGGGTGGTCGATGATCGTGGTGCCGTAGCCGAGGATCGTGTCGCCCGTGAAGACGGCGACGTCCGCGCCGTCCCGCAGCAACACGAGGCTGATCGAATCCCCCGTGTGACCCGGCGTCGCGAGCACGCGCAGGGCCAGGCCCTGACCCAGCTCGATCAGCTCGCCGTCCGCCAGCGGGGCGGCGCCGACGCTGAACTCGGCTGCCGCGCCGCGCGATGGCGCGCCCGTCAGCTCGCGCAGGCGGGGCAGCCCGCCCACGTGATCGTGGTGGCGGTGCGTCACGAGGATGAGCGCCACGGGGCCCAGCGCCGACAGCGCCTCCTGGTGTGCTGCGTCGTCGTCCCCTGGATCGATGACCACGGCGCCGCCAGGCGCCGCGATGACGTAGCTCTGCGTGCCCTGGAGGGTCATGGGCCCGGGATTGTCCTGACGCAGGACGCGCACGCCGGCGACGGGGGAGTCGAGTTCGCTCATGCTTGAAGTATGCCGTGGGATCCGCCGATGCCGCCGCCGTCACAGCGGTGGGGCCGGGCGTCGACGTAGGATGGTGAGTTGCCGTGCGCGCGTGCCAACCGGCCGCCGCGGGGCCACCATCGTTACAGGAGGAACCGTGTCCACCACCGCCCCCCGCCCGCTTCGTTCGCGCCTCGCGCTGGCCCTCGCCGGCGCGCTCGCCCTGCTGGCCGCCCCGTTCATTGCGGCGGCTCCGGCGCAGGCGCACGACCAGTTCCTGGGCGGCACGCCCAAGGCAGGCAGCGCGATCGAGGTGGCACCCGACACGATCACGCTGACCTTCTCCGCCGAGATCAAGCAGATCGCCGGCACCTCCAACGCCATCTCGGTCACCGACCGCGACGGCAAGGAGTACGCCACGGGAGACGTCAAGATCGACGGCGCCAAGCTCTCCCGCGCGCTCACCGCGCTGCCGGCCGGCACCTACGACGTCTCCTGGTCCGCGCTGTCTTCTGATGGGCACCGCATCCACAGCAACGACGACTACGCCTTCACGGTGACGAAGGGCGAGAAGGCCAAGCCCGCCGCGTCCTCCGGCGCCGCGAGCTCGGCCAAGGCCACGGCCGCTCCGGCCAAGAGCCCCGCCGCCTCGGCCAGCGCGCAGGCCTCCGGCGGCGCCGACGTCGTCGCCGAGACCGCGCCGACCGTCATGATCATGTGGATCGTGGCCGGCTTCCTGGTCCTGGCGATCGTTCTCGGCATCATCCTGCAGCTCACGCGCAAGAAGCCAGGAAGCGACGAGTTCTAGCCGCCGCTCGGCCGGCCCCGCGTCGCCGGGCATGCCGCCCAAAAACCGAGCCCTCCTGAACACAACGCGCACTCGAGTGCGCGGAAAGTCCAGGAGGGCTCGGTTTTTTGTCATCGTCCCGTGCTTCTCGCGGGGCTCGGCGCGCGCCTAGCCTGGGCGGATCGGTGATCCGCTCTGGCAAGGGAGGCAGCCATGAAGGCACGACGGCGGGTGGTTGGCTCGGGCGTTCGGCGCGCAGCGGCGGTGGTGTCCGCTGTGGGCGTCTTCGGCACCGGTGCGCTGGGCGGCTGCTCCGTGCGCACGTTCCCCGGTGTCTATCAGGAGTGCCCGTCCAACGGTTCGTGCGTGGACACCGGCGCCCCGCAGGGCGGAGCGACGGCCGGCCCCGTGCGGCGCTACACGGGGGACGATCCGGTGGATGCGGCGAGGGCGCTCGCGGTGACGCCCGCGTGGGCGGCCGCACCGCGGGGCAAGGACTGCGGATCGGTGGCGCTCACCGACACCTTGGCGCTGGAGTCCGCCCAGCGGGCGTGCTTCGCGGCGGCCATCGAAGCCGGGGAGCCAGCCCACACCGGCTGGTGGGCCACCACCACCGAGGGCGACCCGATCGTCACGCTTGCACAGACCGACGGCGCGCGGCTCAAGGTGGTGGAGATCACCGCGTTTGACTCGTACGGGGGAAGCACCAGCGCGCCCGCGCAGGGTTTCACGTGCATCGCTGCGGCCGGTTACGTGGCCGAGCCCGGCTCGCAGCAATCAGCGCGGAACCCTGGGAAGTGCATGCGGGACTAGGGGCAGCGGCGCGGTGCGCGTGCACCGGCCGAGCGTGGCCGGCACGCTCCGGACTGGCCCGGTGTGCGCGTTCGCTCGGCGAGCGGCGCCGCTCACCCAGCCGCCACCGCTCGCCCAGCCCGGCCCGCTCGCCCAGCCCGCTCGCCCAGCCCGGCCCGCCAACCCAGCCGGCCCGCCCGCCCAGGCCGGCCACGCGCCGTCGTGCACCGCCGCCCAAAAACCGAGCCCTCCTGAACGAAACGCGCACTCGTGTGCGCGGAAAGTCCAGGAGGGCTCGGTTTTTAGTTGTGCCCCGGCCGGCGGCTCAACGGCGGCGGTGCAGCCCGCCGCCCCCGCCGCGGCGCGCGCCCTCGGGGCGCGGGTGCGCCTCCAGCAGCACGCCGAGGATGCGGGTGAGCTCGGCGCGGTCGGCGTCGGAGAGGATCTCGAAGTAGCCGGCGCTGCGCTCGGAGCGCATGGCGTGGACGCGGCGGTCGAGGTCCTTGCCGGACTCGGTGGCCTCGAGGAGCACGGCGCGCTTGTCGGTGGGGTCCTGGCTGCGCGTGATCCAGCCGGCGGCCTCGAGCTGGGCGATGACCTCGGCGGCGGAGCGCGGGGCGATGCGCAAGGCGTTGGCGACGTCGCGCTGGCGGGGGAGGTCCTCGCCGTGCTCGGCGTGGGCCGCCACCGTGTGCAGCGCGCGCCACTGGTGCGGGGAGATGCCGAAGGGGGCCAGGTCCTCCATCCAGCTCCGGCGCAGCCCGTGCGAGACGGAGTGGACCAGGTCCGAGAGTTCGGGGGGAACGGGCGTCATGGCCTCGATCCTAGGCGCAGCGGGAACAAACCCCAAGGTGTGGAGGTTACCTCTTTACATGAACGTATTGGTGAGGTAACCTCATTAATGAGGCGGGCGCTGAACGCGACGCCACCCCAAGAGAAGAGGAGGGCCACGCATGACACACGGTCCTGCACTCCATGGTCCTGGCCCCGGTGGGGGCCGCGGCGGGCACGGTCCCGCCAAGGTCAGCAAGGCTGACCGCAACCAACTCAAGCTTCATCCCGTGAGCCTGCGCCGCATCGGCGCGCTCTTTACGCCTTACAAGGGCCCCCTGCTGCTCGTGGTGCTGCTCATCACCGGCAGCTCCATCGTCTCCCTGTTCCAGCCGTTCCTGGTGCGCGGCGTCATCGACGACGCCCTGCCGCACGGGAACGTGCCGCTGCTGACCTGGCTCGTGATCGCGATGATCGCGGTCGCCGCCGTCACCGCCGTGATCGGCGTGTGGCAGACCTGGATCTCCACTCGCGTGGGCCAGGGCGTCATGCACGATCTGCGCACCCGGCTCTTCGGGCACCTGCAGCGCCAGTCGCTCGGCTTCTTCACGAGGACGCACGGCGGCGAGGTGCAGTCCCGCATGACCAACGACATCAACGGCATGCAGAACCTCGTGACGAACACCGCCACCTCGGTGGCCTCCAACGTCACCACGGCCATCGGCACCATCGTCGCCATGCTGGTGCTCTCGCCCTGGCTGGCCCTGATCTCCCTGCTCGTCATCCCGCTGGCCGTGTGGGTGGCCCGCCGCGTTGCGGTGCTGCGCCGCGACATCACGGCCAAGCAGCAGGCGCAGATGGCCCAGCTGCAGACCTACGTCGACGAGGGGCTCTCGGTCTCCGGCATCCGCCTGGCCAAGACGCTCGGCACGCAGGATCGCGACGCCGCGCGCTTCAGCGACGCGAGCCAGGAGCTCGTGGAGCTCGAGATGCAATCGCAGCTCGCCGGCCGCTGGCGCATGGCGACCATGCAGGTCATCTTCGCGGCCATCCCGGCCGTCATCTACCTGGCCGCCGGCTTCCCCCTGGGCGGCGACGGCCTGTCCATCGGCACCGTGGTGGCCTTCACGGCCCTGCAGGCCAACCTGTTCCGCCCCGTCATGGGCCTCATGTCGGTGGGCGTGCAGTGGGTGACCGCCATGGCGTTCTTCTCCCGCATCTTCGAGTGGCTGGATCTGGTCCCGGACATCAAGGAGCCGGCGAACCCCGTCCGCATGGACCCTGCCACCACGCGTGGCGAGGTGCGCTTCGAGGGCGTGAGCTTCGCCTACGGCGAGGGTTCCCCGGTGCTGAAGGACGTTGATCTCACGATCGCCGCCAGCACTACTACGGCCCTCGTGGGCCACACCGGCTCCGGCAAGTCCACGCTGGCCTCGCTGGTGCCCCGCCTCAATGACGTCACCTCCGGCCGCGTCACGATCGACGGCGTCGACGTGCGCGACATGAGCTTCGCCGACCTCGCCTCCCTCGTGGGCGTCGTGAGCCAGGAGACCTACCTGGTCCACGCCTCGGTGCGCGACAACCTGCGCATGGCGGCCCCCGAGGCCAGCGACGAGACGCTGTGGGAGGCCCTCGAGGCCGCGCGCATCGCCGAGCTGGTCCGCCGCCTGCCCGAGGGGCTCGACACCCTGGTCGGCGCCCGCGGTCACCGCTTCTCCGGCGGCGAGCAGCAGCGCCTGGCGATCGCCAGGACGCTCCTGCGCAACCCCCGCGTGCTGGTTCTCGACGAGGCCACCTCCGCGCTGGATAACACCACGGAGGCCGAGGTCCAGGCGGCCCTGGATCACCTCGCCTCCACCCGCACCACGCTCACGATCGCGCACCGCCTCTCCACCGTGGAGGACGCGGAGCAGATCGCGGTGTTTGAAAACGGACGCGTGTTGGAGCGCGGCACGGCGGTTCAGCTGCGCGCGGCGGGCGGGGCGTTTGCCCAGCTCTCCGAGCGCCAGGCCGCCGGCCTGCCGCTGGAGGACGCCGCCCCTGAGGGCGCGGAGGACCACCAGCACGACGACGCCGCCTCGCCCCGGGCGGGCGGGCGCGGCTCCCGCGGCCACGGGCACCGCGAGGGAGTGCACGCGCACTAGGCGCGTGCGCCCTCGCCGGCGCCCGCTGACGGGCCCTCGAAACGGCCGGATCGCTTCAGAACTGCTGCAACCTTCGCGCAGTCTTGAAGCGATCCGGCCGTTTGCGTGTGTGCCGCCCGCCGCCCGTCGCGGGCACGCAGCTTTGAGGCGGGTTTCGCGCTTTGAGGCGGGGAATCCACGCCTCAAAGCGCAGAACGCGCCTCAAAGCATGCGGCGAGGCCGAGCGGGTCTCAGCGCGAAGCGCCGGTCGGACCTCTCGTGATGTCGCGCCACTCGTCGCCGCCGGCCTCGCTCCAGGTGCGCAGGCGACCGTTGGCCTCGCTCGGCGGCTCCTGCTCTGGCGGAAAGCGGAGCCAGTACGTCTCGTCTGGATCCCAGCCGGTAATCGCCGAAAAGCCGTGACCGGGTACCTCGATGGGCCGGGTGGCGCAGGCGAGATAGGCACCAACCGTCAGATGGACCGCGTCGTACTCCCGCGCAGCCTTCCCCCAGTCCGGGATCACCCAGGTGGTGGCCCGGGGCTCGTCCACGAGGTAGAGCGCGAGCCTCGCCTGCGGCCCGTACGAACGGCTCACGTCCAGCGGGAACGCGGTGCACGCGGACACCCACGCCGCCTCCGAGTCGATCTCCAGGACCCGGGGAGCGGCCTGGGGCAACAGCCTTCCCGCCTGCATCAGTGGCCCCACCGGCCCGCTGTCCTCCTGGATGAGGAAGCCCGTGGGGGTGCCAGCCACCGCCAGTTCCGCATCGCCGTGGGGCCGCTCTGCCGGGGCTCCCGATGCATCGCACGCCGCGCTGGGCAAGGTGCCGTGGGTGATGGGCGGGGAATCCTGGCCGAAGGTGACGGGTGAGGTCCACCCGGTGCTTGAAAAGCCCTCGGCCTCCTCCTCAGCGCGGTGCTGAGCCCACTCGTCCCACACCTTGCGGATGTTTCCTCGAAGCCGCCAGCTCCAGGCGGAACCGTCGCTTTCTTGTAGCTCGATCCACTGATCCGGCGGATCCATGCCCCGCGACCACCAGTCCACGGCAGGGCTGTTCGTCACCGCCTGAGCCACGGGGCGCAGCGCGGAGACCAAAGCCGGTTGGGCGAGAAGCACGTCGATACCGGCGGGAGCCTGCCAGCCGCGTGCCGCCCCGGCGGTGTCGGCCAGCGCCCACAAGAGTGTCCCGGGCAGTGGAACACGCGCGGCAATGCTCTGGCATGCCCTGGCCGCCGTGGCGATCAAGGCCTCGGCGTCTTGCCTCGCCCGTCGACGGGCGGCCAGTGGCTGTGCCCAGGCGGCGTCGATGTCCTCGAGCGCCAGCGCCCGGTTCTCTTCGGGGTAGGGCAGGTTGTAGCTGGAGCCACGCGGGTCCGGATCCAGGGCGGCGTCGGCTTGCCAGACGGCATCGGACAACGGGAGCCGGACGGGGCACACGGGCGCGGCGACCAGCGAGCGCGCCGCTGACGCCGCCGCCGCTTGCGCCTGCGTTTCCTCCCAGGCGAGCGCGAGGTTTAAGCACAGCAAGCGGCCCCGCGGTCCGGCCAGCAGCTCCTCGACGGTGATTCCCATGGGGGCACGCTACCGATCGCCGCCTTCAAACGGCCGGATCGCTTCAGAACTGCTGCAACCTTCGCGCAGTTTCGAAGTGATCCGGCCGTTTACGTGCCCGCCGCCCGCCGCGGGCCCGCAGCTTTGAGGCCGGTTCTGCGCTTTGAGGCGGGGAATCCACGCCTCAAAGCGCAGAACGCGCCTCAAAGCGCCGGGGTGGCAAGTCGCCGGGCGCCGTGCCAACTCGCAGTGCGCCGCCCGGCTCAACCACACGCGGGCGCCGCACCCCACTTCTACTGCCGGTAGAATGTGCGGTGGCCTGCCCGAGCATCGCCACGAACCACAGCGCACCGAAGGAGGAAGCATGCACAACCGCCTGCGTCCCCTCTTTCGCGCGTGGGGCGCCTCGGGCGTCGCGGTCTCGATCGCGGTGTTCTCGCACCTGATGGCGGGCGGTCACGCGCCGCAGCCGCTCCTCGTGGGCATGGCCTGGGCCCTCGGCGCCGTCGTGGCGCTGCCGTTCACGCGGACCAAGCCCTCGCTGATGCGCCTCGCGGGCCTCCTGCTCCCGAGCCAGCTCATCTACCACCTGGCCTTCGGCGGCGCCCACGCCGGCCTGCACGCAACCACGCAGGCGGCGGCAACGACGGCCGGCGGCGAACACGCCGCCCACCTCGCGGAGGCAGCGGCGCTCGCCGCGCGCAGCTTCGGTTCGCTCGGCACCTCCGATCCCGGCTCCGGCGCCCTCGCCACGGGCTCGCTTCCGGCCGAACTCTTCGGCCAGGCGGCGCAGGCGGGCCACGGCATGATCCTGGCGCACCTGCTCTCCGCCCTGGCCTCCGTGCTGCTCATCCGCCACGCCGAGCGCGGCCTGGCTAGCGCCTGGCGCTGGTGCACCGTGCGCCTCACGGCCGGCGGACGCCTGCCCACGGTGCCGGTGGCACCCCGGCGACCGGCCGCGGTCGTGCCCTCGGTACGCCTCCCGCGCCCTCACCTGTTGGGGCTGCCCCTCGCCGCGCTGCGGCACCGCGGCCCGCCCGCGCTCCCCGCGTTCGCCTGACCGGCCCCGGCCGGTCGCAGGCGACGCTCTCGCACACCCACTGAACCCCTGCGGGCCGCCTTCGCGCGCCCGCTGGCCGGGCGCGCCCGGCCGCGCGAGACACGGGAGAAACCCATGCGCAAGAACCTCACGACCACCCTGATCGCCCTTTCCGCCGCCGCGGCGCTCGGCCTCACGGGCTGCGGCGCCAGCACCTCCAACGCCACCGGCACGGCCGCCGCGACGAGCACCCAGGCGGCCCACGACTCCGTCATGATCGCTGACGCCTGGGTCAAGGCCTCCACCCAGAAGGACGGGATGAGCGCGCTCTTCGGCGTCGTCACCAACCACACGGGCGCCGAGCGCACCATCGTCAAGGCGAGCTCCGACGCGGCCGGCATGGTCCAGCTGCACACCACGGTCACCACGGCCGGCGGCGGCACCGAGATGAAGGAGAAGGAGGGCGGCTTCCCGCTCGCCGCGGGCGCCTCCGTCACCCTCGAGCCCGGCGCCGACCACGTCATGCTCATGGGCCTCAAGCGGGACCTCGAGGCGGGCGACACCGTCGACGTCACGCTCACCCTGGACGACGGCACCGAGGTCAAGGTCTCGGCCCCGGTCAAGGCGTTCTCGGGCGCGCAGGAGTCCTACGCGCCCACGGGCGACAGCTCCACGGGCGAGTCCTCGCACGCGGGTCACTGACGTGGGCGCCGAACTGGGACGCCGCTCGCTGCTGCGCGGCGGGCTCCTGCTGGCCACGGGCGCGGCGGCCGGCGCCGCCGGGGGCGTGGCCGGCGGGGCGGCGCTCGCCTCCTCGCTTGGCTCGTCGATGCCCGACGGCGGTGCGCCGGGTTCCGCCGGATCCGTCGCCCCGGGCGGGGCGCCCGGTTCGGCGGCCACGGTTGCCTCTGGCGGCTTGGGGGCGTCCACCGCGGCCGTCCCCGCCGCCGGGCGGCAGCCCGGGGTGGCGACGCCGCCCGGGGCGCACGCCGTCTACCGGGCGTTTTTGCTTCGAGAGGGGACCACTGCGGCCAAACTGCGCGGCTGGCTCGCGCTGCTCGGCGACGACATCGAGCGGCTCATGTCCGGGCGACCCGTCCTGGGCGATGTTGAGCCGGAGCTCGGCGAGGCCCCCGCCTCCCTGACGATCACCGTGGCGCTGGGGCGCGGGGCGGTGACACGTGCCGGGGTCGAGGCCCCCGCGTGGCTCGCGCCGCTTCCCGCCTACAAGATCGACAAGTTGGAGGAGCGCTGGGGCGAGGCGGACGTGCTGCTGCAGCTCACGTGCGACGACCCGCTCACGCTGGCGCACGCCGACCGCGTGTTGCAGCGCGAGAGCGCGCCTTTCGCCACGGTGGCGTGGGTGCAGGAGGGCTTCCGCTACGCGCGGGGCGCCCGGCCCGACGGCACGACGATGCGCAATCTCTTCGGCCAGGTGGACGGGACGACCAATCCAGTGCCCGGGAGCGAGGAGTTTGAGGGCGTGGTGTATCGGAGCGGGGCCGGGCCGTTCGGTGACGGTTCCACGTCCCTGGTGCTGCGGCGGATCTCCATGGACCTGGACCTCTGGGACGAGGTGGATCGCTCCGCCCGCGAGGATGCCGTGGGCCGCACGCTGAAGGACGGCGCGCCCATCACGGGCGGGGTCGAGAAGGACGAGGTGGACCTCGCCGCCGAGAAGGGCGGCTGGCCCGTGGTGGCCGACTTCGCCCACGTGCGCCGGGCCCGCCCGGCTGCGGCGGGGGAGAAGATCTACCGGCGCGGCTTCAACTACAACAACCCCGGCGCGTCCGGTGCGGACCGGGCAGGGCTGCTTTTCGTGAGCTTCCAGGCCGATCCGGTGAAGCAGTTCCACCCGATCCAGGCCCGGCTCGCCGAGCTGGACATGATGAACGAGTGGACCACGCCCGTGGGCTCCTGCGTGTTCTGGGTGCCGCCCGCGTCCGCGCGGACCGCGGCCGAGGGCGGCTTCCCGGGCGACGTCCTCTTCGCCTGAGCACCGCTCCACACGTTTCCTTCAATTCCACTGCAATCCCCGTGTGGAACTGAAGGAAACGTGTGGAGCCGCCGGGGTGGGGCCGGGGTGCACGGGGTGTGAGTGCCCGAGCGGGCGGTGGGGTTAGCCTGTCCGCATGAGCCAGCCGGAGCACGCAGCGGACAACACCGAGTTCCCGCGCGCGATCGGCCGCCCGGCCGCCGGAGCGCTGCTGCACGCTGGCGTTTCGACGTGGGCGGCGCTCGCCGCGTGGTCTCGCACGGACCTCGCGGCCCTGCACGGCGTGGGTCCCAAGGCCCTCGCGGTCCTGGACGCCGGCCTCGCGGAGCAGGGACTCTCCTGGCGCGAGGCCTAGGTGTTCTTCCCACGGTGGTTGTGGTCAGCGTGGCCTGACGGGATGAGGTGAGGACCTCCGGTATCGATGTGGGTTACCACACTCACTCGATCCACGGAGGTCCTCGTGTCCT